>DIHJ01000060.1:1721-49581 GCA_002420105.1 Nitrospira sp. UBA5699
CCGCCGGCCGAAGGCTTGTCGCCGCAGCGGATCGGCGATTGCAGCAGAAGCGCTCGTGAATAACGCGGGTTAGGCGAACGGCGCGCGCAAGCGGTCAAACGATATCTCCAGGGATTTGGGGGTCCTGCCTCGCGACTGGAGACCACCAGCTACGGCAAAGAGCGGCCCTTCTGCGGGGAACATCGTGAACCCTGCTGGCAGCAGAAACGCGGAGCGCACTTTGTCGCGCGATAGGGAAGGCCCTGGGGGAAAATAAAAGGGATCGGACTTTTCCCACGAGCCCTTCGGCCGTCCGCGTGGCCGCAACGTCGATTTCATGCCGAACCGTTTGGCCATTCGCCGCACCCGGACAAATCGGGTCATGTCTTGCAGTCACACATCGCGCTTTGCGCGTGCGGGAGACACTCCACGCTCCTCAGATTCTACGGAATCCTTTGCGGATGGCAACGAAAAGCGGAAGGGGGCCCGTTGAATTGAGAAATGGCATCCGGCGCCTTCCGGCTACGGAGAGGTATGAGAGCCGGGCGGGCTCGGCGTCGTCATGGCGCGGCTGCAAGCGCTGACCGGTTTTCATCCATTTGCAATTCGCGATCGGGCAGCCGTATCATCCGCTGCATGCAGGTTCAACTCAGCCACCCGAACAGAACCGTCGACGTGAAGGGCCCGAAGCGGGCGAAGGATGTCTTGCACGAGCTCAATCTCGTCGTCGAAGCGCATCTGGTGATCCGGGGCGACGAACTGGTGACCGAAGACGAAATGCTCTCCGACAAGGACCAGATCGAAATCCGGCCGGTAATCTCCGGCGGCTCTCTCGAGCCGCAGGCGCAAGGTCAGAGGCACGTGGCGAAGGGGATGAACAGATGCTTCCCCGTCTCTCGCCCCTAGCCATTTGCCTCAAGCCTATGGTCATTCAATGAATTGCACCAAGTGTAAGACGAAGGCCGTCATCAAGCTCCCGCGGCACCATGCGGCCTTCTGCAAGGGCTGCTTCACCGGCTTCGTCCACGACCAGGTCGCCAAGGCGATCACGTCGCAGAAGATGTTCGGGAAGGACGACCGCATCCTCGTGGCGGTCTCGGGCGGCAAGGACAGTCTGGCCCTCTGGGATATTCTGCTGAAGCTCGGCTACAAGGCGGACGCCCTCTACGTGAACCTCGGCATCGGGACCTACTCCGAACGATCGCAGGAGAAAGTCCGTCGATTTGCCGAAGCCGCGGCCGCTCCGCTCGGCGCGACGTTGCACAGGCATACCGTCGAGCAGGAAGAAGGCGCCGGCATCCGCGAACTGGCCCAGCTCGTCCACCGCCCGACCTGTTCGACCTGCGGTACGATCAAACGCTATCAATTCAACCGCGCGGCGATCGAGCACGAATATGACGTGATGGCGACCGGCCACAACCTCGACGACGAGGCCGCCAGGCTGCTCGGCAACGTGCTCCACTGGCAGGAGGAGTACCTCGACAAACAGGGCCCGAACCTCCCGGCCTCCGTGGAAGGCTTCGCCAAGAAAGTGAAACCGCTCTACCGTTTGGCGGAGCGGGAGCTGGCCGCCTATTGCATCCTCAACGGGATCGACTACATCGTGGACGAATGCCCGATGGCGCAGGGGGCCAGGACGCTGCTCTACAAGGAAGTGTTGAACCGGCTGGAAACGGAATCCCCCGGCACCAAACAGACCTTCTATTGGGGCTTTCTCGACAAGCAGAGCAGGAAGGCATCCGCCTCCACCACCATGACCGAGAAAGATCAGGCCGTGCTCCACCCCTGCGCCACGTGCGGCCAACCCACCACCGCCGAGGTCTGCTCCTACTGTAAGTTGATGGCCAGAGCCAAAACCCCTTCGGCCTCGTGATTGCCTTCCCCTTTCTGCCGAAGGCCTCCATGCGATGTTCTCCGTCCCGCGCGGGAATCGCTCGAACCGGAATCCTGCTCCTTTTCATGTTCCTGTCTCCTTGCCGGACCGGCGCCGAAACCGTCATGCCTACGACGACGATCGGGACACAGACGGTCGGTCTCGCCGTCGGCCCGCTCTTTCCGATCCGGCTCATGCCGGCTCAATCCTCCAAACTTTTCGGCACCGCCGCGGTGCCCTCCTGGACGATGGCGCTCACCGATCCGATCGGTTCGGACTGGTACCGGGGGCAGATCGGCATCGGGGCGGAGCTGCCGACGTTCCGCACCGATGAGCCGGTGACCGCTTACGGCGTCGGCGTCACGCCGAAACTGGTCTATACCTTTACCGCGCTGAATCGACTGCGCCCGTATCTGGAAGGCGGCGGCGGGCCCCTGTGGACCGACCTGGGAGGCCGCGTGCCCGAACAGCCGGGACAGTTCAATTTCCTCGTCTGGGGCGGAGCCGGCTGCTCCTGGTTCCTCACGCCGCAATGGGCCGTTCAGGCCGGATACCGGTTCGTGCACATCTCCAACGGCGGCACCAGGCAGCCGAACTCCGGATTGAACTTCGGCATGCCGTTTGTCGGCCTTTCCTTCAATTTGTTCTAGCGCAACGCCGGCCTTGCAAAGCCTCCATCGACCCCGTAAGCTGCCTGGCGGAATGTTCCGAGTTATGGGTTCTGAGTGCCGAGTTGTCGGTCTGACGGAACCGGCTTGATCCTTTCAAAATCGATCTTATTGCTTTAACCCATGGCGACAACCTCTCGCGATTATTATCAAATTCTCGGCATCGCCCGTTCCGCTTCGGCGGACGACGTCAAGAAGGCCTACCGGCGCCTCGCCCGCCAGTACCATCCCGACCTGCACGGCGGCGCGAAGAAGGCCGAGATGGAAAAGAAATTCAAGGAACTGAACGAGGCGCACGAGGTCCTGTCGGACCCCGACAAACGCAAGAAATACGATCAGTACGGCGCGCAGTGGGAACAGGCCGAGGCCTTCGAGAAGGCCCGCCGGCAGGCGGGAGCCGGAGGGTTCGGCGGACAGGACACGGGCGGCGGCTTCGGCGGAGAAGCCTTCTCGGACATGTTCGAAAACCTGTTCGGCGGGCGGGCCCGCGGCGGGACCGGACGGGGCTTTCCGATTCCCGGCGACGATCTCGAGACCGAAGTCGATCTAACCTTGCGCGAAGTCCTGACCGGCGTCACGAAACGGGTCAGCTTGAGAGAACCGGTCGCCTGCTCCACCTGCCAGGGGAGCGGCTCGTTGCGCGGCCGGACCTGCCCGACCTGCTTAGGCACCGGCTCGACGACGGAGTCGAAAACCATCGAGATCAAGATTCCGGCCGGCGTGCAGGACGGCACCCGCGTGCGCGTGGCGGGCAAGGGCCAGCCCGGATCGAACGGCGGCAAGCGCGGCGACCTCTATCTCCACGTCGTCGTCGAACCGGACCCGATTTTCCGCCGCCAGGGCAGCGACGTGCACGTCACGCTGCCGGTTTATCCCTGGGAGGCGGCGCTCGGCGCCGAAATCATGGCGCCGACCCTGACGGAACCGGTGCGCGTGAAGGTCCCGGCCGGAAGCCGGGCCGAGGGCAAGCTGCGGTTGAAGGGCAAGGGCCTTCCCTCGGCGACCGGGGGACACGGCGATCTCTTCCTGAATCTTCACATCGTGATGCCGCCGTCGCTTACCGAGGAGGAGCAGGCGCTCTTCGAGCGGTTGAGCCGCGGGAAACATCCGGATCCGCGCGCCGAACTGCTCAGTCGAACCAGGATGCGATGATCGCATGACCCCGACCGAGTACGCCGTGCTGAGCTTCAGTTCGCTCTTCGTCATCGTCGATCCCATTGCGACCGTGCCGGCCTACCTGGCCATGACCGCGCGGGACACTTCGGCCCAGCGGCTCCGCATGGCCCGCATGGCCTGTCTGGTGGCCGTCGGCATCCTGAGCGGGTTTGCCCTCGTCGGCCAATGGCTGCTCTCGCTCCTGGGGATCACCCTCCCCGCCGTGCAGGTCGCCGGCGCGCTCGTCCTCCTGCTCGTCTCCCTGGACATGCTCCGGGCGCAACGGTCTCCCGTTCAGGAAACCGCGGCGGAAACGGCGGAGGGAGCCACGAAGGACGACATCGCGATCACGCCCCTGGCCGTCCCGATGCTGGCGGGCCCCGCCGCCATCTCGACCGTGATTCTGCTCGAAGCCCAGGCGGCCTCCTGGGCCTATCGCGCGATTCTGCTGGCTTGCGTTGCGCTGGTGGGTCTGGCAAGCTATGTCACTCTGGCACTCGGCGCCTCAGGCGCGAAATGGATGAGCCCCCTGGCGGAAAAGATCATCACGCGCCTCATGGGCCTGCTGCTCGCCGCCTTGGCCGTTCAATTCCTCTTCAACGGGCTGAAGGGCGCCGGCGGCTTGCTTGTGCGATAATGGTTCCAGGAAGCGGCACAGACAGGGGTTGTAGCAACAAGAAGGAGGACGGTATGACGAAGGTAACCAGAACCCTCTCCACTCTCGGCATCGCCTCAGCGTTCGCGCTGATGCTCGGACTCCCCGGCGCCTGGGCGAACGAACCCGGCTACGGGAAAGACGGCCATGCCGGCGGCGGACACAGCGCCATGGGGGGCCATGGCATGGGGATGATGCACAGCAGCACCGGGCATCTCATCCGCCATCTCCTCAAGCACGAAAAGGACATCGGGCTCACCGGCGAGCAGGTGGCGAAACTCAAGGAGATTCAACTGAACCTGGACCGGGCGCGGATCAAGGCGGAGGCCGACATTCAGATCGCCGAGCGCGAGTTGAAAGCGTTGACGGACGATGAAAAGTCCGACTTCGGCGCGATCGAAGCGAAACTGAAGCAGAGCGAGGACCTGCAGGTCGCGCTGCGGATGACCTCGATCAAGACGCGGCGCGAAGTGCTCGGCCTGCTGACTCCGGAGCAGCGCGCCAAGGAAAAGGCCGAACACGAGAAGATGATGCAGCAGCACAAGGGAGCAGGCCGTGGTCACGGCAGCCCGTATGGAAGCGGCATGTCCGGCCCCCATGGCGGAGGCGCTGGCGCGAACCCCCACAAGGGTTCGGGCAGCACGCCCTCGGCCCCGGGCAGCATGTCCGTACAGTAACTCACCCTCAGACGCAGGAGGTCCGGCATGAAATTCCTCAATCTGATGATGGCCGTCACGGCGGCGACGGTCTTCGGGCTGAGTTCCGCCGCCTGGAGCGACGATAAAGAGGGCAAGCTCGCCGACCTGCTGAAGGATGCGAAGGTCACGATCGATCAGGCGATCAAGACGGCTCTCGAAAAAGCCCCGGGCACCGCGGTGGAAGCCGAGCTCGAGAAGAAACACGACAAGACGGTGTGGGAAGTCGAAGTCGTCGGCGCGGACGGCAACGTGACGGAAGTCCACATCGACGCGGCCACCGGCGCCGTGATCGACACGGAAGCGAAGAAGGACAAGAAACACGACGAGAAGAAGAAAGAAGGGAAGAAAGGGAAGTAATCACGTCATGGCAAAAGAGCTGAAGCTGAAGAGTCACGATCTGCTGGTCGGGCCGGGCCGGGCCCCGGCACGCGCGATGTTGAAGGCCGTGGGATTCACCGACGAGGATTTGTCCCGTCCCCTCATCGGCGTCGCCAACACCTGGATCGAGGTGATGCCCTGCAACTATCACCTCCGCCGGTTGTCGGAGCGGGTCAAGGCCGGCATCCGCGCCGCGGGCGGCACGCCCATCGAGTACAACACGATCGCCGTCTCCGACGGCATTTCGATGGGGACCGAGGGGATGAAGGCCTCCCTGATCAGCCGCGAGGTGATCGCGGATTCGATCGAGCTGGTGGCCCGGGGCCATCTGTTCGACGGGGTCGTGGCGCTCTCCGGCTGCGACAAGACCATCCCCGGCACGGTGATGGCGCTCGCGCGCTTGAACGTGCCGTCGCTCATGCTCTACGGCGGGTCGATCATGCCGGGACAGTTTCAGGGTCATGACGTGACGATTCAGGACGTCTTCGAAGCGGTGGGCAAACATGCCTCCGGCAAGATGACGAACGCCGAGTTGAAGGATCTCGAAGACCATGCCTGCCCGGGTCCGGGCGCCTGCGGCGGGCAGTTCACGGCCAATACGATGGCGATCGCGTTCGAATTCCTCGGCATCTCTCCGATGGGACGCAACGGCGTGCCGGCCATGGACCAGAAGAAGGACGACGTCGCGTTCGAGTGCGGGCAGATGGTGATGGAGCTGTTGAAACGGGATCTCCGGCCGCACCAGATCATCACGCGCAAATCGCTCGAAAACGCGATCGCGGCGGTGGCGACCACCGGCGGCTCCACCAATGCCGTGCTGCACCTGCTCGCGGTCGCCCGCGAGAGCGGGATCAAATTGAGCATCGACGACTTCGACAAGATCAACCGCAAGGTCCCGTTGCTGGCCGATCTCAAGCCGGGAGGCCGCTTTGCCGCAGCGGATCTGTACGCCGCCGGCGGGACGACCCTGGTCGCCAAACGCCTGCTGGAAGGCGGCCTCCTCCACGCGAATCAACCGACCGTCACCGGGCGCACCATCGGCGAAGAAGCCAGGGGCGCGACCGAAACGCCCGGACAGCAAGTGTTGCGTCCGCTCACGAACCCGATCAAGAAGACCGGGGGTCTTGTCATCCTCAAGGGGAACCTGGCGCCGGAGGGCTGCGTCGTGAAAGTGGCCGGCCATTCGATGATGCACTTCAGCGGACCGGCCAAGGTCTACGACCGGGAAGAAGACGCCTTTGTGGCGGTGAAGGCGGGACAGATCAAGGCGGGCGACGTGGTGGTCATCCGGTACGAGGGGCCTTCCGGCGGACCGGGCATGCGGGAGATGCTGGGGGTCACCGCGGCCATCGTCGGCGCAGGGCTGGGCGACTCGGTCGCGTTGCTCACCGACGGACGATTCTCCGGCGCCACCCACGGCCTCATGGCAGGCCACGTCGCGCCCGAAGCGGTCAGGGGCGGCCCCATCGCCGCCGTGAAAAACGGGGACATCGTGACGTTCGACATCGCGAAACGCAGACTGGACGTGAAGTTGTCCCAGACGGAGATCAAGGCCAGGCTCAAGAAGGTCAAACAGCCGGTGCCGCGCTATACCATGGGCGTCATGGCCAAGTACGCCCGGCACGTGTCCTCCGCTTCGGAGGGCGCGGTCACGTCGTAGAAACTCCCGATCCGATGTGCGGCCCCGGTGAGTCGACCGGGGCTGATGCGCCGGCCATCCGGCAGCGCCTCCGCCCGGTCCGATGCGACCGGCATCTATCGCCCCTTCATCCTGCCGCGCATTTCCGCCATCATGTCGTCGAGATCGGCCTCCGCCTTGGCACGATCGCTGATCAACTGGTCCAGGTTATAGGGACGGGGCTGCGCCGCGACCGGCGGCTTGACCGTCGGTTTGACCGGACCGTCGGCTTTGGGCTGTGGAACTGGCTTGAGCCGGGGTTGAGCCGGCGGAGGCGCCGGCACATCCGCCGACGCGTTCGTCTGCGCCGGAGGAGCGGCGGCCGTACCCGCCGATGGCGGGCCGAGGCCCTGCTCTCGAATCCATTGGGCCGCCACACTCGACTTGATCGAAAAACTGATGCCGGCGATGGGGAGCCCGTCGGGAGCCACGCGCGCGATGGCCGTATTCACACCGACCATATGCCCCTCGCCATCCAGCAAGGGCCCTCCGGAATTGCCGCGGTTCAGGCCGGTTTCCGTCTGCAGCACGTGCTTTCCCTTCACCCCGTTGAAATTGTCGACTTCGGCGCTGATGACGCCGGTCGTCAACGTCCAAAGGCCTCCCTGCTCCGGATGGCCGATGGCCACGACGCGATCGCCGATCCGGCCTTGGGTGGATTCGCTGAGCGCCACGACCGGGAGTGAGGACGGCGGGCCCTCGAGCGTGAGGAGCGCCACGTCCAGCGGGGTCGAATAGGCGACGACCTTCGCCCGCAGCATGCGGGACAGATCGCTTTTCGGATCGCCGGTGACCCGGGCCGGTTTCAGAAAGACCGACAGCCTGGGATAGGGTTTTCCCGTCCGCTCTTCGATGACGACATGGGCGTTGGTCAGCACCAACCCGTCCGCCCGGATGATCGAGCCGGTGCCGCCGCTCCCGCTTTTCCCGCCGTCGGAATGTCCCATGACCATGACGACGGCCGGCGACACCTGTTCGTAAATTTCGCGCGGCGAGAGTTCCCTGCCGGCGGCCCCGTCGCTCCAGAGGAAGACGAGGGCCAAGAGGCTCATCCCCATCATGAACCTCATCGGCACCTCCTTCTTCCGGTCCGGAAATCGACGATCTTCCGCATACGGACGGTCTGGCCGTTGATGGAGGAGATCGCGCGTGGCAAACCCTGACGTGGGCGGCAAGACCGCGATTCCTTCGGCCGGGGGACGGGCGGGAACGGGGCGCGTCAGGCCCGTCGATAGAACTCCCCGATCATCTGCACGACGTAGGCCTGCTGCTCTTCCGTCAGCTCGGGATAGATGGGCAGCGAGAGCACCTCTTCGGCTGCCCGTTCCGACAGGGGGAACGAGCCCTTCCGGTGGCCGAGATCCTGATAGCAATTCTGCAGGTGCATCGGCAGCGGGTAATAGACTTCGGAGCCGACGCCTTTCTCCTTCAGAAAGTTCCTGAGTTCGTCCCGTTGCGGCACCCTGACCGTATATTGATTGTAGACGTGGAAATTTCCGGGAGCCGTGGGCGGCAGCGTGACGCGGTCGAGAAGGTTCGCCTGGGCGAACAGGCGCAGGTAGCGCTCCGCATTGCGCCGACGGCCTTCGGTCCACCGATCGAGGTGCTGCAACTTCACGTGGAGGACCGCCGCCTGCAGCGCATCCAGCCGGCTGTTGATGCCGACCGCTTCATGCAGGTAACGCACGCGGCTCCCATGGACCCGCAACATCGCCAGCGTATCGGCCAGCGTCTGATCGTCGGTCGTGAGCAGCCCGCCGTCGCCGAACCCGCCGAGATTCTTGGTCGGGAAAAAACTGAAGCAGCCGACGTCGCCCAGGACGCCGGCCTGCCGGCCCTGCTGGGCGGCGCCGATCGCCTGGCAGGCATCTTCGATGACGCGCAGCTTGTGGCGCTTCGCAATCTCATTGATCGCCGGCATGTCCGCGCACTGTCCGAAGAGATGCACGGGGATGACGGCTTTCGTCCGCGGGGTGATCGCCCGCTCGATCTGACCGGGATCGATGTTGAACGTGTCGCGCCGGATATCGACGAACACCGGCTTGGCGCCGAGCCGGGAGATCGCCCCGGCGGTCGCAAAAAAGGTAAAGGGCACGGTGATGACTTCGTCGCCGGCCTTCACCCCGAACGCCATGAGGGACAGCAGCAGCGCATCGCTCCCCGAAGCGCAACCGATCGCATGACGGCTCCCGACATACTGGGCCGTGGCCTTCTCGAACTCGGCGACGCGGGGACCGAGCACGAACCCCTGCTCGTCGCACACGGCTTCCATGACCGAGAGCACCTCGGCTTTGATGGTGTGATACTGCGCTTTGAGATCCAACAATGGGACGTTCACGACGACTCCGGGGCTATGATTGTGGGGCCGGGCCCATCGAGCCCGGCAGAAGTTTCGCTCGTTCCTGCGACAGCAGCCTATCATACAGAGATTGATACTGTTTGACCATTTCCTCGATGTGAAATTCTTCGGGAAGACTCCATCCGGTCCCGGCCGTTGGTCCGCCGCCCGACCCGTTTCCCCGAAGGAGTTCGCCCAATCCCGCGGCCAGCCCTTCGATGTCCCCCGCTTCGCACAGCCGCGCGCGGGGATTGCCCTCCAGCACTTCCTCCACCCCGCCGACCCTGGTCGCGACGATGGGCAGGCCGGCCGTCGCCGCTTCGAGAATCACCCTCGGAAGCCCCTCCCATCGGGACGTGAGCAGGAGCGCGTCGAAGCTTTGCATGGCCCGATCGACGTCGCGCCGCCATCCCGCCAAGCGCACCAGGCCTTCCAGTCCGTTCTCCCGAACGAGCGCTTCGACGCGCGGACGCAACTCTCCGTCCCCGATCAGGACGAACCGAGCGTGCGGAAGTGCTTCACACAGGCGGTTGGCGACCAGGACGAAGTCTTCGGGAGCTTTCTGGGGTTTCAGGCAGGCGACGGTCCCGACGAGACAGTGCCCGGGTCCCGCGCCGAACTCCTCCCGGAGCCGACGACGCGCAGCCGGCTCCAACGCCCGTCGGAACGGACGCGGATCGATTCCCGGCCTGACCACCGACACATTGTCCCGGAACAGCCCCCACCGCCGCCCCCTTTCGACATCGGCCTTGGCGACGGCAATCCAATGGGTGGTGACCCATCCCGTCATCCGTTCGAGAAGCACGAAGAGACGCCGGAGCCAGACCGGCTGAGCCGGCGTGATGCCGAACCCGTGCACGGTGTGGATGATCACGGGCACGCGCGCGAACCAGGCGGCCCATCGGCCCAGCACTCCGGCTTTCGAGCTGTGGGTATGGACGACGGCGGGGCGGAGGCGGCGAAACAGCGCGATCAATTTGCACAGGGCGATGAGATCGCTGAGGGCATGAATCCGGCGGCCGAGGCTGGGAAGGATGACGGTTTGTACGCCGGGGATCCGTCCGGCCTCCTCGGTCAGGAGGCCGCCGGCACCCGCGACGAGCACGGGCCGAAACCTGGTTCGCTCCAGATGCGACACCGCATAGAGCGCGACTTCCTGAGCTCCTCCCAACTCCAGCTTGGTGATGACATGGCAGATCGTCTCCACATCCGCCGTCCTTAGGCAGGAACCGATTGGACGCCCTGCGCGCGGAGCCGCTCGGCCAGCTGCCTCCCCTGCCCGATCGCATCTTCCATCGACGTATGCTCCCACCGCCCGTACCGGCCGATCGAATAGATGCCGCGACGCTCGAGTTCATCCAGAATGGCCGGCAGGGCGCGCGCCCGGTGCCGGTCGAAATAGACGTAGGCATAGTGCAGATCCTTGACGTCGGCCACGACGATCTCGTCGTCCGGCCGCAGGATGCCGGCCTGCTCCATGCCGGCCCGCGCCCTTGCAATGAGCTGCTCCGGGGTCTGCCGTTCCGACGGACGGTGCGACATCTCCACATACATCGAGCTGCAGCCGGCCCGCCCCAGGCTGGGGGAAAAATTCATGGGGAAGCCGACGCGGTAGAACGGATACTCCGGCTCGGGGAAATAGAGCCAATGTTTGTCCGACACCTGTTCGCGGGAGACCCCCAGGTTCACGTTGTACACGGACACCCAGCGCAAGCCCTGCGCCGCCTCTTTCAGATGCGCCGGAAAATCGAGACAGCGTCGCGTCAACTCGGGCACCGGAATCGTCGACACGAGGGATTCGTAATGTTCCTCCCGGCTCTCTCCCCGTTGCCGGTCGTGAAAGAGGGCCCGGCGGCGCTTCGTATCGACCTCGACCAGTTCCACTCCGTTCTTCACGCCGTCGATGCCGGGAAGAAAGGATTCCGGCAGCACCCGGATGCCGTTCGCGGCGGGATAGAGAAATGACGGGTTGTACCCGAAGGCCTTGTCCTTGATGCCCAACGCTCCGTTGATCACGTCCTTGAGCTCCGGCTTCGGAACCAGCCACGACACCCAGTCGGACGTGAGTTCGTCCAGCGACACCTGCCAGAGCTTTTCGTTGAACGGCACCATGAAATGTTTCGCCATCCCCTCCCCGAGATTGTCGAGAATCCATTGTTTGAAGGAACGCTCCTTCGGTTCGATGGACGAGGGCTGGCGGGTGAGCGTCGCGATGAAACCCATCAGACATTCGCGGACGACTTCGGGCGGAAGCCCGTGGGTGTTCACCTGAAACGGATATTCGGTATAGGTCCGGTGCGAATAGATGAATGATTTCCTGCTGTGTTTTTGCAGTTGCCCTGCGAGCAGCCGTTCCACCAGTTCCTTGATCGCCGGCTGGCGAAAATGCAGCAGGTGCCCCGTATAGTCGAACGTGAAGCCGTCCTTCCGATATGACCGGCATAATCCGCCCACTTCCTGTTCCCGCTCGTACAACCGGTACGGCATCCCGGACAGGTGATAGGCGGTGCTGAGGCCGGCCAGGCCGGCGCCGACGATGACGATCATGCTGCGTGGGTTCCTTCCTCCGCGTGAGGCGCGGCGACCGGCGGGGCGGGTTTGCGCACATCGATTTGCTGCAGGATGAACGTGGCGACCAGCAGGGCGCCCGCGGTTCCGAGACAGAGGACCCAGGCCGCCTCCTGGCTGACGCTCATCATCAGGAGACCGACTCCGGCCACGAAGGCCGTCGCCGCATAGCTGATCATCACGGTCTGGGACACCGACAGGCCCCAGTGCCGCAGGCGGATGGCGATATGATCCGGGCTTCCCCAGAAGATCGGCAGGCCGCGCCGGTACCGGATGTACATCACGAAAAGCGTGTCGAAGATCGGAATCCCCAAAATGAACACGGGAGTCAGAAGGGAGAGCGGGTGGCCGCTCGGATACTTGCCGATCATCGCCATCGCCCCCAGCAGCAGTCCGATGAACATCGCGCCCGTATCCCCCATATAGATGCGCGCCGGTTGCCAGTTGTACTTGAGAAATCCCAACAGGCTCCCGATCAACGCCGCCAGCATGAAGGCGATGGTCTGATCGCCCTGGAGCAGGGCGACGACCAGCAGGGCACTGGCGCTCACGGCGCCGACGCCGGCGGAGAGGCCGTCCATGATGTCCAGCAGATTGAATGCGTTGATGAGGCCGATCATCCAGAAGAGAGTCAACACGAGATCCAGCCAGTCCGGCAGGGCCGCGATCTCGATCCTGATCCCGCTCTTGATCAGGACGAACACGGCGAGCAGCTGTCCGGTCAGTTTGGTCCAGGGCGTCAACACGCCGAAATCGTCGATCAATCCCAGCATCACGACGATCGTTCCGCTCAGGACGATGCCGAGGACGTCGTGGCGGAACTCGAAGGTAAAGGCCAGGCTCATCAGAAAGGCAAGATAGATCGCGAGACCGCCGAAATAGGGGACCGGCTCCCGTTGATGTTTGAGCCGGCCGTCCGGAGCGTCCACGATGCCGTACTTGAGGGCGGCCTGCCGCGCGAGCGGAACGCCGTACAGCGCAAATGCACAGGCCATGACGAAAGTCAGAATGAGGAGCGCCATCTCTTCCCTTGTGTGGACGCCGTAACGACACCGACTCCGGACGGCACGAAAATACCGTCGCGTTGCCTCCGGGGTCCTCGGATCTTCAGATTAGCCGAGAGACGACAAGAAGCCTATTGTTTTCAATCTTGTAGACAGCTCCCTCAGGGTCGGCTCTCCCGCGCCGCCGCGCCGGCTACGGGGCCGTCGGCCGGAGGGCAGAAGCCTCGGAGCGGGCCCGGTCATCTCCCGCAACGATCGTTCGATACTGAGCGGCGAGCCGGGGCCCCCATTGCTTCAGGGAGTAGCGGAGTTCCACGGTCCTTCTCGCCGACTCCCCCAACCGCGTTCGGAGTTCCGCGTCGCGGCACAGCCGGCTCAGTTGGCGATACCAATCCTCCTGCGTGGCGGCGAACAAGCCGTTCTCTCCGTCCCGAATGATGTCGCGATTCACGCCGACCGGCGAGGCCACTGCCGGCTTCCCCACCGCCATGTATTGCAGCAGCTTGAGCCCGCATTTGCCTCTGGCCCACTCGGTGTCCATCAAGGGCATGATCCCGATGTCGCAGCTCTGTAGGTCCGCGACTTCGGTCTCGAAGCTCCAGGGCCTGAAATCCATTCGCACGCCGGGCAGGGCCGGCGGGTCGGAACTGATCACGCGGACGAGAATCCCGTGCTCCTGCTGAAGCTTCAGAAACACCGGCAGCAGCATTTCGACATGGGGAAAGTTGAAGGCCAATCCGATCCAGGCGATCACGAGCCCCCCGCTTCGCGGCATCCCCTCCGGTTCTGACCCGCCGTCCGCCGGCCTGAACCGATCGGTGTCCACGACGGTCGGCACGACATAGACCTTGGAGGTATAGGCCCTCGCATACTCCGCCAGCGTCGCGTTCCCCACGATGGCCCCGGACGACAGGCGCAACAGCTCGGGGATTTTCCGTTCATGCCGAGGCGTGAGATAAATCGCATCGTCCAGTTCCAGAAGGAACCGATACCGCCTCGCCAGAAGCCGTTCGACGATCGGCGGGCAGTAGGGAAAGAGCTGTCCTTCGATGACCACCAGATCCGCCGGTCCGAGGGAAAGGAGGTCGCGCAGGCGACTCAAGAATCGCGCGACCGCGTAAACGACTTTCCCGAAAGCACGGGCCCACCTCGCCCGCCACGTCAGCAGCCGGAAATAGCCGGGACCGAAGAGCGGACTGACCTGCACGTCTATTCCCCGGGCTTGTAGATAGGGCCGATACTGATATATCCGGTAGCGGCTGCTGGGCCCGATCGCCGTGGTTTTCGAAAAATACGTGATCTTCATCGCGGATTTGGCTTCACCAGCCCATGTCTCGGCGCGTTCGTGCGCCCCCATCACCTTGCCGGTCGTTCCTTGCGCCGATCTTCACGACAGTTGTCAGACGTGCAGACTCCAGTCCTCCCGGACCAACGTCAGGTTCGGGTTATAGTAGGGATCGCCTTCGACCAGAAGATCGCCCCAGAGCTCCCGCATCAACGCTTCATCTTCGGGCGAACGCCCGCCCCGCCTCGTGGCGTTTTCGTGGTGATACAGCGCGGCATCCGGCGCGAAGACGATCCGGTAGCCCTGCCGCCGGATCCTGAGACAGAGATCGACGTCGTTGTACTCGACCTTCAACCGGGGGTTAAACCCGCCCAACTTCTCGAACAGCGCCTTGGGTATCAGCATGCAGGCGGCGGTGACGGCGCTGCAGTTGCGCATGCTGTCGGACAATCCGTGATCGTGCAGGCTTCCGGGACGGCAGTATCGGAACGCATGACCGGCCACTCCGCATAATCCCAGCACGACCCCGGCATGCTGGATCCGCCCGTCGGGGTACAGTAACTTGGCCCCGACGGCCCCCACCCCGGAGCGCTGAGCCTGCGCCACCATGGCGGAGAGCCACCGGGGCGACAGCGCCTCCGTGTCATTGTTGAGAAAAAGGAGAAATTCGCCCGCCGCCTGCGCCACGCCTTCATTGTTGATCGCCGAGTAGTTGAACGGTCCGGGACGGCGAATCACCCGGTGCCGTCCCGCAATCGCGTCGAGATAACGCAGCGTACGGGCCTCCGTGCTGCCGTTGTCGACCACGATGACTTCATACCGGACCTTCCCCGTATACCGCTCGATGCTCCCGATGCAGCGTTCGAGCAGATCGGCCCGATCTCGAGTCGGGATGATGATCGAGACGAGGGGCGAGCCCGCCACCTCAAAAGTCACGTGAAGCGGCCCGGGCCCGAGGCTGCTGGCCGCACCCGACTCCCCTCGACGACGCAGCGCCTCCGTCACGGCCGCCGCCCCTTCCGTCTGTTGAAGGTCGCTGCGGTCGTCGGCAGGCCCGCCCTCGGCGCGGCCGGCTCGCGCATGGCACAGCACCAGAGGAAGGTGGCCGACGCGCCGGGGCTCGTCGGTGAATCGGAGAAAGAGCCCGTGAAGGCCATGGCCTCCGATCGACGCGTCCCAATCCTTCGCTTCCAGCAAGGCCTCGCGCCGGAACAGGCAAAAGGGAGAAAGGTAGTCCATCGACAACAGCAGATCCGGACTCCAGTCGGGTTTGAAGAAGGGATCCACGTACTCCCCGTCGGGAGCGATCACATCGTGGTCGGAATAGACCAACTCCAACCCCGGACATGCGTCGACGCGCTTGGCCACGGCGAGCAGCGCTTCGGGAGCCAGTTCGTCGTGCTGTCCGATCAGTCCGATGAACGCGCCCGAGGACTCGGCCAGAAGCGACCAGGCTCTGCGACGCGTCGTCTCCCCCGACGCGCATTGCGTGAACGTGATCCGCTCATCCGCCCCGGCGATCTGCTCGATTGTCCGTCGCAACGCCCGGCTGTCCCGCTCATCGCCGCAGATGCGGAGTTCCCAGTGCGGATACACCTGGGTGCGGAATGATTCGATCGCCGCCGTGATCCAGTCCATCCGGGCGCTCGCCAGCGGCATGGCGAACACGAACGCCGGTCGAGAGGCGAGGCGGGCGACCTCCTCCCGGAGGCCGCACAGGTCCTCGCCCGTCAGCCTCCGCCGCTCCCGCCAGCGTCGGTATTGAAGATTCCGGTCCTTTGTTTCATATGGCGTCAGGCGCCCCTGTCCGCGCAGCGCGCGGGCCAGCTTGTTGGCGATCCGTCTCAGACAGGGGCCGAGACCTTCGTTGAGCACGACCGCTCTTGTGCGGCTCGCCGCCCACGTGATCTGCTCCCGCCATCCGCTCCCCGAAGAAAGCTGTTTGCGAAGGTCGGACATGGTCGTCGTCTCGCTCGCACGGCTGTCCTCGCCGGGAGGGCATGCCGTCCGCCTATCGAGGGTTTCGGCGCGCTTCATTCGTGCTGCTCAGACGATGCTCCGGATGAACCGTTCCATGACCGCAAAACTCGCCCGCGCATGGTCCCGCACGATCTCAAAGTTGAAATCCCAGTTGGCGTCCAATTGCTCGGGAGGGCCGGCCGGAAACCCCAGGTGCTCCGCGATCCCGAGTGATCGCCCGTCGATCGGGATCAGGTAGCTTCGCTTGTTGCGGCTTAAAAACAACAAGTGGGCGTGAAGCCGGCTGCCGACGTGGACATCCACGCCGTCATAGAACCGGAGACACTCGTCGGCGTCGCGCGGAATCACGACCGTAAAGCCCCGCCTGCGGGCGTAGAGCCTCAGGGCTTCGACACGATCCGGCAGCCGCCACGGATCAAGCCGCGTCATCCGATGCCGCAATCCCTCGAACGCCGCCGGAGGAGACAGATTCTGATGCGTGACAAAATAGCGGCGCGCGCGCGGGAAACGTCGTGCGACCCGGTCGATCACTCCGGTTTCCTGCTCCCAGAAGTTCCCCCGCTCCGTCGCGGTCACCGCGACCGACGCTTCCGATGAGTGGAACCGCGAGGAGTCCAGAAGCGGTCCGTCATAGAGCACGGGACAGCCGGTCATCAGAAATCGCTCCGCCAGATGCGGCAGTTCCCGGCGCAGCAGCGCAACCGTTCTCGGGCAGCGCCAGGAGGAAAACTCGATGCGTGTATGCACCGCTTCGAGCACCGCGCGTGTCTCGGCGGACAACCGCTCGCTTCGGCCCGGTTCCCCGTTCAACCCCACGCCGAACGGCACACATCGTAACGACCCTTTCAGAATGCGCTCGGCCGTGAGGCCGGGCCATACCGTGTAGGACTCCGTCAGTTGATTGGCTCCGGCCAGGATGACGCCCGGGCTGCGCTCCAGGACATCGACCGCGGCATCCGTCGGCGCCACGCGGGGAGAAAACGTGCGGGCCGGGTCAAACCGTCCGATCAGACGCTCGATGGCGCGAAGGATGAACCCGTCTCCGACGTTCACGACCTTCTTCCCCCGCAGCGCCTCGGGGATGAGGTACGGTGTCAGAACCGCGAATTGGCTCCGCCGCCCGGAGGACATCCTGAACCCGCTCACTTGCGACCTGCAGCGACCAGATAGGGATTGGGGTACCGACGCACGAGAACTTCGTCGGTGACGGCGGCATACCCTTCGAAAAAGATCTCGCGCACAGCCTGCTCGCTGAATCGATAGAAATCGGCGTTGTATGCCAGCCCGTGCCGGGCATAGGTCAACGTCGTGTGGCGGTAATCCGTCGGCAGCGTCCGGTAGATCGGCACGCCGACGACAAAGACCCCGTCCTTCTTGAGGACCCGTTTCGTCTCCGCCACCGTCCGCCAGAAGTAGGGATCGTGTTCCATCGCGGAGCAGCTCATTACGCAGTCAAACGACTCGTCCGGGAACCCCAGCGCGTTGCTGTTGCCGACGACCAACTTCGCCTCTTCGGCCAGTTTCGCTGGGTCATTGAAGCGGAGATTGAGCGCCACCTTGCGGGCGCGCTTGAGCAGCGGAATCGCCAGCAGAGTCCATGCGCCGGCGCCGATCTCCAGCACCGAACAGCCGGCGGACGGGCGGAATCGCTTCTCGAGGATCTCGGCAAAGGCGGCGAAGACTTTCGGGCTCATGATTCATCCAGCAGGGTGGAACAGTACGGGCCCGTCACGCGCGGGCTTCCGCGGGCTCTTCCGCAAACCGCAGGGAACGACACACCGCGAGCAGGGTGCGGCGGTCTGACGTCAGGCCGCGCCGGACAACGGCCAGGCCGTTGCCCTCCAGCGTCCGGGCGAGCTCGGCTTCCGTGAAATGATTGCGCCAGCCGAGTTCGGCCCGGCGCGCGGCGGTATAGTGATCGTCCTGCCGAATGACGTGGCTCAGGACCAGCCACGGCGCCTGCGCGGCCAGAGCGGCGAACACCGTCTCCACCTTTTCCAGGTACTCGATGACTCCAAGCAACACCACGACGTCGTAGATCCTGGGCAGCACGTCCGACCGTAAATCAAACCGCGTGATCTCCGGAGACTGCGGAAGCAGATCGTATCCGTCGTAGCGGCAATTGAGCCCCCTGTGCCGGAGCGCGTCGCGCAACTTCCGATCGCCGCAACCGATGTCGGCAAGGCTGAACACCCGTCCGGGAGAAAGCGCCAACGATTGCACCAGCTCCGCGCAGAGTTCCGCACGCTCCCGCCACGTCGGGTTCGTCTGGTCGCTGCAGTTGAACGGCAACCGCGCGGCGGTTCGGCCGATCTTGTCCATGCTATCGGTTCCTGCCATGCCGGCTCACAATTCCTCGACCGCTTCCAGCTCCGACGTCGCCGGCACCGTCGGCATTTCCGTCACCGTACCGCCGGTGATGGTCCACTCGCGGGGCTGATAATAGAGACCATTCCCGCCTGATCCCGCGTCGCGCACGATCACACGCGCGTCGTCGAGCACGTCCAGGATGTCGTGCATGAGACCCTGCGAGAGACTGATCTTGACGCGGTACGTCCCGGGGCGAAGCCCGACGGCCGGGAAGCTCACACGGAGTTCGGGCCGGCCGGGATCGAGTCGCACCCAGCCGATATCACGGTGAGACGTCATGAACTGAACCGTTTCTCCCGCGTGATGGGTGAGATCCGTAATAATGACGTTCAGGCTGATATCGTTCACGGGACTCGTGCAGCCCACGGACAGGATCATTTCTCCCGGTTTCCCCGTCAGCCAGATGCCGGCTCCGGAGGCTTCCCGCGCGGTGAATCGCACTTCAAGAATCCGGGCCTTTGAATGCCCGGCCTCCGACGCTTCCCCGGAGCAGCCGGCGACACGGGCGGCGTTGCCGACGGCCAGATTCTGCACGATATCCGACTCATAGGCGCCGAGCGTTTCGTCCGGCGTTCCCCGGGCGGCGATGAGCCCGCGCTTGAGATACAGGCATTCGTCGCAGAGCGCCTGAATCAGGATCGCACTGTGCGAGACGAGCAGCATCGCGGTCCCGGCCTTCCGAAGTTGATTGATGCGGTTTCGACATTTCGTTCTGAATTTCGCGTCTCCGACGGACAGCACTTCATCCACGATCAGAATCTGGGGATCCGTGTGCACCGCGCAGGCGAAGCCGAGCCGTGCGAGCATGCCGGAGCTATACGTGCCGAGCGGCGCATCGATGGCCTCCGCAAGCTCGGCGAACTCGACGATGGCGTCAAATCGCGCGCGAATATCCCGATCGCTGACGCCCAACAAGGAGAGATTCAGAAACACGTTCTCTCTCCCGGACAGGACCGGCTTGAACCCCGCTCCGAGCGCGAGCATCGGGGCGATGCGTCCCTGGACCCTGATCGCGCCGAGCGTCGGCCGCAGGACACCCGCAATCATGCGCATCAACGTCGTCTTGCCGCTTCCATTCGGGCCGATCACGCCGATCGACTGCCCGCGCCGCAGCGTGAAGCTCACATCCTGCACTGCCCAGAACTCGCTCGCCCGCAACGTCGCGCTCTCCCCGGACCGGAGCAGGGCCCTGGCGATGTCCCAGGCTCCATAGACGAACGACCGTTTCAATGAACGGGAGAATTTCTTGGACACCCTCTCCACGGCCACGCACAGGTCCCCGCGGCCTGTCATCATCGTCCTCCCAGAAGCAGGCGTTCGATGACAATAGGGGCCGACAACCGCACGAACGCCATCCCCGCCATCGTCATCAGCAGCGACAGAGCCAGCACCGCGGCCAGGGCATCCGGCTGCGACAGGGCCGCGCCGGCCGCGGCATCGCGGGCGGAATTCATCAGCGGGGCTACGGGCGCACTTTGCACGAGAGAAGACAGCAGTCCGGCGGATTCCGGCACGTAGAACGCCGGCGTCAGGAACAACCCGTAGCCCAGAATCAATTTGACGGCGTTCTGGAGGTCGGCGAACAGCATCGTGAACGGCATGAGCATCGCTCCGAGGCCCAGGCCCAGGAGATTGGACCCGGCCAGACAGAGGGCCAGTAGGCCGATGCCGCGCCAACTGCTTTCGCCGTACCAGGCGACCAACAGCAGCACCGCGGTGAACCGCACGAAAACACCGATCAGCGACTCGTACAACTGCGCCAGAATGAGCGCTTCATGGGCGAAGTGCACCTTGGTGAGGTATGCCCGCGCCCCGTCGAACGCGACGTGCGGAACCTTCACGGCCTCGGCAAAGACCTGCCACACAATGACCCCCAGGAACACGAACAGCGGGTACGGCAACCGGGTGTTCCCCGGGTTGATCACGCCCGATTGGCTGGCGAGAGATACGCCCCCGGTGATGAGCACGGCCGGGCAGACCATCCAGAAATAACCGAGAAAGGCATTGCGGTACCTGGCTCCGACCGCGGCGGCAAACAGCCGCCATGACAGCGCAATCGTCTTGGCCACACCCTCCATCCCGCGCTTCATGCGCTCTTCTCCATAGCCCTGGCCGATGCGCGCCGCTCCACCGCCGATTGGCGCGCCAGCCAGCGGCGTTCCAGCCAGCCGTCAAACTGCACCCACGGCAGCAGAGAGTGTTCCGGTCTCAACCAGGCCTTCCAATAGGGCGACATCAATCGCTTACGCTGCCCTTTAAAATGCAGCACCACTTTCTCGCGCAAATACGACGCGATTGCGCGATATTGATTGTTCGGCGAATAGTTGTACGTGCGGCACGGAAGCAGCAGCACGAGACACCCCTCGACGTCTCTCAGTTCCTGCTCCGGCATCCGACCCTGATCCAGTCCGACGCAGTCACGGAACGCAAGTTGATCGCCGAACCAATCCGCCTTGTCGGCATATCGTTCGAGATACAGGGACACGAACCGGTTGAAAAACTGCTTCGACCGCTCCGGGCATCGATTGTTCAGAATCAGAAAGCCTCCGTTGATCGGCATGTGGCCGTCCGGTCGCCAGGTCAGAGCCACATCGAACGTCTGCCGGAACACCGGTTCGAGCGAACCGTTGATGAGAATGTCCGAATCCAGCAGCACCATCGGCGCGGCAAAGTCGCTCGTCCGGACATAGTCCCGCTGGGCCAGAGATCGCTCCAGCATCAGTCGCTGCGGATTCACCAGGCCCGCCACGCGCGTGAACGGAACCGTCAGGCCCGACAGGTCCGTCTGCGCGTCCGTCAGCACCGTGGCGGCCATTTTCGGATGGAAGAACCGCGCGGATCGAAACATCATGTCGATGGCCGCGACATATTCCCTGTGCTCCAACGTCTGATTCGGGTGAACGCCGCCTTCGGCGCCGACCGCCGCATGAAATGTGACGTATTCCACCCGACGCTCCGAGAGCTCACCACAACCGGCATGAGGAATACTGGTCATCGTTCAAGATACCTTGAGATGCCGCCAGATCGAAACGATATGCGCTTTCGGGATGGGCCTTCGACGGGCCTCTCCTCGGACGCCGTCCGCCGCAGCCGCATTCCGATCACTTCCCGACGACAAAATAGAAATCCTTGTGGTTCGGCGTGTAGTGCACGTTGAACCAGCCGTATCCGATCCGTTCGGCCGCCTGCCTGAGCAGGGACACCATATTGTCGTACGTATAAAAATGCACATGGATCGAGCGGCCCGCCTTGAGGAACTCCATCGGATCCGCTCCGGGAGCCCTGAAGGCCGCCCAGCGTCGATAATGATCGACGGTTGGCTGCATCGCACCGCGGGCATACTCCTCCAGCAGATCGCCGACCGGACACGGTTCGAACACGTAGTCCTTGCTTCCCCCTACGTCGGGCACGACGCCGACGACCACGCCGCCCGGCCGAAGCTTGGTGTACCAATGCTCAAGATGACCGAGAGGATTCGCGAGATGTTCGAACACATGGCTGCAGAAGACAAAGTCGAGCGTCTGATCGTCCACCGGCAGCGGATACGCCTCTCCGATGGTATATCGGGACCAGAGGCTCCGTTCGATGCGCAGCGCCCCGCGAGTGTTGTAGAGCGCCTCCCAGGCCTCGGGAGAAGACTGCTCGACATACGTCACGTCGCAGTCGTCCGAAGGCAGGATCTGGGGATTGGGCCCTGGTCCGATCTCGACCCCGCGACCGCGACAGAGCTTGAGAATGTCCGCCCGATCGAGCACGCGGTGCACGGCGAGAAAGGCCCTGCCGCCGGCGGCCCCGTCGAAGGTCAAGATCAGGTCCACATCCGATGGATCATCGAGCGTATCGGGCGGATGGGGCAAGCCTATCGGCTCCAAGGATGCCGCCAGCCCGACTCTCTGTTGTCCCAGTACCGCGCCGCTGGAGCGTCGTTTCAGCAGAACATGAAGACAGGCGCCTTCGGCTTTGGCATCCACCGCCATGATCTGCCAACCGGTGAACTCGGGTTTCTGCCTGAACGGATGCCATTTGAACGGCGACTTGAGGCACAGGCAGGTCTTCTCCCTAATCGAAAGCTCGAACCCCCTGTACAAGACTCCGCCGACCCTCCGCTTGGAAGCATAAATGAAACTGCCCGCCACCTGGGAAACGGCACGTTTGAGCATCTCCCATTTCGTTCCCCCCGTGCTGACAAGATCGGCAGTAAGGACCAGATTCTTGTCCTGCCGTCGAGCCATATCAACGAGATTCATGGCGCCTCACACTTCACTCTCGCGCCGGAGGAGCCCGGCATCATCGCGCTCACACTCCCGGGCGGGCGGCATAGATGAGTACCCGCGGCCCGTTCCGTTCGGCCCGGCGCTCCGCGACATCGACGGCGGTAAATCCCGCTTCCCGAAGGACCCGGATGAGATCCGCTTCGAGGAGCCACTTTGCATGATCCGCCATTCCCGCAAACGGCTCCTCCCGCCCCCCCTCTCTGTACCGCTGGTATCGGAACCGGTCCGGTCCCGATACATACGAATCCACCGCCGTGTCTGCCGACGCGACGTGCGTATCCAGCATGACCGCCTGCCGCACGTGCGGGAGCACCTCCCTGAGGTGCCGGACAGGATCGACCAAGTGGTACAACACACCGACGTGATGCAGCACGTCGCAGGTCACGTCGATGCCCGGCAGGAGACCGTGTTCCACATCCCACGGAAACACGAGGGGCCTTTCTCCCAGCACGGCGCAACGCACGATCGTCTTGACCACATTCTCGACGCGGCTGTCCGCGGCCATGACGCGACGGGCGAGCCTGGCCAACGCCACGGTATGAACGCCTTCGAAGCACCCGATTTCGAGCACATCCCGCTCGCCGAGCGGGAACCGGCGATCCAATTCGACGATGCGATGATCGGGAATCTCCTGCGGAACGGATCGCTTCGTGGCCGACCAGGACTTTCCGAACGTGCGGCCTTGCGCATCGAGCACAAAACAGCTCCACGGCAGCAGATCGTTCAGGCGCTTGAGTTCGTCGTCCGTGAGCAATCCCAGAATGGGAATCCCTCCCCGCGGACTCCCGTCTTCCGCAACGGCAGAACCGGCCGCATCCATCGACAACGGTCTGCCTTCAGTCCAGCCGGACGGCGCCCGGCGCGTCTGCTCCCTGTCTCCGCCAAATTTCCTCACGAGATTCCTGAACATTGCAATCTCCCCCCGTTCGGCTGATTGAGATGAAGTGCCGACATGATTCCCGCCGCAACGTCCGACAGACCGAATCGGCCTGCGCAGGTTTCCCGGACCCGGTCCAAGCAGGCACCCCTCAATTGCGGATCGGTCACGGCCCGCTCCAAGGCCGCGCCCCAGGCGTGGTCCGCCGCCAACAGACCGCCGCCAGACTCCAAGACCGGGCGATAGACGCTCATATCGCTGGCGACCGTCGGAATATCGCACGCCGTGTATTCCAGGATCTTGATCGGCGAGCGGCATCGATTGAACGCGTTGTCCGCCAACGGGGCCAGACCGACGTCCCACCTGAGGTCGTACAGCGTCTGCAGAAACTCTCCGTAACTGCCGCGAGGCCCGTGCGCGGCGACGCGCCCTCCAAAGCGATGCAGCGCATCGGGCATTGCGATCGTCCCGAACGTTTCGAACCGGATTGCGGGCAGGCGTTCCATGAGATCCTCCAGCGCCGGCACGGCAATCTGAAGATCCCGCTGATGCCCCTTGGATCCCATGTAGCCGATCGTCACTGCACGATCCCCGGCCGAACCGGACGGTCGAGACGCCCGTTTGACGAGAGACCCGAGATACGGCGGATACAGGAGCACCTCGATTCGCTGAGCGGGAAATTGCGCGTTCAACACCGTACCCAGGTGCGGAGTGGACACGAGAATTCCGTCCGCGGCGCCGAGGCACGCACGACGTGCGTGAAGCACCTGGCTGCTGCCGTGCGTCGCCAGCACCCCTTCCCCCAGCGCCTGAGGCAGGTTCAGGAGATCGTCATCGCAGTAATAGAACACGGGAACATCGTGCAACCGAAACGCATCGAGCAGTTCCACGCCAAAGGGCGTCGCATAGCGGCTGAAGATGACCGCACGAGGCGCCGCGGACGCGACCAGATCCCGGGCAAACCCGCGAACAGCGGTCCGGGAGAGGGAACTGCGGACACCCGCGCTCGACATGACTGCGAAATCCACCGATCCCTTGGCCTGAAGATGCCGGAGCGGATAGTGGAACGTCGCGCAATAGGTGGCGTCGGCGCGGTCGGTGAAGATCACAATTCTCGGCACTGCCGCGAGACCGACAAACGGCACGTCCCACCGCCTGTCTTTCGGGGGGCCCACCCCCCCCGCCACTCTCTTGATCAGGTTCGTCACAGCGTCGTCCTCTCCCCCCTCACGACACCAAGGGTTTCGAGCACTGCTTCTCGGCCAGGGCCCGTCGCTTCTTCGCGAGATAGACTTCGCGATGCGGCTGGTACCGTTTCGCGGCATCCCGCCACTCATTGATGACGTCGCAGACGGGGCGCAGGAACGACGGAATCGATGGCCTGGTCGTGATGTCCCACAGGAGCGAGGGTCGAAAGTATCCCAGGCGAATCTCCTGCTCGAGTTCCTCTCGCGTCAATGAGCCGTTTTCCAGCATCAGCCGGACTTCAGCGAGCCAGTGCTCGGCGTTCTTGTTCCGGCAGGACGTCCAGGGTTGCGTGGCGACATCCGTATAATGGATGAGACAGGTGTTCTCGTCATAGTATTCGAGGCTGTTCCACTCGAAGGGCACGCCGTACTTGATCTCGTCGTTGCCGAGAAGGCACAGGTCATACATCAGGCCGGCATAGTCATACTCGCCCCGATCCAGCCCGTCGACGATGCGGTCGATGTCCCAATCAAGACGTTCGCAATCGAGCAACATCACGGCGCATTGCTTCCGCCGTTCCTTCGGGGCTCCCTTTTTCCTGGTGGTCAGGTCCTGATGCTTGACCTCCTGCTGGATGACGACTTTCGAACCATCAAATGGGATGGTCCACAAGGAGGCGATATCTTTGAACACCAGCATGTCGGCATCCATGTAGATGGCTTTCCCCTGATAGCCGGCCAGGCGGGGTATGCAGAAACGACTGAATGAGAATCCCGTCCGCTGGCTGTTGCGAACGTCCCTGGGCTGCCGGACCGGAAGATCGATCATCGGAATGACGGCGACGTCAAGCGATGTATGGCGCTTGATCGAATGTTCAAGGACTTTGACGGCCAACGCCTGCGATCGGTCGGCACCGACATAGACTCGCACCGGAGATGTCATGGACGATACCCTCCTTACCCCGCCCGCAATGCCTCCGGGAGACCGGATTCTTCGTAGTCGCCGGTCTTCACCCTTGGGCAATCGTTCACAATGGCATCGCACAGGCGGACCGCCGCATTTCCCGGACAGACGCTCCTGTCGACGAACTCCTTCGCCCGCAGCTGCAGGAATGTTCTGGTTTCCGGCTGGGTCGTTTGGCGCACGAACTCGGCCCACTGCTTCACATCCTCGATCACCGGCAAGGGAGCATAGAGGCCGAGGTCCAATCCGTACCCTACAAGCGCCACGGGCCTGCCCGCCCGCGCCGCATCAAGAGCCACCGTCGAGGGAGTCGTGATCACCGCATCCAACACACTCATCAACTGGCTCGCCGTATACCCTTCCCACACGGGATCCCCGGGGTCGGCAATGACCACATTCGGATGGGTCGGTACCGGGCCGTGATATCGGGACGTCAGCCAGCGTCCCGCGTGGTGGGGCTTCACCAGAAACGTGACCGTCGGAAAGGCCTGGGCGACGGCCGAACAGTCTGCCAGGAACCGTTCGATATAGCGTGTGTCGTATCGATGCCAGTGCAGATTCTCGAAGATTCCGATGACGCTCTGTGCGTGACGGAGCGGCGGAATCTCGACAGGAGGCAGCCCCGCTTCTTTTGTACAACCGACGGGAACGCATTTGGAGCGGGTTTCTTCCCGAACGTCCGGGTGCAAGGAGGCGAGCGGCCCCCAGGTGAACAGAGTCTTGGCGGCGAACCGTACCTTGTCGACCGGATGGACGGAATCGGTATAGGTAAGCCCGATGTTCTCGAACCCGTGCTGCATGGTATAGGTGTGAACACCTGCCGCATTGGCCCGCTTGGTGATGAGATGCGGAATCTTGTGGGCCCGTTGATCGGTCTCGGCAATTGTCAACAGGGCATCGACCGTCTCGAACCGCAGGCCCCTGAGATCCATCACGCTGTCGTCGGCAATGACGCTGTAGGATACCTCCAACGCCAGGAGAGTCCGTAAGACGCGGGGAGATTTTTCTATCAAGGATTTGGATACCCATACCTCCAACGCGAGATCGTTGCGCCCCTGCGCCTCCTTGAGTACGGGAACCGCCAGATCCAGATCCTGCACCAGATGCAGCGCCACCACGAGCTTGGGAGCTTCTCGGCACTGACCAGCATCCGATGCCCTTCTCCCGCCGTTCCGAGCCAGATGCAAGGCTTCGGACCATCGTGCCGCAATGGTCGCGGGACCGAACTCCCTCGCCAGCAGCGAGGAGGCCTTGCTCACGTGTTCCTGCCCGAAGCCCGGGTCCGTGAGATACCGCACGATCCCTTGTTCCCAATCGTCAAGCACCACGCACTCCCGCAACACCTCCAGCGCGGGCGTTCGGCTCGCGACGACCGGGACGCCGAGATGCAGAGCCAACACCGCACGGTTTGCCGACTTACAGATCGCGAACGGATCCGAGGAGTTCGGTATGATGGCGACGCAGCTTCCCTTGATCTGATCCTGGATGGTTTCGGCATTCCACGGGAGGTACCGGCTCGGAAAAGGCAACGGTTTGATCAATCTGAGATACGCGTCCCGGTCATTGCTCACCACCAGCAGTTCGAATGGCACCCTTGCAAACGCCTTCTCCAGATGTGCGGCAATATCCGCCACGTCGCTCAGACCGAACCTTCCATACTCCGCGCCGGCATTGCCGAACCAGATGACCGTCTTCCCCGGGCCGGCTGCGGCACCGGCCGCCGGCCCGGCGCCACCGGGCGCCGGCGAGCGCGGCCGCCGGACATCAGGGTGCGTTGCCGCCGCCGGCGCGACGGAACCCGGCGCCCCGGCGAACAGGCGCTGAACCTTCTCAGCCGCCCTGAGGCCTTCATTGATCCAACTCCTCGGGCTCGCCAGCTTTTGCAGGACATCCAGCGCTTTTGCACGGACGAGAAGCCGCCTTCCCTGTGCGGCGGTACTCTTGGTCTCAATGCCGTCCGGAACGATCAGGACAGGAATCTCCGGACCCACTCGCCGCCGGATCACCTCGGCCAGCGCCGGACCCGTTGTCGTGATCGCGGCAGCGTACTGCGCCATAGCCTCGAAGACATCTGCCGGCCTGACCGGGAATTTCCGCATGTAATTCGGCACGAAGATATTGTCACAGAGATCCAGCACGATCGGGACGCCTCGCGCATGGAGACGCTGGGCGAGCATGAGATCCTTGACGGTGACGCTCTTGACGAACACCACGACGTCGGCTCGCTCAAGCCGTGTGAGACCGGGAGATCTGTAGAGGCGGGACGCCACCCCACGGCCGTTTAACGCAAGAACGGGAAGGATCGCCCGGTAGCGCACGCTCGCGATCCGATGATCGAGGCTATGGAGCTTCCACGCGACTCGCAGCGGGGACGACGTCGCTCCCCGGGCGCAACGACCACGCTTCGGTCCACCGCCGTCTGCGCTAGACCTGGTCTGTTCGCGATCGGGATATCCGTTACTCATTGGGTACCTGTTCGGGAAGCACGAGAGGCATCGCCGCCGGCGCGCACTCCCCTCGGGCAGGACGGTTGCGATTACGCGCTGGCTTATCGGAGGTCGAATGGTCCCATTCATCGGCGAGCGCACGGCCGCCGCGGGGCGGGAGTCCGCTCGTCACCTGAAATCTCTTCGCTGAAAAATCATGCAGGCCACGAGAATCACGGCTGCCGTATACACCGCCCCGTACGTGAGCGACGTCAGGACATACCGCATCTCGATCGGACTTCCATAGGCGGCGGCCCCTTTGACGTTGAAACAGGCAAGGTTCGGCAGGACATAGTACAGCCCGTTGATCAACCACTTGGACAGCCCTCCGTGCAGCTTTTCCCCGAGGGCGTGCAGATCAGCGGTGCAATGTCCGATGACATAGATAGCGAGCGTAAACGTCGCGCTCAAGGTCGGGGTCGTAAACGTCGAGAACATGATGGCCACAGCGACGATCAGCAGCAACTCCATGAACATCAGTCCGATGGCCGTCAGGAGTCCTGCATCCGGAAGCGCTTGGCTGACCAGCAGCGTTCCGAAAAACCCCGCCGTCATGATGGCCACATTCACAAAGAGCGTGAACGCCAGACCCGCGTACCGCCCCAACAGAAATTCGTATCGGGGTACGGGCTTCGACACGATCGTGAAAATGGTTCGCTTTTCCAACTCTTTGCTGACCAACCCGATGCCCACAAACACCGCCACCAGGAGACCGATGACGTTAATGCTCGCCAGCCCGATATCTTTAATGATCTTTTGCTGCTCCCCCATGGTGAGAGTCCCGAGCAGGAGCGCGCTGCCTATGAGCAGCAGCCCAAAGAACAACAAGTTATAGAGAATCTTGTCTCGAAGGTTCTCCTTGAAAGTGTTGAATGCGATGACCGCCATTCTCTTCACGTTCGCACCCCTCCCGCCTCCTGCACAAACAGATCTTCCAGTGACCGCTTGTGGGGGATCAGCGACACCAGCCGGCCTTTATGCATTCTCACGAGGTCAATCATGTAATCGACTTCCAAGCCGTTACTCAGCGTCAGAAGCACTTGCCCGCCCCGCTTGACCGCAGTCGCGCCGGCCCGTTCGGCATCCGAGATGATGCGATCAGGAATCCCTTCCACCACCATATCGATGGCGGTGATCGAGGTCGATCCGATGAGGTCTTGCACGGGCCCCACCGCCGAGAGCCGCCCCTTCACCAGGATGCCGACGCGGTCACAAATCATTTCTACGTCGGGCAGGATGTGCGTACTGAAGAAGACCGTCTTCCCCGCATCCCGCAATCGCAGGATGATATCCCGAACGTCACGGCGCCCCAGGGGGTCCAGCCCGGACATGGGCTCATCGAGAATCACGAGCTTGGGATCGTTGATCAGCGCCTGGGCAATCCCGACGCGCTGAAGCATCCCCTTGGAAAACTTCCGTAGCGGCACGTGCCTGGCTTCTTTCATGGAGACCAGTTCCAGGAGTTCTTCGACTCTCCGGGCAAGCGTGGTGCCGCCCAATCCAAACAGCTGTCCGTAGAAGGTCAAGAA
The DNA here is from genome assembly GCA_002420105.1 of Nitrospira sp. UBA5699. GTDB lineage: Bacteria > Nitrospirota > Nitrospiria > Nitrospirales > Nitrospiraceae > Nitrospira_C. The sequence goes on from DIHJ01000060.1 coordinate 31,668, forward strand.
CTCTTGCGCGGTCAGGTATTCATAAAAGAAGGGCGACTCGGGCAGGAATCCGACATGTTGCTTGACCGCCACCTCGGTAATGGGCTGATCCAGGATCCAGGCGCTCCCGGAAGTGGGATGAAGCAACCCCAGGACCAGCTTGATCGTGGTTGTCTTGCCGGCTCCGTTGTGGCCCAGGAAACCGAAGATCTCCCCCTCTTCCACTTCCAGGTCCAGATGATCCAATGCCACGACTCGCCGTTGTCGCAACCCCAAACGATACTCTTTGGTCAGGCCCGACATTCGGAGCGGTTTCATTTCTGCCTCCTGGTTCCCAACCTGGTCAATCGTTCGCTCATCTCGCTACTTCTGACTGTGCCTGTCGCAGAGTCATAGAGGTAGCTGCCTCCAAACGGCTCCCGAGGCAACTCACGCAAATACCCCGGACCGATCAGGTCATCCAGCCGACGGGGGAAGCGATGTTCCCGGTCATGGTAGAGCTTGATGAACCGCTCGAGCATTTGAAGGTCACGCTCGACCACGACCTCTTTGATCCGCTGTTCGAGCGACATCCTGACGCTGTCATCCGCCGTCCGCTCGTACACATTCATGAGAAGGTCAATCGCCAGTTGCGGTTCATGTGCGGCGGCATAGAGCCTCGCCGCCAGCTGCGCAAGCGTCCGCGGCGCTCCGGGGAGGCGGGAAGCCCTGGCCATGTATTCCGCCGCCCGGGCGTCGTCTTGAAACTCGAAGTAATAGTTGAACCCGAGCAGGAACGGGAGTCGCCATTCCTCCGGGTTGTGCCGGATCCCCTTCTCCAAAAGACGGTTGCTCTCCTCGGGAAGAACCACCACCGTTGTCAGTGCGGTCGCTCCTGCGTCGTAGGCCCTCACAAAATGAGGATCCAGGGTCGTAATGGCATCCAGCGCGCGATAGACCCAGCGCCCTGCCTCTTCGGACACTTTGCGTTCTCCCATCACTTGAATGGCCTGCACCCACAAGATGTCCGCCACCAGCTGCTCGTATCCAAGCGACACCGCCTTAAGATACTTGCCGTCGGGAAGATACCTCAGTTCCGCCAGCGGCAATAACGGGCTCCGAAACTCCAACAGCTTGACTTGAAGCAGATACACGCTGCAGAGCAACGCCATGCCCGTGATGATGATCGCAGACTGCCTCCGCGCCGTATTCATTGAGGCTGCTCTGGCTTGAGGACCTTCGTGAGCTGGTCGAGGCGAACGTCGAGATACTGGCGCTCGACTGCATTCAATTCTCGCCCGAGGAACCGCTCTTTGACGTCGAGCATGTTGGCGTATTCCGACAATGCTTCGGATCTGTTTCCAACCTCCAATGCGTACTCGGCAAGCAACATCCTTGCCGGCAGGAAGTTGGGCTCATAACTGATTGCCCTGGCCATCCACTGTCTCGCCTCTTCTCGCTGGCCCTGACTCCACCGAAGTTTCCCCAGTTCGACGTAGGTAAACGGAGAGTACGGGTCCCGCCGGATGGCCTCTTCGAAATACGTGACGGCCTGATTCCGCCAAAATTCCCGTTCCTCCGTGGATCCGGTCTTATCGGTGACCAACAGTGCGAGGATTCCCGCCCGATACGGGAACCGTCCGTCTCGAGGATTGAGCGCGATGCACGCGGCGAGTTCCTCCATGGCCCGGTTCAGCCATCGGGAATCTCCGGATTGATGAAACATCGCCACACTGATCCTGGCCAGATCGTCATGATACGCCGTCGTCCCTGCCTCAATGGCGACGGCACGCTGGAACCATTCAAGAGCCTGCCCGGCCCTCCGGGCTTGTTCCGCCCGTTGCCCTTGGAGATGGGCGTACCAGGCGGCGGCAGGCTGAACGATCACGACCCCCACAACCAGTGCCAGGGCAATCAGTATTCCCGTCCTCACCGGATGGGCTTGGACCGGAATGGTCCACACGCGTGAACGTTCGGGACACTTGATGCGGATCATCACGAGCACCATTCCTCCGCACATTATCAACAGCACGACCAGGGCCGGTTCATGAAGCACGGAATCAATCGCACTATGTACGAGAAGACCGAGCACCCCGCCTATCAATCCTGTCACGAGGCCTCGCTCGTCCTGGGGCAGGTCCGCGGACAGCAGAACCTTTGCTTCCATGGCCCAGCGTGCGATGCCAAAGACAAAGATGGCCAGCCCCACGACTCCCAGTTCGACCGCAATCTGGAGATACTCGTTATGGGCCGATTCAGCTCGTTTCCCATATCGGGTGACGCCGCCATCGACCGGAAAGCGATACTCGAATGACGCGTACTTGAACATTCCGAGCCCGACCCCCCACGGATGATCGACGAGACGCTGGATCGCATTCGCCCACATATCCAATCTGGTGTACGCGTACGGATCATGGGCGGAAACCTCGATGGCACGCTTCATGATGGGATTCGGAATCAGAATACCGGCAACCACCACAGCCGCCAAGAAAAAAGCAAACCTCTTCCTGAATCGGACGAACCCGACGAAACCTGCCGCAATGAGACCGGCCAACACGGCTCCGCGAGATTGGGCTGCCAACAGACTTCCTAGCGCCGCTGCGACGGCCATGTACAAGGCACAGGTCTCTCCCGCGATCTTCCCGGCCCTTCTGCCGTCGGATAACATGCCCAGCGCGATCACGAGCGTGACGACCTCGTACGAGGCAAGGAAGTTCGGATTAAAAAATGTTCCGGTCCCTCTCGGATATCCCCAAAAGACGAACTGAATGATCGAGACGACTCCCTCCATCAGGCCCATGCCGACGATCACCATCGCAAGGCGGTGGAGCTGCGTCACGGATGTCACCCGCTGAAGAAGCAGAAACAAGAATCCGCCATAAAGAAAGAGGCTGATGCCCCATTGAAGACTGACGACCTTATAGGGGGTCCAGAGAAAGGAGAGCGCGGACCACCCGATGAACAGCGCGCCGACCGACAGGACCCCGTTCCATCCGACAGAGAATCGGCCGCCTCGTATGGAATGAACGGCCCAGGCAAGAAGCGATCCGAGGATCAGAAGACGGATGATCAGAACCGGCAGCTGGGTCGTGCCTCCGTCGATCAACGGTGCGAACACGATGAGGCAGCCGAAGAGAAAGGCCGGATGATGTACGATCCGGACAATGTCGTGGAGAAGCGATCCCCGGTCCTTGGAAAGAAGCTCGGCGCTGAGCTTCTCGTTTGCAGTTAGCATAGCCTACGGACGGCAAGTGAATGGGTGGTCGGGCCTCTACTGGTTCGGCTACGAGCGAAATGCACCCTAGCTTGCGAGGGACTAGCCGGCAGGAACAAGAGCATCACAGAGCATACATGCTGTCAAGATCATTGGCTCTTCACGCACTCGCCAAAATAGAAAGGGAGAGACGATGAGCGTCTCTCCCTTCAACTATCCCGGACGTATTAACCGACGACGTCGTTGGGATTGTTGGACAACGTCCGCGAGTCATTGATACCCCAGGTATCGCAGGTCGCGTCGCTGTCGATCTGGCCCAGCGCACCGGCGGTGAAGCCCGTGGTGGACGACACAGGAGCAAACGCGGCTCCGGTCGGCGCCGTACCCACGTTACAACCACCGACCGTTCCCGTCAGACTTCCGGGAACCACCCTCGCCGTACCGGCAATGGCGATCCAGTAGGCGTACCGCGGGGTTCCGTTCGGTCTATAGTCCATTTCATCCATGCTCGTCATCACATAGGTGCTCGGCGCCTGCAACCCGAAATGCGATGACATCGAGGTATGGATGTTCCCCAAAGCGATCCTCACTTCCGACTGCTTCGACTTCGCCTGATACGTGAGGAAGTTCGGGATGGCGATGGCCGCCAAGATCCCGATGATCGCCACGACGATCATCAACTCAATCAGGGTAAAACCCTTTTGGCCCTTGAACTGCTTACACATTGCTGCTCCTCCTTGTTGATGGTTCACTGACTCGCCCCGCTACACCGTGCTCTTTCTCGTCGGGACTTGATCCGCTGCCTGTCACCCGATGCTGTAGCAGGTTCGGTGCCGGAGGACTTTGGAGGTATTGGCGAGAAGGAGAGTCTGGAATATCAAAAGGTTATGACGGCCATTGGACCATGTTTCCGCATCGGATCAGGATTTCGGCTCCACCTTTTGACCTGGTTTGCCAATATTTGTCATCCCCATACGGGAGTTGGAATGGAGAAAGGGGAGGAGGCAGCCATGACCCGGCGACTGCCATTTCCTGTTAGTTCTCGCAGCAGACTAGCGCTAACGAGCACTTAGGCGGACTGACACCGTCATCGCCGGAAGGAGCCAAAGAAGGAGCGGCATCGAATTTCTTGTATTTCGAGGTGCTTGCGGGATGGGAAAGGGCAAACGAACGAAGTGGGTTGTCGATGAAGTCAATTGCTATGGGTTTTGTATCTTCTCCGATACACGCCGCTTAGCTTGTTGGATACGCTCTTCTTGCGCGGGATCCCCCATACCTTGTTCACGGAAACGCTCCATGAGTTTGTTGTTTGAGGGATCGAGTTCGAGGGCGTGCAGCCAAGCTTCGCGGGCATCGGATAGCCTCTGTTGTTTGGCGTAAATGTCTCCCAGGTGTTCATAGATCACGGGATCATCCCCCACGAGCGCCACCGCACGCTTGATCTCCGTCAACGCCTCGCTGAGCTGGCCGGATTTAAAGAACGCCCAGCCAAGGCTGTCCACATAGTAGCCATTGTCCGGCTTGAGGGCGACGGCCTGCTTGGTCAGCGAAAGCGCCTGCTCAATCTTGATTCCCCGTTCCGCATAACTGTACCCGAGATAGTTCAGCGCATCGGCATGATGCGGATCGAGCTTGATGGCGGTTTCCATGGCCTGCACAACGTCATCGAATCGATTGAGCTTGTCGTAGGCGGTCCCGAGGTTGAATTGCAGGTCGGCGCTTTTGGGATTATGACGAATGCCCTCTTGAAACACTTCGGCGGATTTGTCGAACTGCTCCTGCTGCAAGTAGGTGAGCCCCAATACTATATGGGCTTCCGGCTGCTTGGGATTGAGCGCAATCGCCCGCCCGAGATGCTCCGTCGCTTCAGGAAATTTCTTCAGGCGGTAGTAGAGAACGCCCAGGTGGAGATGCCCTTCGAAATACGTCGGCTCAAGCTGCACGTTGAAGCTATACGTCTCGATGGCCTTCTGTGTGTCCCTGGACTCTTCGTAGAGATAGCCGAGATAGTCTCTCACCTTCAGCTCGGCGGGGCGTGCCTTCAGGATCTGCGTCAGACGGTCGATCGCCCTTTGATACTCCTTTTGTTCTCCCTGAATCAGGGCCATTCGAAGCTGGGCGTCGAGATCCGACGGATCTTCCGCGATCAACTCTTCCAGCTCCTTCATCGCCCCGGAATAGTCCTTGGCGTCGACATACAGACGGACGAGTTGATGTCGGATGTCGCGGTTTCTCGGGTTGACGTTCAGCAGATACTTCCTGAGCACCCCGATCGCCCGATCTTTCTCATGCCGGGATTCATGGACGGAAGCCAGCGCCAAATAGGCCGGCTCAAAAGACGGATTGACGGCAACGGCGCGTTCGAAACTCGCCATCGCATCGTCTGATTTGCGCGATTCGAGCAGTACGCGCCCCAAATGGTAATGTCCGACTGCATTATCCGGCGATCGTGCAAGACCGGCCCGCATGGCCTGTTCTGCATCTCCCTGACGCTTGAGGTTCAGCAGAAGAAGGCCTTTGGAAAAATAGGCATCGCCGGTTTCGGGATCCAATGCGATCGCGCGATCCAAGACCCCCAACGCTTTTTCCCCTTCGCCTCCTCCGGCCAATATGCCCGCCATGTGCGTCAGTACTCGTGCATCCCGCGTCGGCCCGTCGGCCACTTCTCCGGCATAACGAAGGGCTTTCGGCATATCTCCCAGCGAAAAATGCAGCCCCGCGAGCCGGGCTTTGACGGACTGCGCCGTCGGATCGGCGCTCAGCGCCGCCTGATACTCTTTGAGAGCCAGTTCCGTATTTTGGGCCAACTCGGCCTGATACCCGAGCATGAAATGGTAGGCGGCCGAGGCATCGACCGGCCGGGACGCGGGCGCCGGCTTGGGAACGTCCTGAAGCATGGCCACTTGCTGCGCCGGTTTGGGAGGCGCGGCGCAGGCCCCGAGCAGAAACGGAGCCAGCGGCAGCAGGAGTCCGAGATGGTGAAGCATCCGTCGGCTAACTGCGAGAGTATGGGACACAGCCTGATCCTTTAGGCCACAACAATGCCGGGAGGTGGACACCGACGACTGGAATACTGAAAGATTATACGAGGCGGTCGGGGCAGGGTCAAACGGCTTCGCGATTGTCGAGGCTCTCAAACTTGGCGAACCGGTCGTGAAAAAAGAGCTCCTTCTTCCCGATCGGGCCGTTTCGATGCTTACTGACCAGGATGTCGGCAATGCCTTTCCGTTCCGTGTCCGGCGTATACACCTCTTCCCGGTAGATGAACATCACCACGTCGGCATCCTGTTCGATCGCTCCGCTTTCGCGCAAATCCGCGAGCATCGGAATCGGGGGTTTCCGCGCCTCGACGGCCCGGCTCAACTGTGAGAGGGCGACGACGGGCACGTTCAGTTCCTTGGCCAGTGCCTTCAATGAACGTGAAATGTCGGAAATTTCCTGCTGACGGGACTCGGCATCACTCCGGCCCTGCATCAGCTGCAGATAATCGACGATCAGAAGATCCAGCCCCCGCTCCGCCTTGAGGCGGCGGGCTTTACCCCGCATCTGCTGCACGGTAATCCCTCCGGTATCGTCGATATAGATCGGGGCTTGCTCCAGCCGTCCGGCCGCCTCCGCCAAGCGCCACCAATCCTCTTTTTGGAGCTTGCCGGTTCGCAGCGCATGCGAATCGACTTTGGCTTCCGAGCTGAGCATACGCAACACAATTTGCGGCTTTGACATTTCCAGGCTGAAAATCCCGACCGATGTGCCCGCATGAAGCGCGGCGTGAGCCGCCATCCCCAACACCAAACTTGTCTTCCCCATGCTGGGACGGCCTGCAATCACGACGAGATCCGACGGCTGAAGGCCGGCCGTCAGATCGTCCAGATCGTAGTAGCCCGTGGGCACGCCGGTGACATGCTCTTTCCGCTTCGAGAGTTTGTCGACCAGGTCGAGGCTCTCTTTGATGATCGCGTTGATCGGGCTGAAGGATCGATCAAGTTTTCCCTGCGCAATGCTGAAAACGGACCGCTCGGCGAAATCCAGCAGCTCATCGATGGGAGCCGTGCCCTCATACCCCCTGGTCAACACTTCCGTCGAGGTGTGGATCAGCTCCCGCAGCAGCGCCTTGTCGCGAACGATTTTACTGTGATAGCGAATATTGGCCGCGCTCGGGACCATCTGGACGAGTTCGGCGAGGTATGCCGCCCCGCCTACCGCTTCCAGTTCACCCTGCGCCTTGAGACGCTCCGTCAGGGTAATTTGGTCGATGACCTCTCCGGTTTCCGACAACTCCAGCATCGCACGGTAGATCTTCCGGTGGGCGGTCCGATAGAAATCCTCCTCGACGACCAACTCCATGGCCTTGGCCATCGCTTGGTTATCAAGCAACACCGCGCCCAGAACAGATTGCTCCGCTTCGACATTTTGCGGAGGCAGCTTCGGCTGCGCCAGATCCACTGCGGACATGGGCTTCATGATCGTTCCTTTGCACGCCGTCGGAATCGCCCCATCTGACTCACCAGCGCCGAGATCGCCACTTTTTTCATCTCCGGCCGCCGGATACGCCCGTTGCGACGGCCGACGTCTTGAGCGCAGAGCCCGTCGAACACCCCCACATGATCCGCGCCCGTTCCGGGAGCGCCCACGACGATGAGCGCCGCCGCGCCCTGAGCTCGCCCCGCCGCGAGGGCGTTCGCCAGCAGCGTGTGATCGCCGCCCGTCACGGTGTGCTGCACCACGCGACACCGGCCGCGCCGCAACTCATCGGCAATTTCAATGACACGGCGCACCGCTCTGCGCGGACCCGCGACCAGGTAATCGATTCGAGCGCCGTCCTGTCCGTCTTCCGGAAACTCCACGGCCCGGAAAAGCCGATCGACATCCAGCGCGAATCCCGTGGACGGGAGATCCCGGCCGAACCGACCGATCAGATGATCGTAGCGGCCGCCTCCCCCCAACTCGGCCCCGACCCCGGGAGCGAACACATCAAACACCACGCCGTCATAGTAGTCAAACCCCCGAAACTCTCCGAGATCGAGCAACAGGGCGTCACGATGACCCGCCGCACAGAGAAGATGATAGAGCTGCGCCAACCGCTCCAACGGCGCGAGCAACGTCGGCTCCCCTCCGGCCAGCACACGCCCGCGTTCCAACACCTCTTCCTGCCCCGTCAGCTCAGGCGCTTCCCGGATCGCCCGGGCGGCGGACCGCGCGATCCGCTCGCCGGCTAGCACTTCTTCGAGACGCGGGAGATCCTTCTTTGCCGCAGCCTGCTCGGCGCGTTTCCGTCCCGACGCCGACAGCCCCGATCGCACCAGAAGTCCCTTGATGAACCCCACGTGCCCCAACGCAATCGTGAAGGACCGCAGCCCGATCGCCTGAAGACATTGGATCAGCAGACTGATGACTTCACAATCGGCGGCAACATCGCCCGCCCCGACCAATTCGGCTCCGACCTGAAAGATTTCCCGCCCGCGGCCGGCGTGCTCCGGCTCATACCGGAACACGGACGTCCGGTACGAAAGGCGCTGCGGCAGCGTGCCTCCCGTGAGGCCCATGGCCATGGTTCGCGCCACCTGCGCCGTCGCATCCGGCCGCAACAACAGGGTGCGGCCGGTCGTACGATCGATAAACTGATAGCAGGTTTCGAGGAGTTCGGCTTCCAGCCCGGGAGCCAGGACATCAAGGTATTCGAACGTCGGGAGGATAATTTCGTCGTACCCCCAGCGCGAAACCTGGGAAAGCAACTGGGTCTCGATATGCCGGACCTGCTTGGCGGCACGAGGCAGGATCGTCGCCATCCCGACCGGGACGAGCGAACGCTCCCGGGACGATGGGGCATGTCCCGAAGACGGGCGGGACTTCGGAGAAGCAGAGACCATGGCCGACCGACGGGGTTGAGGCACGCTCAGGACAGCGCCGCGACTTTGACCGAGAGAATATTCGAACTGGACTTGATCGTATCGAGCACGGCGCTCGGGAATGTCTGGTCCGATCCGATAATCAGCAATGCGTTGCCGCCTCGCTTCTCGAGGGCGCACTGCATCCGGACGATGTTGATGTTGTTGTCGCCCAACACCTTCCCGACCATCCCGATGACGCCGGGTCGGTCGATATTATGGATGAAGAGCATATGGCCCTCGGGGACGACTTCGACCTTGAACTGGTCGATTTCCACGACACGAGGATCCTTCTTATGGTAGAGCGTGCCGGCGACCTGATGTGATTTCTTCCCCGCCTCAACCTGCACGCGGATCAGGCTCGTGAAATCGCCCGCATCGGAACTCTTCACTTCCTTCACTTCGATGCCGCGCTCTTTGGCGACGATCGGCGCGTTGACGTAGTTCACCGGCGCTTCCATGATCGGCGTGAGCAATCCCTTGAGCACCGCGATGGTGAGCGGCGCGATCGAAAGATTGGCCACCTCACCGCTGTACTCGACCGTCACCGATTCGAGCCCGCCCTCACACAACTGGGTCTGCAACCTGCCCAGTTGCTCACCGAGCGAGAGATACGGCTGAAGCCTCGGCAGCAGTTCCGGGGAAACGGAAGGGATGTTGACGGCGCCGCGGGCGATTCCCTTGGTGAAATAATCGACCACCTGTTCCGCGATGCCGACCGCGACGTTTTCCTGCGCCTCCGTGGTCTGCGCCCCGATATGCGGCGTGCAAATGAAATTATCCAGAGTCAACAGCGGATGGTCGGATTTCACGGGCTCTTCCTCGAACACGTCGAAGGCCGCCGCCGCCACGCGCTTGGTCTTCAACGCCTCGAACAGATCGCCTTCGTGAATGATGCCGCCGCGGGCGCAATTGACGATCATCACCCCGGGCTTCATCGTGGCGATCACCTGGGCGTTGATGAGGCCCTTGGTCTCGGGCGTCAATGGGGTATGCACGGAAATGATGTCCGCGCGGCGGAACAACTCGGCGAGTTCCACCATCTCGACACCCATTTTCTCCGCCCGGTCGGCCGCCAAGTACGGATCGTAGGCGATCACGCGCATGCCGATGCCTTGGGCCAGCTTCGTCAGATGGCTCCCGATCTGGCCGACTCCCACGATGCCGAGCACCTTGTTGTAGAGCTCCACGCCCATGAATTTGTCTTTTTCCCATTTGCCGGCCTTCACCGAGGCGGTCGCCTGGGGGATGCGGCGGCTCATGGCGCAGATCATCGACATCGTGTGCTCGGCGGTGGTGACCGTGTTGCCGCCCGGCGTATTCATGACGACGATGCCGCGGCGGGTGGCGGCCGGCGTATCCACGTTGTCCAAACCCGATCCGGCGCGTCCGACCACTTTCAACTTCTCCGCGGCCGCGATCAGTTCCTCCGTCACCTTGGTGCCGGAGCGCACGATCAATCCGTCGGCGTCCTTGATCTCTTTGAACAGCTCCTCCTTCGGCATTTTGGATTTCACGACCACGGTGAAACCCGCCTTCTCGAGGAGTTCGACACCTTGTTTCGACAGACTGTCGCTGATCAGAATTTTCATGAGGTCCTGCCTATTTCGCCATGAGGATTTCTTGCGCCTTCGCCACGCCGCTGCCGAGTTTGACCGGGTGACCGAGCCCCTTCAACACCATCTCCGTCGCGGCGACGGCCGTAATCACGTCGAACCGGTCCGTATACCCCATGTGCGAGAGCCTGAAAATCTTTCCCTTCAGATGGTCCTGCCCGCCGGCCGCCGTAATCCCGTATTGGACGCGGAGATTCTTGTACACCGCCTGTCCGTCGATTCCGTCGGGGGCACAGACCGCCGTCAGCGCATCGCTGGGAGACTCCTTGGGAAACAAGGCGAGCCCGGCGGCTTTCATGCCTTCCCGCATGGCGTGCGCCAACTGCCCCTGTCGCGCGAACATCTTCTCCAGCCCCTCGCTCTTCATGATCTTGATCACTTCCTGAAGCCCGATGATCAACGAGACCGTGGGGGTAAACGCCGTCTGATTCTTGACCTGATTCTCCCGTTCCTTCTTGAAGTTGAAATAGAAGGCGGCGTTCTTCGCTTTCTCGGCCATGGCCCAGGCCTTGTCGCTGACGCTCACGAATGCCATGCCGGGCGGCAGCATCAGCGCTTTCTGAGAGCCGGTAATGACCACGTCCAGCCCCCACGCATCGGTCTTGATGTCGAACACGCCGAGCGCCGTGATGGCATCGACGACCAGAATGGCATTGTCGTGCGCCTTGACGATCTCTCCCAGGGCCTTCACGTCATGAGACACGCCCGTGGAAGTCTCGCTCGCCTGCACATAGACCGCCTTAATGGACGGATCCTTTTTCAGCGCATCGGCAACCTGCTGGGGATTCACCGCCTGTCCCCACTCGACCTTGATCTCGGTCGCTTGAACGCCGAAGGTCTTGCAGATCTTGCCCCACCGCTCGCCGAACTTGCCGCCGTTGATGCACAAGGCCTTGTCGCCGGGCGAAAGGAAGTTGGAAACGGATCCTTCCATGCCCCCCGTGCCGGATGCCGCCAGCATCAACACGTCGTGACGGGTCTGGAACAGCCACTTCAGGCCTTCCCGCGCTTCGGCAAAAATGGGATCGAATTCGGGCGCCCGATGATGAATCATGGGGCGGGCCATCGCCAACAAAACTTCCGGCGGCACAGGCGTTGGGCCGGGGGCTAACAGATACCGCTTGATCATCGACGGAACCTCCTCGGAATTGGAACGCGACGAATGCCTTGTCAGGAAGGAGGGACGATACCACTGCGTTCCGAAGAGTGTCAAGGCAACGACGGACGCAGATCCGAGTGATTTCCTGCGGTTGAGACGTCCGAAGGCAAGAGAGCGCCGAGAGACCGAGGCAAGCAACCCCGCTTCGCCGCGATGATGCGTCTTTTGTGATCCGCTACCGAAGTAGTGCTCGTTCCCCCTTGCAATTTCTTGACAAGTTTGGCCCTGATCGATAGTCTAACTTCACACATGATGACTGTTCGGCCAGTTCTACCTCATCTTGTCGCATGGATCCGGCGGCGGCCTCCTGCCTGCGGAGGCGTACTGGTGTTCGTCCTCTGCCTGGGGACGGGCCTCGGCCTTTCGACGGCCCTGGCCCAAACCGAACCGCCGACCGAACTCGCCGAAGCGACACCGGCGGAAAACGCGGGGGAAGACCGGACCGTCGACCAGGCCGACGAGCCGGATGCCAATCTGGTCCCGCTGGACACCGAAATCCCCGCGGAAGAGCACGCCGCAGCGGGATTCGAGTCGAGCAGCCGGGTGCCGCGCGCCGAAGATCTCCTGACCGTCAGCCCGCCACAGAATTTGCCGACCGCCCGTTTTACGGATTCCTTCGATCCTCCGGCCGAGGTAAGCCAGGCCGCCGAGCCGACGAAAAGCGGGGCCGAGGCCGCCGAATCCTATAACGTACCGATCGTCTTGGACTCTTCGGTCCAGGCTCATATCCGCTTCTTCAACACCTCGATCCGGAATCGGTTCGAGCAGTGGCTCGTCCGGTTGAGCCGGTACCGTCCGCTGGTCGAAAACATCTTCACCGAGTTCCATCTGCCCAGCGACTTGGTCTTCCTCTCGCTCGTCGAAAGCGGATTCAATCCCTACGCCTATTCACGTGCGAAGGCCACCGGCCCCTGGCAATTCATGAAGGGCACGGCAAAAGTCTACGGTCTCCGCGTCGATTCGTATGTCGACGAGCGGCGGGATCCCATCAAATCCACCGTGGCGGCCGCCCGCTACCTTCGTGACCTGTATGACCTGTTCGGCACCTGGCCGCTGGCAATGGCCGCCTATAATGCCGGCGAGGGAAAGGTCATGCGGGCGCTGCACAAGGCCCAGGCCGAGAGCTTCTCCGACATCTCCAAGACCAGACTGATCCGGCGCGAAACCAAAGAGTACGTTCCGCGCTTCATGGCCGCGACGATTATCGCGAAGAATCCGGACCGCTACGGTTTCTCGCAGGAAGCGGGACCGCCCCATCAGTTCGAGGAAGTCGCCGTCACCCGGCCCCTGCACTTTCATGCGATCGCGAACGCGAGCGGGATACCGTATGAGGAACTTCGCCTGCTCAACCCCGAATTGCGCCGGGACGCCACCCCTCCGGGCGATGAAGCCTACTTATTGAAAATTCCCGTCGGTACCAAGGGCAAGGTGGAACAACTCCTCGACCGTATCCCCACCCACAAATTCCCTCCGCTTCCTGCGAAATCGCAGTTTGCCTCGACCGGCTCCTCCCGCTGGTACAAGGTCCGGGTGGGAGACACGCTGGAGAAAGTCGCCAAGAGATTCCGTATTCCCCTGAAGACGCTCAAAACGAGAAACAACCTTTCCGGCCCCACCATTCGGCCCGGCGATTTCCTCGTCATCAGCCGCTAGTTTCGAGTGATCGGAACGCGACGCAACTGGCCGGCGCCACGGGCAGCCCGTGATGCGGAAGATGCGGAATGCGTCAGGGTGTCTTCTTGTCCTTCGAGGACGGGACGGATGGCGCGGCCGGAGGAGCAGGAACAGGCGACTCCGACGACTTCTTCGTATCCATCACCTTCGTCCGGATCGTCGCCTCGCTGGCATAGGGCGAGTTGGGATAGGTCTTGATGAGTTCCTGGTAGTGGGCCAGGGCCCCTTCGGGCCGTGACTGAGATTCCTCCAACCGCGCCAGTTCGAACAGGGCCTGGTCCTTGTTCAGCCCTCCCGGACTGTTGACGATCGCGGTGAACGCTTTGGCCGCCTGATCGCGATCCCCCTTGAGGAGATAGGCGTAGGCCAGTCGCTGTTGAACCAGTTCCGCGAGCGACGGATTGGATCCATACAGCACAAGAAAACGCTGATAGGTATCAATCGCCCCCGGCAGATCGTTGGCCTGCACTTGCGCGTTGCCCAGATGGAACAGGGCGAGCGGGGCGGACGCCGTACGGGGGTATTGATCGATCACCTGCCGATATTGCGTCATGGCCTGCTTCAGCAGATCATCCGCCTTTGCGGGATCATTGGCCGGACGGGCCATGAGCAGGCGCGTGGCTTCCCGCTCAAGATCTTGAGCTTTCTGGGCGGCCTGGCGGTCCACCCAGACCACTCCTCCGACAATGCCGGCGGCCAGCACCAGCACGCCCAGCCCGACCAATATCGGTCGTCGATAACTCTGCAGCCGGTGGAGCTGATGCTCCAAACCGCTTAAGAGATGGGCTTCATCGACGGGAAGTGTTTTGGCTGGAACCTTAATCCGGTAGCTCATCGATCCATCGGGATGTGCGGGCGGGACCCATTTCCTCCTGCTATCCTCGCGCCTTATACTAAGGAAGTCACAAGCTTGTCAATGTGCCGTTCGTCGTTGCGGACATCTCCCTCATTCGCGGAACGCTGATTCCGCCGGAGCTGCGGTCGTTCCATGATCGAGAAATACCTCGCGGAGTTGGCCGCGGAACACTTGACGCGGCGAATCGTCCCGTTGGAATCCGGGACGGGCCCCGTCGTGCGTATCGCAGGACGGGAGATTCTGCTGTTCGCCTCGAACGACTACCTCGGCCTGGCCCGGCACCCGGAAGTCGTCGACGCCGCCGCCCGGGCGACGCACACCTACGGAGCCGGATCCGGTGCCGCGCGACTGATCTCGGGATCGCTTCCCCCGCATATGGAGATGGAACAGGCGCTCGCCCGGTTTAAGGGCACCGAGGCGGCCCTCGCATTCGGATCGGGCTATCTCGCCAATATCGGCGTCATCCCCTCCCTTATCGGACGCGGCGGGTTGATCCTCGCGGACCGTCTCTGCCACGCCAGCCTCATCGACGGCTGCCGTCTGAGCGGCGCGGACTTTCGCGTGTACCGGCACAACGACCTGGATCATCTGACCGCCCTGCTGTCCAGGCGACGTCGGGTGCGTCGGACGCTGATCGTGACCGACGGCGTGTTCAGCATGGACGGCGATCTTGCGCCGCTGCCCGACCTCGCCGCCATCGCCCGATCGCACGACGCGGAACTCTATGTGGACGACGCTCACGGCACCGGCGTCATGGGACGGCACGGACGCGGAACGATCGAGCATTTCGAGCTCGAAGACGCGATCCCGCTGCAGATGGGAACGTTGGGAAAGGCCGTTGGAAGCAGCGGCGCGTTTGTCGCCGGGCCGGCCCGATCGATCCAATACCTCCTGCAAACCGCGCGGTCATTCATTTTTTCCACGGCGCCGCCTCCGGGATCCGCCGCGGCCGTCGTTGCCGCGCTGCGGGTGATCCAGCAGGAACCGCAACGCCGTGCGCGGCTCTGGAGCAATCGCGAACGGCTCCTCGCCGGGCTCAAGCACGCGGGATTCGCAATCGCGGCCACTGCAAGCCCGATCATCCCGATTCTCGTGGGCAAAGCGGACGACACGATCAAATTCTCCGAACAGGTGCTGGCTCACGGCGTCTACGCTCCCGCCATCCGTCCCCCGACCGTCCCGGAACACACGAGCCGCCTCCGCGTGACCGTGACCTCCGAACACACGACCGCGCAGATCGATCAGGCGCTCGCCGCCTTCGAACGCGCGGGACGGGCGGCCGGCATCCTCTGAGCCTGCGCGATCGGCCGGACCCGGCAATCGTCGGCGGACAGCCGCCCGATTCCTGAGATTTTCTTGCTTTCCCCGCACCTTCTGGCATCATCACTCTCACATTGATGTGTCCTGATCGCGTGACCGCCGTTCATCCCACTGAGGAGTTGTCTTCATGGATATTTCCAAACTGCTGACGTTTTCCGCGAAAGAAGGCGCGTCGGATTGCCACATCAGCGCCGGCGAACCTCCCATGATCCGCCTGAACGGAGACCTGAAGAAGCTGGATCACCCGCCGCTGACGCCGGAAGAGACGCATGCGCTCATCTACGACATGATGAGCGACGCGCAGCGGAAGAACTTCGAGGAAAAGCGGGAATGCGATTTCTCGTTCGAGTTGGGCGACATCGCCCGGTTCCGCGTGAACGTGTTCGTGCAGAACCGCGGCCTGGGCGCCGTGTTTCGGAACATTCCCACCGAAATCATTCCCATGGAGAAGCTCGGCTTGCCGCCGGTCGTGCGCCAGCTGTGCGACAAGGAAAAGGGGCTCATTCTGGTCACCGGCCCGACCGGGTCCGGTAAATCCACGACGCTCGCGTCGATGGTCGACTATCTGAACAATACGTTCGAAGGACACATCATCACGATCGAAGACCCGATCGAGTTCGTGCACAAATCCAAGAAGTGTCTCGTCAACCAGCGGGAACTCGGCGTCCACACCCTCTCGTTCGCGAACGCGCTCAAATCCGCCCTTCGCGAAGATCCCGACATCATCCTCGTCGGCGAAATGCGCGATCTGGAAACGATCCAGCTGGCGCTGACCGCGGCGGAGACCGGCCACCTGGTGTTCGGCACCCTCCACACCTCCAGCGCCCCCAAAACGATCGACCGCATCATCGATGCATTCCCCCCGGCGCAGCAGGCCCAGATTCGGACCCAGCTCTCCGAAGCGCTGGAGTCCGTCATCACGCAGACGCTGCTCAAGAAGAAAGCCGGCGGCCGCGTGGCGGCTCTGGAAATCATGGTCGCCACCACGGCGGTCCGGAATCTGATCCGCGAAGGCAAGCTCCACCAGATCCCGGGCATCATGCAGGCCAGCCAGAAAGACGGCATGCAGACGATGGATATGGCGTTGACCGACCTGGCGACGCGCGGCATCGTCACCAAGGCGGAGGCCCAATCGCGCAGCATGAACCCCAATCTGTTCGGCGCAACCGCCCTGGGCGGCGCGGCCTAGGTCGAACGGCACGAACCAACGGGAGTCACGATGGATATTCGCACCTTGCTGAAGGTCATGGTCGATCAGGAGGCCTCCGACATGTATCTCACCGTCGATTCGCCTCCGGCCTACCGCATTCACGGATCGACGCAACCGGCCAACGCCCCGCCCTTTACCAACGAACAGCTCGAAGCCCTCGCGCTCGCGCTCATGCGCGGTCAGCAACGCGGCGAGTTCGAAGAGAAAATGGAGATGAACCTGGCGCTGTACTACAAGGAACTGGGCCGGTTCCGCGTCAACATCTTCCGGCAACGCGGCAATGTCGGGCTCGTCTTCCGCCACATCAAAGCCGAAATTCAAACGGCCGACCAGCTGGGCCTGCCTCCGATCATGAAGGACATCGCCATGACCAAGCGCGGCCTGGTCCTGGTCGTCGGCGCGACCGGATCCGGTAAATCGACCACGCTTGCGGCGATGATCGACCACCGCAATTCCATCCACCCCGGCCACATCGTGACGGTCGAGGACCCCATCGAGTTCGTCCACAACCACAAGAAATCGCTGATCACGCAGCGCGAGGTCGGCTTCGACACGCTGTCGTTTCAGAACGCGCTGAAGAATACCCTCCGGCAGGCGCCGGACGTCATTCTGATCGGCGAAATCAGGGATACGGAAACCATGGAAGCGGCCATCACCTTTGCGGAAACCGGTCACCTCTGCATCGGCACCTTGCACTCGAACAACGCGAACCAGGCGATCGAGCGCATCATGAACTTCTTCCCGGTCGAGCGCCATGCCCAGATTTATCTGCAGCTCTCGCTCAATCTGCGGGCCATCGTCTCCCAACGTCTCGTCCCCTCCCTGGACGGGAAACGCGTGCCGGCGCTGGAAATCATGATGGACACGCCGCGCGTCAAGGACCTGATCAAGAAGGCGGAGGTCGACACGCTGAAGGAAGCCATGGAGCAGGGCATCGACGAAGGCTGTCAGACCTTCGACTACGTGCTCCTGCAACTGTACAAGGAGAACAAGATTTCGCTGGAACAGGCGCTGATCAACGC
>DIHJ01000094.1:0-5760 GCA_002420105.1 Nitrospira sp. UBA5699
ATTATTTAAGACGCTATGTTTAAAATCTGCCTGCTTCTGCGAAACGGGCGCGAACCGTCTCAAGGGGAAGCACTGTCACTGCATGGACATGCATCCGACACCTCCCTCCTGAGATGGTGGAGGGGCCGCGACGTTGCCGGCTCCGACAATGCCGACTTTCTTCCGTACGCGCGCGCTCCTTCGCCCGATGCTCCGCTTATTCTAAATCCGTGACGACCTCGAAGATCGTGACGGTATTGCTGACCTCGTGCGACACCACTACGAGGGGTCTACCGTTCGGGCTGTCCTCCTCGTTGATGAAGAGCAATCCCTCCGGAGCCAGATCGGCCGGGGCCGTCGTGGCATAGGTCGCGAACGCCGGCGCGTTAGGGTCCGAGATGTCGTACGCCATCACGCCGCCGGTCCGTTCCAAACCGATGAAGGCATAGATTTTCCCGGATACTTTGCCGAGCGCGAGTCCTTCCGGCTCAGGGCCCTTGTTGTCGCTCCTCGTGTCGAACGAGTCGGCGGTTCCGTTGGAATTGAACAGGCCCGGAACCAGCGCCTTCGTCCGTTGTTCGAGTTCGTCGCCGCTGTCATAGATCAGCTCGCCGTCGGCCCTTCTGATGCTGAACGACCGGGCGCCGAAGACGTAGAGCTTCTCGAACTCCGCGTCACCGTCTGTGTTGCCGAGGGTGTTGGTCACGGTCAGGCGGCCGAGGTTATCGTTGTGGCGCAACCCGTTCAGGCCGCTCGACACGTCGGGAAAGCCCTGGGCGGCGAAGGAAGCGGCGTCGAGCGCGAGGGAGCCGACGCGCACCTCTTCGGAAAATCCGGGATAGTCGCGCGCGTCGCCCTCGTTGGCCATGACCAGATAGTTCTGTCCGTTCGCGCGATACGCCGCGATGCTGTCGGGTTGATACATGCCGAGCACCGGCCACTGCTGAATATTGATGACGCCGTTGTTGCTCGAGCCGGGCACGTCCCGGTCGCTTGCGTCCAACTTGTTGCCCGGGAGCCCGTGATCCTTGAACCCCAGCCCGACGATCTTCGTGAACGTCGCGGAGGGAATATCCAGCGTCGCGATGGCGTTGTTCTCCTGGAGCGTGACCCAGGCGGTCTTCGAGTCAAAGGACACGGTGATGTATTCCGGTTCCAGATCCTTCGCAAGCGTCGCATTCGGACCGAAGATGCGGATGCTGGATCGGTTCTCCTGCGGGACCGCGTCGTCGAAGGACGCGGTGCGGACGGCCGACTGCGTCAGACCGGGTACGTCCCCTCGCATGTCGATGACGCTCACGGAGCCCTCGGGGTCCACGGAATCCACCTGATTGTAGCTGTTCGGTTCGCCTTCGTTAGCCACGAGCAGCCATCGGCCGTTCGGCGAGAAGGCCAGCATGTCGGGCAAGGCCCCGACCGTCAGCTGGTTCAGGAATGCGCCGCTGGTGTTGAAGAACGTGACGTGTCCGGGATCGGTTTTCTGCGCGCCTTCGAGGGCGACCGCGACGATGCCGTTGTGCACGGCGACGCTGTTGGGTTTGGCGCCGAGGGGGATGGCCTGGACGGGAACCGGCGATTCGGGCGCGCTCAAGTCGAGAACATCGAGTTGACGCAGATTCAGATTGATGCTGAACAGCCGCTTCGATGCCGGATCAAACGCGGCGATCTCGGCGCGCGGCTCATCTGCCGCGGTGCCGGTCCCCGCGCTGTAGCGGCCGATCTGCTTCAGCGTAATGGACTGCGCGGCCGACGCGTCGGCGGCTATCGACGTGACCACGAGGCCCAGCAGGCTTATTCCGACGAACATTCGTTCCACGTTCATGCTTTTTCCTCCAGGTTGCAGACAAGGGATCAGACAGTTGTGGAGCGGGCAAATATGATCGACAGGAATCAGAGGGAGATCAGTGCGGCATTAAGTTTGGGTAAAGCCTGACGACCCTCCGCCGCCAGGAGCGGTCCTATCGAGAGGCCGGGCCATAACAAGGCGCAGAGTTCACAAGGAAGATGGCCGCTAGAGACATCAGGCAGTCGAGCCGGTCGGGTCGGAATCCGGCCGCTCGATTCTTCCCGATTATGACCCGACCTGTTGTGGGAGCGTGATGGTGTCACTGCAAGGGGTCTGTGTATGGCCAGCGAGTTTGCCCTGCATCTCGCGAAACTTCTTGACGGCAACCTGAACGGCAAGTTGAAGGAATTCCCGTTCAGACGTTGCCTCGGGCACGCGCAGTTCAACGTACGAAACGTCCGGCGAGTGACTCATGAGGGCCTCCGGTCGATGTGAGAGGAGCACGAAGGTTACAAGAAATGTCGTCCTGTGCGATCAAGATCGGGTCAAGCTTCTGTTAAATCTCGACAGCAGCGAGGCAAGCTCCTTATTCGAACTCACCCGAGCAGCTCAACCGGTCGCCAAAGACGAGCCAAGCGAAGAAGACGAACCGAGGGCGAATAAGCCGAGACAAAAGGAGCGGTCCGAGCCGCGCCTCTTTGGTCATCGACTACTGTTCGTACAGGTCCTGCACGACGCCGCGGGCGTCGTACCGGATGTGGATCTCCCTATCGGGCCGGTCCTGTGTCCCAGCCGCCACGTTACGAGCGCCCAATCCACGAACGACGGGTTGAGATTTGAAAGTCATTTTGCCCTCCGGGGCAGACTTCGAACCCACTCCCCAAGATGCGAGCTTCCTCATCGAGGGGAAACCGCCGAAACGGGACCCAACATGAACCGAGCGGAATGGATATATTTCTGAGCAAGATTTGACTTGTGTACAGCTAAGCTGAAGCCGCCGCGCCTGCACGTTGCAAACGTAGATCTTGGGGTGTTGTGCGCTTTGAGAAAGTCTATACACTGCAGCCTCATAAGAATGATCTGGGATAAATCCGGGCCGACACCGGATCGTCGCCCTGCCTGATCTATGCGAACGATCGCACGCCCCCCAAGTTCTTTCTTCTCGGAGCGCCGGCGATCCCTCCGGCTGCAGCGGAAGTCTCTGTCACCGGTCGATCCGACGGCACCGATGTCGTATTGCGGCTCATGTGGGGGCCGCTTCCGGCTCCTTTTCCGCGTGCACTGGCCGTAACCGGGATCGTACTCGGCCTGCTCATCCTTCTCCGGTCGGATAACGCCACCGGCAATTGGTGGATCGCTTCACTGCTGATCCTCGTGCCCTTGACGGCAATGCTTCACCAACAGCGGGGCGAGCGGGAACTACAACGACAGCTCAGCCGGATGCTCGACGGCGCAACCTTCGCGCCCCGGCCTCACTGATCTGTACAGGGTTGCAGATGAGCGCGGAGGGGGCCGGGCCCCTCCGCGCGGGAAGCCCTACCTCTTCTCGACGATATCGCTCTTCATCGGGCCGAGCACCCCCAGGAGTTCGTCTTTTTCCGTCTTGCCGACTTTGTGATGGTCCAGGGCGGCGACCAGGTCTTCGACCAGCGCGCCGAAAGCCGCATCGGTCACGCCCATGCCGGCGTGGGTCTCTTTCATCGTCCGGCCTGCATACCGGCAGGGTCCTCCGCTCGCTTCGCAGATCTGATTCACGAGATGCATCTTCAGCTTCGCGAGATCCGTGCTTGCGAAGTACCCATTGATTCGCTTGTCGCCACCGACCTTGCCCACGAAGGTTTCCACCACCGCCGTAATCGCTCCCTTGCCGCCCAACCGGTCGTACAACGGTTGGCCCTTGGCGCCGTCCGCCGCCTGAACCGGTCCGGCCATCAGGATTACCCCCAACAACGCCGCGCTGAACACAGCCTGCTGCTTCATCACGCTCCTCCTTTGTTGAATGAACAATCGCCCAATCACGAGCCGCCCTCACCCCTCGTCCCCGACACGGCCCGGGCCGCTATTACGAAGACGGAGGCACGGATTGCTGGCGCGACGCGCTGCGCCGTCGCACAGGCGCACCATAGCTCCCACAGTGATTCGGATTCCAATTCTTTATTTTTACGCGACTCATAGACGAAACCTATGGCGCGAAGCTCACTGAAAGGATGGGTGCAGGAAAAGCATCGAAAGAGTTTTGGGAGGCAGGATGACAGCGGGCGCTGTCACGTCATGGCGTGCCGGATCCCGTCAGCTCTTTGAGCAGCCGTTCCGCCTCCGGTTTGTACTTGCGTTCCCAGGTGTAGCGATAGCGGGGATGCCGCGCCTGAACGACGGCTTCGAGCTGGCTTTTCGCGTCCTCGATCCGGTTCTGCTTCCTGTACAGCTTCGCCAGCAGAATGCGCGCGTTGGTGTAGTTCCCGTCCGCAGCGACGGCCCGTTCGAGATATTCCTGCGCTCTCTTCTCATCCCCGCCCAAAAACCAGGGCAGTTCGATCAACAGCCCGCCCAACATCTGGAAGGCCTGGGCATGCGTCGGGTTCAGTTCGGTCGCGCGCATCGCGCACTGCCTGATTTCCTTCACGACCCTCGCGGCGTCGGCAATGCCCTTGAGCCGCTCGGCGCTCCCGAGATTGACGGCGTGAAAGAAATGCGCATCGGCGTTGGAGTCATCCAGCTCATAGGCCCGTTTGGCTGCCCTGGCCCCGGCCTCGTAGGCTTCGCGCCGCTTGCCCTCGTCCGTCAGCAGATCGTCAGCCAGATCGAAATAGGTCTCCGACAAACGGACGAGGAGTCCGGGCGACGGCGCTCCCTCTCGCACCTTGCGCAGCAGCATCTGCAAATCGGCTTCGAGCGACAGCGGATAGCCGGCCGGCATCTCATTCCGTTGCGCAAAGACCTCGCGGACATCGAGAAAGGCGCCAAGGACGAACAGGCCTGCGATGATCCATCTGGTCATAGTCATGATGCCGAGTCCCCGAGCCGACTGGATGCACCAGTCTATCGCACAAGTGTTTCAGCTGGATTTCCCCCGGGTCAGAAACTCGGCTATGGCAGCCGCCGCGGCGGTCGGGTTCGTATACATCGCGAAGTGGCGCCCGTTGATCAGCCGGACCTGCACGGACGGCCGTACGCTCGTGATTTCCCGGACGTTGCGTGGCGGGACGATCCCGTCTCGACGCCCCGCGAGACAGAGCACCGGTTGCGGACAGTCCCGTAACACCCCCCTCGCATCGACGTCGAGCAGCGCCCTGATGCGGGCCGCCACCGTCCGAGCGCTGACCCGTCGCCAGGTTTCCGACTTGTCCCGCCGGAGCTGGTCGGTCGGGCCGCTGAAGAGCCAGACGGGAATCCTTCGACAAGCACGAATCGCCCAGATCACCGGCGCGACCGAGGCGAATTTCAGTCGCGCATACAGCGGACGCGGCGGACGGACGAACGACACCGACAGGATGACCCCTCGAACTTTGTCCGGCTCCGCCGCCGCCAGCATCAACGCCAGCGGTCCGGAGAACGACGAGCCCAGCACGTAACAGGCGGGCAGGTCCGACAACGCTTCACGAACGATCCTCAAGAGATCGGAATATTCGTTTGCGCCGGTCGGAGGGAAACAGACGACCCGCGGGGTCACCCATGCCGGCAGGGCCGCCAGCAACGGCCGGAAAAAGACGTCCGTGCCGTCGAGGCCCGGCAAGAGCACCAGCAATGTCGGGGTTGGGGCACGTATCAGGGGAGCCTGCATGCCGGGTTGAACATCTTTCTGCCAAGCGGAACCCGCCCGTCCGCATCGGAAGGGAACTACCGCCGGCGAGAGCATGTTCAACCGGAGGGACAGTCAGGGTCAACAGCCGACGTCACTCTTGACACAATCTTAACCCGCATTATTCACGAGCGCTTCCGCTGCAATTGCCGATCCGCTGCGGCGACAAGCCTTCGGCCGGCGGGCTCGCCCCTCG
>DIHJ01000094.1:5781-16248 GCA_002420105.1 Nitrospira sp. UBA5699
ACGAGTACGCCTCGGGTCCTCACGCCTCCGCGCGCCGGTCTCGCGACGCGGCTCAGCGATTTCGCGACGAACCGTCATGAATAATGCGGGTTAACGAGGCGTTTCGCATCCCGCCGCCCTTCGGCGGATCGCCCTGCCTCTCCCTCGTCCCTTAGGCCCACTGCGTGTCCGTGTGTTAACGGCCGCGACGGATCCGTCACAAGATTCACATGGAAAATTCACGAAATGAACGTCTAATCGTTATCTCGCCGAAACAATGCCGCTATAGCCTTGTTTCCATGAGTTCTGCCCGTGCGCAAACTTTAGCTGGAGGTGGCGCGGGTGCGTAACCCCGTTGGTTATCGCCCTTTATCGTTCCGGACGGTGTGGATATCCGACGTGCATTTGGGCTTCCGCGGCTGCAGCGCCGATCATCTCCTCACGTTCCTGCACGCGATCGACTGCGAGTATCTCTATCTCGTCGGCGACATCATCGACGTCTGGGAAATGAAGAAGCGGCTCTTCTGGCCGCAATCCCACAACAACGTCGTGCGGACGATTCTGGGGAAAGCCAAGGACGGCACCAGAGTCGTCTACGTGCCCGGAAACCACGATGAGCTGCTGCGGGATTATCACGAGATGACGTTCGGAAACGTCCACATTGTGGAGGAGGCGATCCATACGAATGCGGACGGCCGGCGGCTACTGGTCACCCACGGAGACAAATTCGACAGCGTGGTCCGATGCTCGCGCGCGATGGCGATGCTGGGAACCCGCCTCTACGATTATCTGCTCAAGGCCAACTACCTCGTCCATGGCGTACGGCGGAGACTCGATCTTCCTTACTGGTCGCTGGCGGGATTCCTCAAACACAAGGTCAAGAACGCCGTGCAGTTCATCAGCAATTTCGAAGCGGCGGTGGCCTATGAGACGGCGCGTCTCGGCGTCGACGGCGTCGTCTGCGGCCACATTCACCGCCCGGAGATCTCCAGAATCAACGGTGTGATCTATTGCAACTGCGGCGACTGGGTGGAGAGTTGCAGCGCCCTGGTCGAGCATCACGACGGCAGCCTCGAACTGCTGCGTTGGGCCGATACGATGTTGAGTCTGAAGTGGGCGCGATTCGTGGCGCGGGAGCGACCGACCCTGTTCCCGGACGACGAGGAAGAAGTGGAACTGGTTGTAACCTGAAGGCAGACGGTCTGCAATACATCGGAACGATCGAGGCCGGCAGCGAGAGGAGGTCCCCATGTTCGGCGACATCATACGACGATTCGGCGCCTGTGCCGGACTGAGTGCCGCGGATGCCTGCCGGCTGGGATGGCACGATGCCCCGGCGGCGGCGGTCGGTCTCATCGCCGGGGTCGCCGTCATCCTGCTCGTACGAGCGGCCAGAACCTTGCCGACGCTCCGCGCAAAATCGCTCATGCCGGCGTTCTCGCGCCTGCTCTCTACCTGGGTCAAGACCAACGATTACACGAACGACGCTTTCTTTAGGGCCGACGGCGCTGACGAGACGACCGCCGCCAGGCGCCGACACGCGCTCGAACGGCTCGCCGGACATTTCCAGGAGCACCAGGCGAAGTCGATCGCCTGGGGCGACGCCATTCGCGAGGGCCTCTCCGACCTGCGGTTCACCGACGCAGGACGGGTGCCGTTCCCCTTCGCGCGGGTCATGCGGGAGAAATTCAATCTCTGCTCGGTCGTGACGGCCTCAGAAGGACCGAAGCTCCGTGATCTCGACGGCCACTGGTCTCTCGATGTGACCGGCTCCTACGGGGTCAACGTCGCCGGCTACGACCAGTATAAGGATTGGATGCAGAAGGGCTGGGAGCGCGTGAAGGACCTCGGCCCAGTTCTGGGGCCGCTCCACCCGATCGTCGCCGAGAACATCGCCATGCTGAAAGCGATCTCCAAGCTGGACGAGGTGTCCTTCCACATGAGCGGCACGGAGGCCGTGATGGCGGCGGTCCGGCTGGCGAGATTCAATACGCGCCGGAAATCCATCGTCTGTTTTGCCGGCGCCTATCACGGCTGGTGGGACGGTGTGCAACCAGGTCTGGGCAGCGAACGGGAGATCACCGACTGCATCACCTTGAAAGATGTCCAGCCGGCCTCGCTGAAGGCCATCCGCCGGATGAAAAGGGACATTGCGGGAGTCGTCGTCAATCCGATCCAGTCGTTCCATCCCAATTCCCCCCCGCCGAGCGACGCGATCCTTCTGACCAGCGACGTACGGAAAATGCAGGACGCCCACGCCCCCTACGGTCAGTGGCTGCGACAGTTGAGGGAGGTCTGCACGGCCTGCGACATCCCGTTGATCTTCGATGAGGTGTATTCGGGATTCCGCCTGGCTCCGGGCGGTGCTCAGGAGTACTTCGGCGTCCAAGCCGATCTGGTCGTCTACGGCAAGACGGTCGGCGGCGGGATGCCGGTCGGGGTCTGCTGCGGCCGAAAAGACCTGATGCGTCGTTTCGATCCGGACCATCCCATGCGGCTCGCCTACGTCATCGGGACTTTCTCCGCACATCCATCGGTAATGGGGGCCATGAACGAATTTTTGCGCTGGGTGACCGGGCCGCAAGTCGGACACCTGTACCAGGAGGCGAATCGCCGCTGCACGGCGTGGGCGACGGAGGTCAATCGCGCGCTGTCGGAACGCGCATTACCTCTGCGCGTCGTCAATCTGGCCACCGTCTGGACGATCCTCTTTCAGCAACCGGGCCGCTACAACTGGCTGTTGCAGTACTACCTGCGGGCAGAAGGCGTCATGCTCAGCTGGGTAGGAACGGGACGCTGCCTGAGCAACATGGCCTTCACCCAGGAACATTACGACGAATTACAGGCCAAACTGGTCGCCGCGGCCTCGCGCATGTTGTTGGACGGCTGGTGGCTGGAGGGGCTCGATCAACCGGAACGGAGGAAGGCGATGAAATCACGCTTGATGTGGGAGATGATCGGCAGTCTCATCCAGGTTCCGAAACCGCTGCGAACCTTTTATACCGAGGTCATGCGGCGCAAGCACGATGATCACGTCGCTTCGCACAGCCATCCCCTCAATCAGTTCTTTCACCTCTTGAGCTCCGTCGTGTTCATCTATTGCTACTTTCTGATCTTCACCGATCTGACGACCGCGGTCACGGCCAGCCTGGCGGCTCTGTTCGTCCGGCAATTTGGTCATGCAATCGTGGAGCCCCCCTGCCACGACAAGGAGGAATTGCTGCTCGGCTTCAACACTCCGAGCAAGACCATGATCGTCACGGCCTACTGCCTGATCCCGCTCGCCAATATGTTCGCGGCCGGCAGCTGGACGTTCACCGCATTCGCTGAGAAATGGCCGGCCATCGCGCAGCAGTGGTGGGGTCTGACGCTCATCGTGGTGCTCGGCCGCGTAGCCTACCTCGCGTGGCTGCATGATTTTCGGATCTCGATGATCTGGTTCGTGAAGCTCGTCACCGACCCGTTCACGGATATCGCCGCCTATCTGCCCCGGACAGCCGCCGCATGGCGGGCCTTCCTGCCTCCTTATGGGGTGCACCAGATGAGCGAGAAGCACTGATGACGCTCTGGAGCCTGCTGGTCGCGGCCGGCGCCCTCAGCATTGAACGGTTCTGGTACGCGTGGGTCTGTCATCATCCGGACTCTTTTCGCCGGTTCTGTTCGAAACCGGGCATTGCTCTCTTCGGCGAGCCGATTGACGTGCTGCGGAACGGTTTCGTCTGCTTCAAAACGCTCCAGCTCGCCGTCTTTGTCGGCTGGTGCTATATCCACGGAAACGGCACGGTCATCCTGCCCGGCGAGGACGGTCAGTGGATTTGGACGGGGAGCCTATTGATCGCGACCGGCCAGGTGCTCAATTTCGGCGTATTTCTTCGGCTAGGCAAGATCGGGGTCTTTTACGGAAACAAGTTAGGCCATCAGGTTCCCTGGTGCCGGGGCTTTCCCTTCTCCCTCATGCCTCATCCTCAGTACGTCGGCGCGATTCTCTCAATCTGGGGCTTCTTTATGACCACGCGGTTTCCTCACGACGATTGGTGTCTTCTGCCGCTGCTGCAAACCGGGCAGTATGCTCTGGGCGCTTACCTCGAACAATAACCCGCCGCAGGCCCGGCGCCCCCTGAGTCCCTCACGTCCAGGTCGCGGTGCCCCATCGATCCTCTTCAAACGGCTCCAGCAGCGACGCGAAGCGCTCGGTCCAGTTCCGCCAGGAGTGCTGCCGCGCGTAGGCCACGCAATCGGCCGGATCGAGTTTCAGCGCGCCGAGGACAGCCCGGCGCAAATCCTCGTCCAAGACGCCGGTCTTGCCGTTCTGCACCACATCGATCGGGCCGGTTACCGGATAGGCGGCCACCGGCACCCCGCAGGCCATGGCTTCGAGCAGCACGAGGCCGAACGTGTCCGTCACGCTTGGAAACACGAACACATCGGCCGAGGCCAGATGTGAAGCCAGCTCTCGTCCGAGTTTCTGTCCGGTGAATCGGACGCCGGGGTACCGGCCGCGCAGCTGCTCCAGATCGGGACCGTCCCCGACGACGTATTTCGTGCCCGGCAGATCGAGATTCAGGAACGCTTCGATGTTTTTCTCAACGGCGACCCGGCCCATATACATGGAGAGGGGCCGGGCATCGGACAAATAGTGCTTTGGGCCCGGTTTGAACAGTTCAGCATCCACGCCCCTCGCCCAGATCGCCAGATTCTTGAAGCCGCGCGCTTCCAGTCGTTGCTTCATCGAGTTGGTGGCGACCATGACACGGGCGGCGCGGCTGTGGTACCGGCGCAGATACGCGTAGGACCAGTCGATCGGCAGAGGGACCCGTGCCCGCACATATTCCGGAAACTGCGTATGGTACGACGTGGTAAAGGGCAGCGAGAACTTCCGGCACAAGGCCCGCGCCGCATGGCCGATCGGGCCCTCGGTCGCGATATGAATGGCCTGAGGGCGAAACTCCCGCAGCAGGCGATGGACGCCCCGCTTGGGGAAGACGGCCAGTCGGATGGAGGGATAGGTCGGGCAGGGATAGGTGCGAAAGTCCTGCGGGGTCATGAACAGCACCTCATGCCCCAATTGCTTCAAATGCTCGCCGGTTTGCCCGAGCGTACGCACCACTCCATTGATCTGCGGCTGCCAGGCATCGGTCGCGATCGCGATCTTCATCTTGCAACTGGGACGGTGTGCATACGACGTGTCAGCTTGCCTTCCGCGTCAGTGGAGCCGCCGGATCGGCGGAATAAATCGGTCAACGACCGCGAGTAACCCGCTACGGCCCCGGCAAACCCGCCGTGCGATCGGAGATGAACCGGCCGTGGCGGCAACTCGGTGCGGAGCATCCGCTATCGTCGCAGACGCGCGCTCGGCGCGAACTACCGTCGGCTCGGCTCGAGCCACGCCGCGTCCGGCGCCGTCAGTTCGGCCGCATCTCCGAACCCGAACGACTCGCGGCGCAACTCGCCGCCGTTTCTCGTCCGATAGACCAGTTCATCCGTCTGGAAATCATATTCCGGGATCTCCTGGTTCTCCCATCGCTTTGTGAAGTATTGATAGAAGAGCGTGTACAGTCCGTGGTGATTGAGGTTGTGCTGGAAGACGTATTCGGGCATCCAGCGGATATCGAGCCCCGTGGGGTAGTGCTGGAGCCAGAGATAGTCGCCGAGAATAACCATCCGCAGATGCGGCCGATCCGAGTAGAGCTTCAGCCGGATGACCTTGCCGCTGGCGCGCAACCGTTTGATCAGCGCGATCGTGTCGTGAAGCTCCTGCCTCAATCGGTCCGGAGAGATGTCCGGTTGCGACAACGACTGGGCACGCCGCGCCGCTTCCTCGGAAAACGGATTCAAGAGGATCAGCTTCGCTTCGAGGCACGTTTCCAGCAGAGCGTGCAACTCCGCCTTGTCGTCCACGACCGTGCCGTGCCCCGTCACCCCGATGGCCAGGACGGACCGCCCCAGACTTTGCTGCCGCTTGAGTTCGCGGATCGTTTTACCGGCGCCCGGATCGTGCAACGGGAAAAACGAGACCAGCCCCGCGCCTCGCGCCATCACGGCCTGGCGGCGATCCTTGAAAGCCCGCCACATGTAGTTGGAGATCATGATGAGCGCGAGCGCGACGCCGACTTCGATGGTCAGCAACAGGATCTGTTCGTGTTCGACGCGCGACCAGAACGCCAGGAACTGCCGGGCGATGTTCGGCAGCGACCAGGCGATTCCGGCGCTGAGCAGCACCACCACTGCATGAAACGCCAGAGCGCTGACTTCCGTCAGCACTTCGTGCAGCCGAGAAACAGGTCCCTTGTCCATGGATTCCTTTCGAATGAGACGGCCCGGGCCGCCATCGACACCCGCGGCTCCGTTCGACCGTCCGAACCCCTTCAGCTTGGCCGATCGGAGTTACGGGCGGATAAATTCCCGGCCTGCGCCGGGTAAACACTGTCGCAGTTGACAGGATTCGGGGGTCGGATGGCTTGGCTAGGCCACGTCGAGACGCACCGGCCTGTTGCGATGCCCGTCGTAATCCGCCACCAGACGCTGATACTCCTGCGGCATGAGGGAGGACGAGATGAGAAAGTCCGCCGAGGCCCGGTTGCAGGCGATCGGAATGTTCCAGACGACGGCGATGCGAAGCAGCGCCTTCACGTCCGGATCGTGCGGCTGGGGTTCGAGCGGATCCCAGAAAAAGATCAGCACGTCGATCTCGCCTTCGCTGATCTTCGCGCCGATCTGTTGATCCCCGCCCAGCGGCCCGCTCTGCAGCCTCGTCACCGGAAGCCCCAGCTCCGTCTGGAGCATCTTTCCGGTCGTACCGGTCGCGATGAGTTTGTGTCCCGCAAGCCCCTCGCGGTTGAACTTCGCCCAGGCCAGCAGGTCCTGCTTCTTATTGTCATGCGCCACGATGGCGATCGTCTTTTCTTCCGCCATGGCCACAGTCATGTGTTTCATCGATCCTCCGTCTTCCCCGCGTGCGAAGTCGAATCGCCGGGTTCTTCGTTCAGTATGGCAGCCCTCTGTTACGGATGTGTTTCACGCCGGGGCCCCCGGCACATCAACGCCTTGGCCTGACGGCAGCCTTGCAGCGGGGAGAATGAGGCGCCGCCGCCCTCAGCACTCCGCCGACATGTGCCGGATGATCTTGCCTTCCACCATGTACACGACGAGTTCGGCCACGTTCGTGGCGTGATCGGAGATCCGCTCGTAATACTTGCCGATGAACGTCAGACGGATCGCGCGGGTGATGGTTCGCGGATTCTCCAGCATGAACGACACGAGTTCTCGAAACAGCTGCTCCGTGAGATCGTCGACGACGTCGTCGTCCTTGCAGACCTTGCGGGCCAGCGCCGCGTCGCGGTTCACGAACGCATCCAGCGCTTCCTTCACCATCTGGCTCGTCCAATTCCCCATCCGTGGAATGTCGATGTACGGCTTGAGCTGCGGCTCCCTGTTCAGCTCAATGGCCCGCTCGGCGATGTTCTCGGCCAGATCGCTCATGCGTTCGAGTTCCGTGGATATCTTCATCGCCGTCGTGATGAAACGGAGATCGCCGGCAGTCGGCTGATGGAGCGCCAGCAGGCGCAGGCAGTTCTCATCGATCTCGACGTCCAGCTTGTTGACCGACAGGTCGTTCTCGACGACGCGAACGGCCAGGTCGGAATCGCGCTCGGTCAGCGCCTGCAAGGCATCCTGCAACTGCGATTCGACCGAGCCGCCCATCAGCAGCAGCTTGTCCTTCAAGTCTTTCAGTTCCACATCGAGATGACGTTCCATCGCTGCCTCCCGGGAAGCGTTAACCGAACCGGCCCGTGATGTATTCTTCCGTCAGCTTGTTCGACGGGTTCGTGAAAATTGTATCAGTCCGCCCGAATTCCACAAGCGTGCCCAGAAACATGAACGCCGTGAAGTCCGAGATGCGCCCGGCCTGCTGCATGTTGTGGGTGACGATGACGATCGTCACCTTGTCCTTCAACCCGGTCATCAACTCCTCGATTTTCGACGTGGCGACGGGATCGAGCGCCGAGGTGGGTTCGTCGAACAGGATCATCTCCGGATTCGTCGCCAGGGCCCGCGCGATGCACAACCGCTGCTGCTGACCGCCGGACAACACGGTCGCGGGCGCGTGCAGCCGGTCCTTGACCTCGTCCCAGAGCGCGGCGTCCTGCAGCGCCTGGACGACCCGCTCATCCAGCGTCGCCCGGTCGCGAACGCCGCGGATGCGCAGTCCGTAGACGACGTTCTCGAAGATCGACTTGGGAAAGGGATTGGGCTTCTGAAACACCATCCCGATCCGCATCCGCACTTCGATGGGATCGACGGCCGGATCGAGGATGTTGATCTTCTCGGGATGGAGAATGATCTCGCCCTCGTACCGGACGTCCGGATGCAGATCCTGCATGCGGTTCAGGCAGCGGAGAAACGTGGTCTTCCCGCACCCGGAGGGACCGATCAGGGCCGTGACGCGCCGTTCCGCGATCGGCAGCGTCACTGATTTGAGCACCTGGGTCCGGCCGAAACGAAAGCTCAGATCCCGAATCTCGGCTTTGAAGAGAGGCGCTGCGCTCGTCATCATGAGTCCTTCACCACCGGATGCGCCGCCGCGACCGGTACCGTATGTAATAGGCCAGGCCGTTCATCGCCAGCGTCACCAGCATGAGCACCAGGCCGGCGCCGGCCGCGTTGAGATGAAAGGCTTCCTGCGGCCGGGAGATCCAGTTGAACATCTGCATCGGCAGCACCGCGAACGGATCGAACAGCCATCGGACGGAGAGGAACGGAGGGGTTGCCGTCACCGGAGGAGACGGCAGAAACGCGATGAAGGACAGCGCGCCGATCGTGATCAAGGGCGCCGTCTCTCCGACCGCCCGGGACAACGCGATAATCACGCCCGTCAGGATTCCGCCGGTCGAATAGGGCAGGACATGGTCCCGGATCGTCTGCCATTTCGTCGCGCCGAGGGCATAGGCCGCTTCGCGGATGCCCGACGGCACGGTGCGGATCGCTTCGCGAGCGACGATGATGACGACCGGCAGGCACAAAAGGGTCAGCGTGAGCCCCGCCGTGAGGATACTGTGACCCAGATGCAGCGGATACACGAAGAGTCCGAGCGCCATCAACCCGTACACGATCGAAGGCACGCCTGCCAGGTTGGCAATGTTGATCTCGATCACGGCCGTCACCCGGCTCTTCGGGGCGTACTCCTCCAGATAGACGGCCGCCGCGACGCCGAGCGGAACGGAGGTCACCGCCGTCACCAGCATGACCAGCACCGTGCCGACGCAAGCCGGCAGGATGCCCGCCCGCTCCGGCACGCGCGAAGGGTAGGACGTCAGGAACTCCCAGCTGAGGCGCCGGCCGCCTTCCAATCCCAGCGTGACCAGCAGGAGCAGCAGAATGGTCACGGCGAAGACCATGGCGGCCAGTCCGGCCCATCCGAAGAAGCGATCGCGCCGCTTGTTCCCCGCGATGAGACGATGCATGTCCTGGGTCACGGCTTTTCCTCAGTATTTCCGATGGTATCGCGTCCGGAGCATGTATCCGGCGACGTTGAACAGGAACGTGACGACGAACAGCGTGAGCCCCGCCACGAAGATCGTTTGGTACCCGATGCTCCCGTGCGGCAGATCACCAAGACTCACCTGCACGATAAAGGCGGTCACGGTGGCTGCCGGCTCCAACGGATTCCAGGTGAGCGTGGGCTGCATGCCGGCCGCGATGGCCACGACCATCGTTTCGCCAATCGCGCGGGAAATCCCGAGCACGTAGGCGGCCGCGATGCCGGAGACGGCCGACGGGACGACGACCCGAAACGCCGTCTGCATGCGTGTGGCTCCCATCGCGAGCGACCCCTCGCGGAGATGCGCCGGCACCGCATGCAGGGCATCCTCGCTGACCGAGCTGATGTAGGGGATGATCATGACGCCGATGACCAGTCCGGCGCTCAGCATGTTGAAACCGGGGAGAGCCGGCCACAGGAGCTGCAGACACGGAGTGACGACCAGCAGGGCGAAATAACCGAAGATGACGGTGGGCACCGACGTCAGCAGCTCCAGAAACGGCTTCACGGTTTCGCGGACTCCCGCCGACGCGTATTCGCTCAGATACAGCGCCATGATCGTTCCCAGCGGCAACGCCAGGGCGAGCGCGACCCCGGTGGTCGTCATGGTGCCGGACAGCAGCGGGAGAATGCCGTAGTGGGGATCGGCGAACAGCGGCGTCCACTGGGTATCGGTCAAGAACTCGATGACGGACACCTCCCGGAAGAACACGGCGGATTCGTAGAGGAGCACGCCCACGATGCCGAGCGTGATACCCACGGAGGACAACGCCGCCAGCAGCAGCAGCGCCTCGATGATTTGTTCGCCCGGATTTCGCTTGCGCATCATGGACCATTCATGGCGGTCTGACGGGCCGGCCCCTCCGACATTCACGGCCACGGACGTTGCCGACCGGGCTCCCTAGCCCGCATTATTCACGGGCGCTTCTGCTGCAATCGCCGATCCGCTG
>DIHJ01000094.1:16390-25509 GCA_002420105.1 Nitrospira sp. UBA5699
ACCGTCATGAATAATGCGGGCTACGGCGTCGTGTCCTGTCTGAACAGATCGATGACCGACATGCCCGCCGCCTTCGCATGAAAGACGGTGCCGAGCCGCCCGCTCCTGAAATGTTCGGCCGCGAGCCGGTACAGGTCGTCCGGCAATGGCATGAACCCGACTTCGCCGGCCAGCCGGCCGGCCGCACCGAGATAGGATTCGACGAACCGCCGTATCTCCGGGCGGGCGGCGGACCGCTCGTTCACGTAGATCAAGAGCGGACGGGAGAGCGGATGGTAGGTTCCGTTCTCCACCGTTTCACGGGAAGGCTCGCAGGGACCTTCGCCCGCGTCGACGGGAACCGCCCTGAGCCGCTGCCGGTTGTTCTCGTAATACCCGAACGGCAGATACCCCAGGGCATATGTATCGCGCGCGATGCCTTGAACGAGGGTATTGTCGTCTTCACTGGCCGTGTAGTCGCCGCGACTGGCTTTTGCGCGCCCGACGACGACTTCCGTGAAGTAATCGAACGTCCCGGAGTCCGATCCCGCGCCGAACAACTTGAGCGGGACGTCGGGCCACGCCGGCCTGATCTGACTCCACCGCAGCACCGTCCGTTGAGCGGACGGCTCCCAGATACGTTTGAGTTCCTGAAGTGTGATCGAGTCCACCCACGTATTCCGGCGGCTGACCACGATCGTCATCGCGTCATAGGCCACCGGAAGCTCATGATAGACGACGCCGTTCCGCCGGCACGCTTCGCGTTCACCGAGGGAAATCGGCCTGGAGGCGTCCTGAATGTCGGTTTCCCCCCGGCAGAATTTCTTGAATCCCCCGCCGGTGCCGGAAATCCCGACGGTGATCCTGATCCTGCCGCGATGCGACGACTGGAACTCCTCCACGGCCGCTTCCGTGATGGGAAACAACGTGCTGGATCCGTCCACCGTAATGACGGCGGGCCCGTCCGCCTGCAACGACGCCAGAACGACCCATCCCAGATACAGCGCCAGCAGGAGTAGCGCCGCCGGGGTCCCGATCGTCGCCTTCACGTTGTGGAACCTGTTCGCAAATTCCATCTGATCGATTCTCCGGGCGTCAACGGCGGAGGGACGCGGTCCTGGAGCGGCAGGCACATGGGGCGCGACCGGTCCCGCCCGCAGGGTCAGCCCGCGTGCCGCGCCCGCTCGATCCACCGGCCCGGTCTCATCACCGAGCCCAGGGCCATCAATCCGACGAAGATCAGGAAACAGACGAGAGCCGCCGCGAGGACGAACGCGCCTCTGACTTCGGAGATCATGAGGACTCACCTCCCTCTCTCTCGGGAGAACCCGCGAATTCGGAGAATGTCCCCTCGGGCGCGGGAAGCTCACCGACATACTGCTCGGGATCGATCGATTCCTCCTCGATCGCCTCATCAGGCAGAATCGTCAGCAGATGGAGC
The DNA here is from genome assembly GCA_002420105.1 of Nitrospira sp. UBA5699. Lineage (GTDB taxonomy): Bacteria > Nitrospirota > Nitrospiria > Nitrospirales > Nitrospiraceae > Nitrospira_C. Next base: position 17,811 of record DIHJ01000094.1, read on the forward strand.
CGCCCGCCCACCGCGCCGTTTTCGATCGCGAATTCCTCCCCATGGTCGATGGTGAGACGGACCGCCAGCCGATACAACGCCTTGGCGCCCTCAATCGACAACGACGACGCGATGCAATCGTCCTCCTTGTACAATTGATTGGCCAGGCTGCCGGCCCGCACTTCCGGACGCCGCTTTTCCTCTTGAAAGCGGGCGCTCTTGTCGAGCAGCACTTTGGCGACGGCATCCTCCCCGAGAAATCTCACGCCGCAGGTCTGTGCAATCAACTGACTCGCCCGCTCGGCCGTGAGACGCCACTTACCTTTCCCCTGCCTCTCCCAGCGGATGTCGCGCACCGTCAGGAGCGGGATTCCCGCCTCGAATCCGGCGACCGCCACATAGGCTACGTGCCGGCTCGAGGGAGGGGGCAGGCTGGCAGCAGACTGGGGAAGCGCACCGGTGTGCTCCCGATAGGCCTGCTCCAGCTTTCGAGCCAACCGGTCCGCCTGCGCCTCCAGCGGAAGGGATTTCGACGACCGGGCGAGATCACGGCAGATCTCGTGAAAGCGCTTGTGCAGATAAAGGCCCTCGCCGTACCACCCCTGCAAGGTCGCCGCGCTCCTGGGCCCGGTCACACACACCTTGCCCGCCTGATCGGGGGGCGGCGTGCCGGCCCCCCAGAAGGCCGAATCAGCCCCGATCACGACGCCGGCCGAGGTCAAGAAGATGCCGATCAAGGTCCCGAACATGGAGATCCCATTCTCACCGGCGCGCATGATCGATTCGTTGCAATTCATTTAAGTTCCTGTAAACCTTTCGGCGGGGAGCACATTCACCCGCAACGACCAGGCGGCGACCGCAGCGCGTGCGTCCGCGCGTTCAGGACCTCCCGTTCCATTGCAGGGCGCCGCCGTCCTCCCGACGCGCGACCGCAGGCGCAGAACAGTTAACAGAGTTGTTACAGCAACCCGGCGAAGACCGTAACAGCGTTGATTTTATGCTGTGCATCAGTGCATCCGACGAACCCCCTCCATGGCTCTCCTCCTGTGCGCCATCGCCTGCACGGCAGTCCGGGCGAAAAGGCAATGCTGTGTTCCCTGCTCACCTTGGCCCTGCTCGGCTTCACCGCCTGTGGAGATTTCCAAGATCCTTCCGCCGGGCAGCCGGGCGGCCGCGCGCCGATCCTTACGGCCCAGGAAGGATCGGAGATCGGACCGGAACTCCCCGCGACCGGCATCCCGCAGCCTGAAGAGCCGGGACTGGAACCCCCGACCGCCGCACCGGAGTCCCAGCCGGCGCCGACGGATCCGTGGAGCGCGCCGCCTCCGGACCCAACGAGCGCAGATCCGGGCTCCGCGGGGTTGACGCCGGTTCAACCCGGAGCGACCGAGCCGCTGCCCGCGGCATCGCCTCAACCGTTTCCCCGGGGGGCGCCGGAGGAGAACGCATCGCCGGCTTTTGCCGGAGGTCCGGACCGGACGCCGAAAGTCGTGACGATCAGCTGGGACCCTTCGACGACTTCCGACGTGCTCGGGTACAAGGTGCTGATCATCGCCGGTTCCGGCTGGACCTACGAGAGGCATGTCATCGCGCCGATGACGGAGCTGAAACTGGCGCTCCCGCGCGGCGAGTCCTACCTGGTCACGGTCACCGCCTACAACTTCGGGGGCGAGAGTCCTCCCGCTCCCTATTTTCGATTCGACCACTTCTGATGCCCCCTGTGCGGGGCGGCGCTCCGCCTCAAGGTTTTACAAGCCGATAACAACCCGCTAACCCGGCAGAAACCCGTCGGAGGTAGGATCGGCTCAACACAAACAATACACACAGGAGGAACAGGAGCATGGTGACCGTCGGACAACTGATGAAACAGGACCTCGTGACCGTCGATGCCGGAACGTCGGTCGTCGAAGCGGCGAAGTTGATGAAGGCGTGCAACGTGGGCAGCGTGCTCGTGGCGCAGAAAGGCCGGATCGTGGGCATCGTCACGGAATCGGACGTCGTGAAGAAGTTCGTGGGCGCCGAGAAGGTGCCCTACTTCATGCCGGTCGAGGAGATCATGAGCAGCCCGGTCGTCGGCATCGAAGAGCGGCGGCCGATTACGGAAGCAGCCGATCTGATGAACAAGCACCGGACCCGCCATCTCGGCGTCACGAAAGCCGGCGCCCTCATCGGCGTCGTGTCCGTGCGGGACTTTCTCCAGCCGGTTGCAGTCGACGAGTTCTAACCCCGCCTCCCGCGGCGCCGCTCAACGTCCGGTTGCGCGGCGCCTCCCTCCCGCGCCGCCGCGAACGGCGCACACAGGACACGATCGTGCCCCGCGACTCACACGATCGGTGGGGATTTTTACAAGAGGGGAAGACGACCGGCCCGCTGATCAGCTGCCGGCGCGCAGTTTGTAGCCGATGCCCCTGACCGTCACGATCAATTTCGGCTTGGCGGGATTCTCTTCGATCTTCTGCCGCAGGGAGTGGATGTGCACGTCGAGCGCATGTTCCTCGAGCGCATACCCTTCCCCCCAGACACAGTTCAGCATTTCCTGGCGTGAAAAGACCCGGCTGGGCGACTCCATGAAATGGCGGAGAATCTGAAACTCCTTCGGCGTCAGTTCGACCTGTTTGCCGTTGACCCGGACTTCGTGGCGGTCCAGATCCATCTGCACCGCCCCGGCCACCGTGTGCAGGGTCGGCTTGACGTCCGATTCCTTCCTCCGGAGAATCGCCCGCACCCGCGCGACGAGTTCCCTCGCGCTCTGGTTGCACAGGACGAGGTCGGCCCCGCGTTCGATGTCGTCGATGCACTCCTCGTCGCACTTGCCGTTCTGCTCGCCCCAGGCCACGATCGGAATCATCTTCAAAGATTTGTGCCCCCGCAATCGCCCGTAATCGGACAGACTCCGGTCGGCGACGACGAGCACGGGAGAGAGCTGTTGCAGCACGTCGAACGCGGCGGTCTCATTGGGCACGACCACGACGTCGTACCCGGCTTCGCTCAGGCTTTTCTGGATGGCCGACTGCGAGGCTTCGCTCGGGGCGATGAGGAGAATCGTGTCTTTGGACAATGCCATAGCGGTGGTCATGAAATGCAATCCGTTGTTATACACCGAGGCGTACTCTATGCTCCTTTTGACAAGTTCCGATTAAAGGCGTGTTAAAGGTGCGTAAAATGTCGATCGGCTGAAATGCACCAGCTCAAGCGCTCGGGTTCCGACCTGTCATCGAATGTTAATATGTTCTTAATGCTTCTGAAACATCGCCTCCGTAGGCTGTGCCGGAAGAAGCGGGAGACACATGGGCATCCAGACTCGAGCGACGTCTGCTGCGCACAACGGTGAGGCCTGCCGGCGCTCCCTCATACGGGTGCTGGGGACGCTGGCCGGGGCACAGGCCGTCAGGCCGGAGGCGTTACACAAGCTACGCGTGGATCTCAGGCGGCTCCAGGCGTGGTTCCTCCTGAACGGCGACCCACGATCGGCCGAAATACTGGGCAGGCGCATTTCGCTTCTCAGCCCGCTTCGCAGCCTGCAGGTCCTCGAAGGATGGCTGGCCCGGCGCCGGGCGCCCCGATCCGACCTCCGCAAGGTGCGCCTGGCTTCCCGGGAACTGGCCGCGCAACTGGCCGGGGACAAGGTCTTTACGACGATCCGGCACAGCGTCGAGGGCTTACGCGGCCTGGACCGCCGTCCCGACGCCGCCCGTCTGCGCAAGGTCTGGCGCCTCCACCTCGACCGGTGCAAATCGCTCCTGTCCAGGCTTCGCAAGAACCCGAAACGGAAACGGTTGCATGCACTTCGTCTGGAGCTCAAACAACTGCGGTACCAGCTCGAATGGCTTGCGGCGGAAACCGGCCGGCGCGAGCGATTGATTGAGCGGCTCAAGCAGGCGCAGCGCTGCCTGGGCGACTACGAAGACCTGGCCGCTTTCCGCAAACTGGCCGAGCAGTTCGACCTCCGGTCACGCCCCATGATCCTGAAACGGTGGAAACGCGCCCGCAAAGCGGCCCGTGCCCTCCCCGGCGATCTGCGCTGGCTCCCCGTCTCACTGCGTCGTCTCGGCAGGGCCTGACCGTTGGACGCCGTTCAGAGAGAGAGTTAACGCCGATGTAACGGACCATTGATCCGTCAGCAACGCCGAATATCTAAGATGAGGCGAGAAGTACTCCCCTCGCAAGCTAAACGACAAATCATTCAAGGAGTTGCGATGCGCGCTGGCAATGATTCCCGCACAGTGGTTCTCGGATTCATGATCGGCATCCTCGCCGGGGTGTTCGGTTCCCCGGCATGGGCGCAGCTCAAGCCGGAACTCGACGCCAAGATTCCCGCCTATCAATCGGCCGGTCACATCGGCGGAAGCCTGCTGGTCGCCGGGTCCGGCACCATGAAACCGCTGACGGAAGCCTGGGCGGAGGATCTTCGCCGCCACTATCCGTCGCTGAAAATCACCGTCGACAGCACGGGGTCCGAGGCGGGGCTCGCCTCGCTCTTCGAGGGCAAGGCCCAGATCGCCGCGATGTCGCGGCGGATGCGGCAACAGGAGATCGTGGAGTTCAAGCGGGAATTCGGGTACGAACCCACGGAAGTTCCCGTCGGCGTCGATGCCCTTGCGGTCTTCGTGCACAAGGACAACCCTCTGCCGGGATTGACGCTCGCCGAGCTCGACGCCATCTTCTCCGACGAAAGACGGCGCGGGCTGTTGTACAATCTGCGCCAGTGGAGCGATTTTATGCTCGAAGGCGACTTCAACGGCGCGCCGATCCGGCTGTACGGACCCAACCGGCTTTCCGGAACCGCTTCGTTCTTCCAGGAACATGTCTGCAACGAGGCGCCGCTGAAGAAGCAGGTGGAGATGCGGGCCGGATCCGCCTCCGTCGTCGTGGCGGTCGCCCAGGATCGTTTCGGCATCGGGTTCAGCGGAATCGGATACCGCACGTCCGACGTGCGCCCCGTCCCTCTGGCCTCCGTGTCCGGCGGCCGCTATGTGGAACCGACCTTCCAATCGGCCATGGACGGTTCGTATCCGTTGCGCCGGCAGCTGTATCTCTACGTCAACCGGGCGCCGAAGGCTCCGGTCCCGCCGGCCGTCGCCGAATTCGTGAAGCTCGCCTTGAGCCAGCAGGGGCAGCAGACCGTCGTCGCCAAAGGTTACTATCCGCTCCCGATGCAGGACATCGCCAGACTGACGGCCTTCTGGGCGACGCCGCTCCGGTCCGCGGCGGTCGAGACGCCCGCAAAACTCCGTGACTGAACTCCCGACCAGAGAGATCGGCTTTCTCCCGGCGAAGACGGCCGCCCTGCTCGCGCTGCTGCTGGTCCCGCCGGCCTGCGCACCGGGTCAATTCACGACGCTCACGCTGTACGACCGGCCGGAGGCGTTCGTGCGTCTGGAAGCGGACCGCACCGTCGAGAAAGGCCGCGAGCACAGCCATCCGGTCAGCGTCACGCCCGAGCAGATTGCGGCCGTGCTGAGCGGCGTCATGATCGAGGAGCCGGTTACGCGGCTCCCCCTCTACGACGACACCAGCCAGCCGCGCCGGCACCGGGTCTTCGGCGACCGCACCGTGGCGCTGTTCGCGCCGCTGCTGGCGGAGGGGCTGCAGAAGGCCACTCCGGAGGAGATCGTCACCTTTTATCTATCGCAGGAATTGTCCGGCACGAGCCGCGAGGTGACGTCCGGCGGGGTCTTCGTTCGGGGGGATGCGCTCCATCTCGTGCTCGGGAACTACCGGTCGAGCACCCATTACAGCGCCGACATCGGCGTCGCGGATATGAACGACGACCGCCTCACGCCCCTGCAGCCGCTCGCCCCGCAGCGGGGCCGGCTGGACTTCGAGCCCCGGACGGCCCGGCAGCCCGCCTCGTCGAGCGGCTGGTCCCGCATATTCGAACGCGACCGGCGCGAACTGGTCATCCGGTTCCGTGACCTCTCGCCGCTGGTCCTTCCCTCTCCAGCGCCGGTCGTACCGGCTCCCGCCAGACCAGCCGACGCCCCTCGCCCCTGACCCCGTGCCCGCTGCGGTCGCGGAGCGACTGCGCCCTAGAAATTCCACTGCAATTGGAACCGGAGCAGATTCCCGCTGTTGAGCTGATAGGGGGTCTGAATACAACCGACCGGCGAATTCGACAGCGAACAGGTATTGGCCGGTAAGAGGCTGGCGTCGGCGGAGGTGCGCTGCGTCCAGGTGTACATGACGGTCAGTTCGAGCGCTCGGTTGAACTGATACTCGAGCCCGACCTCCCATTCCCGGACCGTATTCCTCGGCGCGTTGTCTTCGTGCTTCTTCCCCCCGTAGTACTCCTGGACCCGGACGAAGGGAAAGATGCTCTGGCAGTACGTATCGCACTTGTAGTTGTAGAAGACCTGCATGTACCCGCCCCGGAGCGAGCCCAGCTGGACCTGCGTCCGGTCCTGACTCAGTTCCGGCCCCCGGCCGATGGTGTACTCGGCCTGAAACCCGAACGGCTGCGGGAACAGGGCCACGTGCCAGGCCACCCGCTCATCCAGATAATTGCCGTCGTTCCGGACGATCGGCGTGAGCGTGGTGCCGCCGGTGAGCGCCGCGTTGAGCGGCACGACCGGAGCCGTCGAGACGTTGAAGTAGCCCCGATAGGCGTCCATGCCGACCTCGACGATCTGCCCGTTGGGAAACTCGTAGGGATACATGGAGTGGAATACGACGTGCTTGTCCTTGTTGGCATCCCGGCGGTTCGCCGTCTGCCCGCTGTACACGCCGATGCCCAGCATCCCGTAGTCGCCAGAGCCCTTCAGGCCGCTGTCCACCAGCCGCCGGAAGCGCTCCCGGACCGCCGTCGGCGCGTAGTAGAGAAACAGGCCCAGGTCCCGCTCGTTGTTGGCCGCGCTGTTGATCGCGTCGTTACGATCGAAGCCGAGGCGGTTCTGACTGGACTGCATGTTCTCGAACCCGAACGGCACTTTCGACAGTCCGGCCCGGATGCGCCATTCCTTGTTCTCGGTCAGAAAAAGATCGGCGTAGAAATCCCGCAACGTCGCCACCTGCTCCGTGCCGGACACCAAACCCGCAAACTCCGGCTGGACGTACACGAACACGCGCTCGTGCGGCTGGCCGCTGATGATGACGCGGCCCCGGCGAAGGAAGAACTCGTTGTTCCTGCCGATCGACCGGTCGCCCTGATTGTTGATGAGGAGATCGTTGTTGATCGTGTGGTTGTAGCGGAACTGCGTATACCCGCGGATGCTGATCTTTTCATACCAGCGCTCGCGGACCGGCGCGTCGCCGACTCCGCGGCTTTCTTCGAATTCCTTGGCCTGCCGTTTCTCTTCCTCGGCCTTGAGTTTCACCCATTGATCGATCGTGATCTGTTTGTTCTCCAACAGGAGATCTTCCAGCTGGCCGGCCGAGGCGGACTGCCCCGCGCCCAGGACCATCACGACCGCGACACCGCACACCCACCCGATCAGCGCCCGAGAGACTTCCATCGCTCCTCCTGCCGACAACGTACGACTCCGTGATCCGATCAGCGGCAGGATAGAAAGGGAGGATTACGGCCAGGTTACGTTCGGTTCCAGGATCGGTTAACTCGGCGGGAAACGATGAAATCCTGGCGGAAGAGAGGCAAGCAGCGGCTAGCCCGCATTATTCATGACGGTTCGTGGCGAAATCGCTGAGCCGCGTCGCGAGACCGGCGCGCGGAGGCGTGAGGCCCCGAGGCGTACTCGTGCCGTACGTCGAGGGTCCGAGGGGCGAG
>DIHJ01000094.1:25585-27962 GCA_002420105.1 Nitrospira sp. UBA5699
GCCGGCCGCTTCGGCGAACAGCTTGGACGGCTCTTGACCGGACAACCGCCCGAGCCGGTCCGTGACGTCACGGTAGTCGGATTGTTCATCGCGCAACGCGCGATAGTGGACCAGGGCATCCTCCGGCCGGCCTGAGACTTCCAGCGTGCGGGCCAGCAGGTAGCGGATCTGTCTCCGCTCCTGGGCCGTCCCCTGCCCGCTGTTCCACAGCTTTTGGAAGGCCGCGGCAGACTCCGTCGTGCGGCCGCCCGCCCTGAGACAGAGCGCGATCTGAGTCCTGGCCTTCACCGCCAATCCGGAATCCTGGCCGGCTTGCTCGAAATAGGCCATCGCCTGTTTGAAGGCGCCGGCCTCTTTGAACGCGACCCCACGCTTGTAGAGCGCCGCCGCCGACTCGTCTCCTGAGCCGGGCCTGGCATCCGGCTTCGGAGCCGCCGCCGGTCGCGACCATTTCGCCAGTTGTTGCTGTTCAGCCTCTCGATCCCTGTCGCTGATGAGATCGGAGGAATCGAGCTTGGTCAAGGGAAGAATCCCGCTGGCGCTGCGGTCGGTCGCGGCCCTGATAACAAGTTGGGCCGTGACGGAGTGGGCCTGCTCGGCGAAGCCGTAGGCCAGCGACACGTCGCAGACTTGATTGATGAGACGCGCGTTGCCGCCGGTCAGGCGATGGACGACTCGACAGGCCAGATCTGTCATGAGCGTGACGGGACCTCCGGCCACGGCGATTCGATGGCGGATGTACTCCGGCGTTTCCTCTTCCCCGAACGGTTCGAGATGGTAGTCGACGGCAATGCGCTGGGCCAATTGGACCAATTCACCGCGCTGCAGCAGTACGCGCAGTGCCGGCTGTCCGGACAGAATGATCTGGAACGGTTGCCGGCGCCCGTCGTTCAGATTCGACAGCAGTCGAAGCTCTTCCAGCATCGCGGACCCCAGATTCTGCGCTTCGTCGACCACCAGCACGACGCGACGATGGCGCGCATGTTCCTGGGCGAGAAATCCGGCAAAGCCGCGATACAATTCGACGCTGTCCAGCCCCTTCCCGTCCAACCCGAAGGTCATCAGAACCCAGGGCAGGAGGCTACCGAGCCCGGCATGCGTATGCGACAGGACGCCGAGCGTCACTTCCCGTTCGGACCGGTCGAGAATCGTATTCAGAAGAGTCGTCTTACCCGTTCCAGGCTCACCCGTAATCACCGTAAAGGCCGCGCGATTGAGCAGACCATATTCCAACAGCCCGAGCGCCACCTTGTGTTTGCGGCCGAGGTACAGGAACCCCGGGTCCGGGACCAGAGAAAACGGGTGGGTCCGTAGTCCATAGAACGTTTCGTACACGATGGCTCAGGCCTCCTCGTCGTGGCGGGGCCCTGATGAGTGGTGCCCCTGGTTCATCCGCCCCGCTTGATTGAGCACCGTGCCGAGAATCGGCACGGCGCCCTTGAGGCGGTGTATCGATTCTTCGACGTCGTGGCGGCGCGTCATTCCTTCGCTCGTAACGAGCAACAAGGCGTCGAGGAAGGGCCCGAAGGCCAGCACGTCCGCACTGGTCAGCACCGGCGGGAGATCGAACACGAGGATACGCGACTCGTAGCGATGCTTCAGATCGTCGACCAGACCCGTCATGCGGGCCGAGGTCAGCAGTTCCCCGGAGCGCGGCACGGCACGCCCGCCGGGCAGCAGCACGAACCGCCCGATGCCGGGATGGATCAGAGTCTCCTCGAGCGGCTCTTCGTCCAGCAGCACATCGGCCAGACCCTTCGCCTGGTCCAGCCCGAACATCCGGTGCACGCTCGGTCTCCGCAAGTCGGCATCGATCAGCAACACCGTCTGAGTGGTCTCCATCGCCATACTGACGGCCAGATTCACCGCCGTCAGCGTCTTGCCTTCGCGTTCGTTCGGGCTCGTCACTCCCAACACATTCCAGCCGTTTTCACGAAGGCGATGGAGGACCTGCGTGCGGAGCAGTTTGTACCCCTCGACAAAGGGCCCGCCTTCAAATCCGGCGACAATCCGGCGCCGGCGCAACAGCTCTTCAGAGCACTCCACCACGCGAGTGCGGCTGTACACGATCGGCGGAGGAACTCTGTTCACGTTCGCAGAGCCGGGACCTTTCGTCGTCGAGGCGCCGCCTGCCTGCTGCTTAAACCGTTCCAGGGCCTGCTGTAATTGTTCCATCGACGCTCCTTTGTCAGGCGAGGCCGAGCCTGCGTAAGGCCGCATACCAGGCCACGTCCAGGGGGGACCACAGAAAATGCACGAGTACCACGAGTACCACGGCGGCGCCCACGCCGACCAACCTTAGCGCCCAACGACGTTGCCGGCTCCGGTCCAGATCCTCTTCATCGGCCAGATAGGGAATCGTCGCCAGGGGCGGAAG
>DIHJ01000057.1:0-14790 GCA_002420105.1 Nitrospira sp. UBA5699
TCCCGAAGATCGAATCCCGCCCGCGTCACGAGTGCCGCGGCGAACACGTCGGCCTGCCGCTCCAACGTGAGCTGATCGATCGCCTGCGGCGCCTCCCCGACCGTCGAATTCAAGAAACGGTTCAGCATCATTCGCAATTTGGCCCCTTCCGCATGATCGAGGGCATGGTGCCCGATTTCATGGGCAAGCACCCAGGCCAGTTGGTCCGGCGACCGGACGAACGACAACATGCCGCTGGTGACGACGATGTGCGAGCCGTCCGATAAGGCGTTGATGACGGGACTCTCCACCACCTTGACCTTCATCCTGCAGGACGGGACCGCGGAGAGGTGAATGTCCCGTTCGGTATCCCCGCGCCGGATCCTCAGGGTCAACGGCTGAATCCGGGCCCTGGTCAATCGTTGAATCTGATCGGCCACCGCCTCGGCCCGCTGCGCGGCAACCGGCTGTCCGTTGATCGCCAGGACATAATCCCCGATGGCCATGCCGGCCTTTCCGGCCGGAAGCTGCTCATGGACATACCGGACCCGCACGAATGACGGAGCCGGCTGATCCACCTGTGCTTCAGCGGACGGAACGGCATCCCCCAAAAACAATCCGTACGTGTCCTCGCGTTGGAAGACGCAGCGGTCCGCCGCCGCCACCGACAGGGGAAACACGATGTGCCACAGACGGTCTTCCGTGGACAGTCCGTCGCGGGGAAGCCCGGATTCCCACGTGCCGACGATCGACGAGCAGCCGACGCCCGCCCACAACAGGCCGGACAGGGCCGCCGTCGCAAACCCGCGTTCCCGTCTCCCGGCGGACGCATTCATGACGAACCGGACTCCCGCCCCGATTTGATCTGCAACGCGCGCCTGAGTTCCACCATGGCCATCGTGTCCCGCGCGCAATAGCGCAACAAGGCCTCCTTGATCGCGGCTTGATCGACCCAATCCGATTCGACGAAGACCATCCGGTAATACTCGCTGGCCGCCTGGCCGCCTTCCTTGATGCTCAGATCATCGTATCCCATCGAGGGCACCACCGCGGGCAGGACCGACTTGATCGAATAGGACCCTTGAAACGCCGGATGGTAGTAGTGCCCCTTGATGACCGGATGCAGGTCCCACAGGCGCTTGATGATCGCGTTGAACGCCGACCGGAATTCGGGAAAAGCCTCGACCAACTGCCGCATCATCGCTTCCTCATAGGCGGAATAGACGACGATGCTGCCCCGCTCGCCGAGCGACTCGATCAGCGCTTCGGCCCAACGCTTTCGCGGCTCCGACGGATCGCCGTGAAGAAACTCATGGTGGACAATCTCGCCGGGCTCCAGCTCGATGTGGTTGGACCACTGGACCGGAATCGATTGATACGGTCTCGTGGATTGGAAGCGCGGAACGGGCAGCATCACGGTTTCGAAATCGAGATGATGCACCGGATACCGGACGGACCGCAGCACGTCTCCCAGCTTGGGCGAAACCCATTCGACGTTCTCTTTCACGCGCCGTTGCACGGGGGAGAGATTCGTGCCGTCGGGAATCTCGTCGATGGTCGTGACCCCCTGCTGAACCAGGCGGGCCACGAGCTGCTTCGCGCCTGGCAGATGATAGATCCATCGGGCCGGCTTGTCCTTCGTGCAATAGGCCCAGAAGGGACATTCGTAGGGGCTGTGGCAGTGATGATCCGGCTCGATGGCGGGCGGCTCCGGGCCGGCCAGCGCCGCCTTCATGGCGGCCAGCAGCTCGGGAACGCGGGCCCGCCGGCTGGCGACGGCTTCCGAGAGGTCCTCGATCGCAAAGAGCCGCTCCAGATCCACATCGCCGCTTTCATAGAGGTAGCCGGTGTCGATATGCATCAGGCAGGCCCCGCGGAGCGTCAATCCGGCCCCCAGCAGCACCTGGCTCTGGATCGCCAGATCGTCGAGATGGACGTCCTTGACCCTGGTCGACGACTTCACTTCGATCAGGCGCCAGGCCGGCGGTTCCCCGGGAGGGAGGGGAACCCGCTCCAGAATATCGACGCGGACGACGACACCCTCGTGCTGGAAGGCCGCTTCGAAAATCGCGGGAACGGCCGGATCCTCCAGCAAGGCGGCCGTCTGCGCGAGCGCCGCCTCCCGCTGGCGGTATCCGGCCGTGACGAGCACGCCGCCGGGAAACCGTCGCCGGGCCAACTCCCCGATTTCGGTCCCCATGTCCAGCATGGCCTGCATCGAGGGATCCGGCGGCGTCGCCAGTTGTGGATGGAACACCTCCAGATACAGCCGTTTGTGGCACTGCAATCCGGCGAGAAATTTCGATTTCGAGAGGCGCGGCGCCGTCGACGCGGGGGCAGAAAGCCTGTCGTCGGATTCGGTCATGACCATCAAACCCTAAACGAACCTCGCGTACTTTGTCCAGGCCGCGTCCGGCGCGGTTCTGCTAGGATGAACCCCGATGGCGAACGGCGTCTCGCAGATCAGAAAATCCGTCATGACTCTGGCGCTCCCGGTGACCGTCAGCAGCCTCCTGCAACGGACGGAAGGCATCGTCGCGGTCTTTCTCGTCGGAGGACTCGGCGCGATTCCCATCGCGGCCGTGGGGCTGGGCCAACTGCTCGCCTTCATCGCCACGACCCTGGTCTCCGGCCTCTCGGTCGGTACGAACGTCGTCGTCGCCCAGCTCTGGGGCGCGCGCCGCCGGCAGGATGCCGGCCAGGCCGCCAGACACTTTCTCGGCCTGTCCGTCGCCGTGTCGCTGACACTCATGACGGGCGGCATCCTCCTGAACCGGTTCGCGATGCAGCTCCTCGGCGCGGCGCCCGACGTCCTCGCGCTCGCGCTGCCCTATTCGACGCTGATCTTCCTGGTCATCCCCTTCACCGTGTTCCTGCAGGTCCTGTCGTCGATCCTCCAGGGTACCGGCGACACCAAAACGCCGATGTACGCCATGATCGTGGTCAACCTCCTGCACGTCGCCGTCGCCTATCCCCTGATCTACGGCCGTTGGGGATTGCCGGCCCTCGGCGTCAAGGGGGCGGCGGTCGCGGTCGGCATCGCCGAGGCGGTCGGAACGCTCTATCTGGCGATCCGCTGTCGCCCGCTGCTCCGGCCATCGACGCACCTACGCGTCGATTTCATTCGAACGATCTGGCAGGTGGGAGCCCCGGTTTCGGGCGAGCGGATCGTGCAGCAGGCCGGCATCCTGATCTACACCAAGATCGTCCTGCTCTACGGCACCGTCTCCTATGCCGCCCACCAGGTCGGACTCTCGATCGAATCCCTGTCGTTCCTGCCGGGGTACGGATTCGCCATCGCGGCCGCGACGATGGTGGGGCAGAGCATCGGCGCGGGGAAATACACGAGGGCCAAACTGGAGAACTGGGAAGCCAACCGGATGGCGACGCTCATCATGTCGGTCATGGGCCTCGTCTTCTTCTTCTTTCCGTACGCGCTGCTGCGCGCCTTCACGAGCGACGAGGCGGTCGTCGAACTGGGCACGGTGTTTCTGAAGATCGTGGCGCTGCTGCAGATTCCGCTCGCGCTCACGATGGTGCTGGCCGGCTCCCTGCGCGGCGCGGGCGACACGCACTTCATCATGGTCGCCACGACGATCGGCATGTGGGCGGTGCGGGTCCCGATCGCGTTCGTCGCGGGAGTCTGGCTGCACCTCGACGTGTCCTACGTGTGGCTGGCGATGATCGCGGACTGGACGCTGCGGATGGCGTTGATGCTCTGGCGCTACCGTTCGGAGCGATGGAGGACCATTCAGGTGATCCGGTAAGGCTACGAGGGCCGCGGTTCCCCCGTGCATTTCGGCGGCCGTTCGGACGGTCTGGTGTCCTTCCCCGAGCCGACCCGGACTTCGATCCGCCCGACGCCCTTGACGTTCGCGCAGAGATCGCCCAGCCCCGGCGTGATGAGCCGGAACGGTCCGCCTTTCGCGCCGGGGAGCGGTTCCCCGTCGAGCTCGTAGAGCAGGAGGCCGAAGTCTTTGGCCTGCTGAAGCGTCAGCGTCGCGGCATATTTCCCGTCGCTCGAATGGAACGTCACATGGTCGGCTCCGACGGCGATGGCCGGCACGTCGAGCAGGCCTTTGAGTGTGATCGCCCGCCCATTCATGCCCGGCATCACCGCACCGACGTCCGCGACCTGATGTTCGCCGGGAAGCTGCAGCATGGCCGCGCAGTCCAACGACACCGGTTGCACCACGGCCCCGTCGATCCGCACGACCCCCGGCCCGCTCTTTTCCCGTTCGGTGATCGTCTTGATCATGGCGGTGAGCGCCTCGTTGACCGGCGTGGGAATCCCGAGCAGGCGCCCCTGATCGACGATATAACCGTTCAGGTTTCGAATTTCCGTCCGCCGCCCCGCCTTCCAGTCGTCGTACATTGAGGTGTGGATGTCGCGGATCTCCTGCGTCCACTTCACCACCCGCTCCGGCATGTCGGGCGGCAACGGGACTTTCAGTGCGGCCGACACGGCGGCGATCTCGCCCACGATCTGACGGATGACCCCCATCATCTCCGGATGGTCCAGGGCCTTCGCCACCTTGTCATCGATGAGGACGGTGATGGGGTTGAAGACGCAGTTCCAGCACATCTTCTCCCACTTGCTGCGGCGGATGTCTTTGGAAAGCTGGCAGGGAATGCCGGCGGCGGCGAACAGGTCGCGAATCTGCAGCAGCCGCTCGCTCTCGTGCCCCATCAATTCCCCGACGGCGACGGCGCCCTTCTTATAATGGTCGATCACGCCGGGCGCGGCGATCTTGGAATAGATGAAGGCCACGCCGCCCACCACGCAATCCCGCTTGAGACGGGCGATGATGCGGTCCTCTGTGTCGATCCCGTTCTGCAGGGTCAGGAGGACCGTCCGGTCCGTGAGCGCCGGCTCGATCTGCGCCAGCACCTCGTCGAGATCGTAGGCCTTCACGGCCAGAATGACGAGGTCAGGCCGCGGAAGCTGCCGGATGTCCGACGCCGCCTTGGGCCGAACCGTGAACGTGCCGGCGGCGCTCCGGATCGTCAATCCGTGCCGTTGCACCGCCGTCAGGGTCTTGGGCCGCAGGAGAAACGAAACGTCCGGGTTGTTCTTCGCCAGATGCGCACCGAAGAATCCTCCGACCGATCCCGCGCCGACCATCATGATCTGTTTCATGCTCTTCCCCTCGAGTTGCGTCGAAACCGGGCCTACTATAGCATGCGGCTGCGGCAAGGCACAGCCGCACACCGTCACGGGAAAGACCATGACCGCCGGCTCCGATCTCGGAATTCTGAAAGAGAAACTCGCGGGGACCAGGTCGCTCACCGTCCTGACCGGCGCCGGCATCTCCGCCGACAGCGGCGTACCGACCTTCCGCGGCGCGGACGGCCTATGGCGCAATTTCCGCGCGGAGGATCTTGCCACACCTGAAGCGTTCGCGCGGGATCCCCATGTGGTCTGGGAGTGGTACAACTGGCGGCGGGAGCTCCTCGCCGCCAAACGGCCGAACCCGGCGCACGACGCCCTCGTCGAACTGGAGCGGCGGGTCCCGTCCTTCTGGCTGATCACGCAGAACGTCGACGGCCTCCATCGCGCCGCGGGCTCGAGACGACTCTCGGAGATTCACGGGAATATCTGGATGGTGCGCTGCACGGTCTGCGGGACGGTCGAAGAAAACCGTGACGTGCCGATCGCGATTCCACCGGCCTGCGGCCGGTGCGGCGGACTCCTGCGTCCGCACATCGTCTGGTTCGGCGAATCGCTCTTTGCGGACGACATGGCCCGTTGCGCCGCCGCCCTTCGCGACTGCGAGGTCCTGCTCGTGATCGGCACGTCCGGCGTCGTGTACCCCGCCGCAGGCTTCGCGTCCGTCGCGAAGGAGGCGGGAGCCTTCGTCGCGGACATCAACCTCGAGCCGACGCCGCAATCGTCCCTGGTCGATCTCTCGCTTCAGGGACGGGCCAAGGACATCCTGCCGCTCCTATTATAGTTATCGGTCGGCGACGAGCGGCAGCAGTTCGTCCAGCGCGCGAATGGCCGGCACGCCGACCCCGGCATGCCGCCCCTGCCGGTCGAGCAGGACGGCCTGCAGGCCGACCTTCCGGGCCCCTTCCACGTCGTCCCGCAGACTGTCTCCCACGTGCAGCGCTTCCTCCGGATCGACGGCATGTTTGTCGAGCGCCGTCCGGAAGATTTTCGGAGCCGGCTTGGCGGCATGGGCGAGACTCGAGATCGTCACCGTGTCGAAGGTCTGGCCGAGACCCAGCCCCCGCATCACCGCGAAGAGCCGGGAATCGAAATTCGAGATGATCCCCAACTCCATCCCCTGCTCCCGAAGCGCGCTCAACGTCGGAAGCGTTTCCGGAAAGAGCTTCCAGGACCCGGGGTCTTCGAAGACCTGGAACACCCGGTCGAAAAAGTCGTCGAACCGCTCGAACATCCCGACGCGGTAGAACACGTTGTGGACGATGTCGAACCACCACAGCCGCTCGCTCTGTTTGATCTGCGCCGGTTCGGTCGCCGCAAAAATCGGAGGGGGCGCATCGCGAAATGCGCGGCTGAAGGCCTGCTTGATCGAGGCCAGGGACTCCGGCGTCCGCTGATACCCGAACTCGACGGCGTGTTGAAGATAGATCTCCGCCACCGACCCGTTCACGTGAAACAGCGTGTCGGCTGCGTCAAAAAACACGACCCGGATCGATCGACTCATCGGTGCATCCTCACGCCCCGCCCGCACGACGGCGCCGGCGGGAATATCCTACATCAATTCGCGCATCTATCGGTCGTTTTCTTGACAAAGAATACCCCCCCTGATAGCTTCGAAACAGCCCAACAAACACGGAGATTTCAGTGGCTTCTACCATTTTTGTGATCGATAGCAGCCCCGCCGTCCGCCGGATGGTGGAACAGATCTCGACGCCCGCCGGATACGACGTCATCGGATTCCAGGACGGCCCGGCCGCCTTGGAAGCCGCCCGCAGGATCAGCCCCAATCTGATCATCACGGACTACCATCTCGACAACATGACATTCTCGGGATTCTGCAAGGAAGTCCACAAATTGGACAACCTGACCGAAACGTACATCATCGCGCTGACGGGCGCGACGGACAAGCTCGACGAATCCCACCTCAAGTCTCTCGGCGTCAAGGCTTTTCTCAAGAAACCGTTCCAATCCGACAACTTGCTGGACATCATCAAAGAGCTCGATCAGGAGATCGCGACGACGAACGGCGGCAAAAAGAAGAAGCGCTCCTGGCCTCCGACGTCGAGCGCCACCGATTTTGACGACGACGAGCTGCCGGAAGAGTCGTCCGACGAGGCGCAGGACGGCGAAGCGGATCTGAACCTCAACGTGTCCATTCCCGAGCGGAGCCCCGCGCCGGCCGGGAAGGCGGCGCCGGCCAAACCTCAGGCCGCGGAACCGGAAGAGGCCATGAAAGGTCTCTTCGGGCAGCTCCTGCAATCCATGTCCGAGAAAACGGAGAAGAAGATCGCCGGGCTCCTGCCGCAGATGGTCGGCAAGGAACTCGCCGGGCTCGTCGCGAAAGCGGTGGAGACCGAAGTGCATCAGCAGTTCGGCGCCGGCCTGTCGCAAGAACGGCTGGCTCAGGTGATCGAGCCGTTGCTGATCAAAGAGCTGCCGCGGACCCTGACGAGCGAGATGGCCGTCCTCGAGCCGATCATCCGCCACAGCATTTTCGAAATCGCCGGCCCGTTGATCACGGAACAGATCGAGCGCATGGTCCGCGAGCAGGCCGACACGGTGGCCGCCACGCTGCCGGACGTCGTTCGGGAACATGCCAAGTCGATCGAAGGACAGATCCGGGAAGACATCGAGCGGATTGCGACGGCGCAAACCGAAACGCTTGCCGCGGATATCGTTCGCGCCGCCGCCGAGGCGCAGATTCAGCAGGCCGTCCAGAAACTGATTCCCACTCTCGCAGAAGATCAGATCAAAGCGGAGATCGCCCGCCTCACCCGGGCCGCCTGATCGCGCGGCCGGAAGTCCTCACCCCTTCTTGCCCTTTTTGCCCCGCCGCGCCTTCGCCAGCGCCTTCTTCCGCTGCACGTTCTTCCGATGCTTTTTTCTCGTCTTCCGGTCCTTTTCCCGTCCGGTCGCCATATCGTCTCCCCGATGAATGTGAAAGATCCCGCGAGCCACCCTGGCTTCGAGCGCTGTCTGTATAGCACAAGGCCCACCACCCCTCAAGCCGCGATTATCGGCGCGCCTCACCTTGAGGGGTCCCTCCCCGCGTGTTAAGATGCCCAGCGTTTTCGACGAACGACCATGAGCACCCCGCAACTCGAGAAAACCTACGACCCCAAGGCGGTCGAATCCCGCTGGTATAGCACCTGGAGCGAGCGCGGCTACTTCCGCGCCTCCGCGACCCATCCCGGCCTCCCCTACAGCATCGTCATTCCGCCCCCGAACGTCACCGGCTCGCTGCACGTGGGCCATGCCCTGAACCACTCGCTTCAGGACATCCTGATTCGCTGGCGTCGCATGCAGGGACGCAACACGCTCTGGCTGCCCGGCACCGATCACGCGGGCATCGCCACGCAGAACGTGGTGGAGAAACAGCTGATGGCCGAAGGCGCCTCGCGCGAATCGCTCGGACGCGAACGGTTCATCGAGCGGGTCTGGCAATGGAAAGCGACATCGGGCAACACGATCGTCAATCAACAGAAGCAACTGGGCGAGTCCTGCGACTGGGACCGGCTGCGCTTCACGATGGACGAGGGACTTTCGAAAGCCGTCCTCGAAGTCTTCGTCCGGTTGTACGAAGACGGACTGATCTACCGCGGAGAACGGTTGATCAACTGGTGTCCGCGCTGCCTGACCGCCCTGTCGGACATCGAAGTCGAGCACGAGGACATCAAAGGCAAGCTCTATTCGATCGCCTATCCGCTGGAACAGGATCCGTCGATCGCGCTGACCGTCGCGACCACCAGACCGGAAACGATGCTCGGCGATACGGCCGTGGCGGTGCACCCGGAAGATCCGCGATACAACCGGTTCATCGGACAGCGGGTGCGCCTGCCGCTCACGAACCGGACCATCCCGATCGTCGGGGATTCCATCCTCGTCGATCGCGAGTTCGGCACCGGCGCGGTCAAGATCACTCCGGCTCACGACTTCAACGATTTCGAAGCGGGCGAGCGGCACCGGCTTCCACGGCTTCCGATCTTCGACCACCAGGCGCTGCTCGATCTAGACGCTCTCAATACAGCAGGCGTTGAACCAGAACTCTCAACAAACATCGCTGGCCTTACCATCTCAAAGGCACGACCGAAGATCGAACAGGTATTGAAGGATCGGCAGCTGCTGGTGAAGGTCGAAGACCACAAGATGGCGATCGGCAAATGCTACCGCTGCAAGACGGTCGTCGAGCCCTACCTGTCGCCGCAGTGGTTCGTCAAGATCAAGCCCCTGGCGGAACCCGCGATTCAGGCGGTCGAAGACGGACGCATCCGCATCATCCCGGAAGGCTGGGTCAACAACTACCTGGGCTGGATGCGCGACATTAAGGACTGGTGCATCTCCCGCCAGATCTGGTGGGGGCATCAGATTCCGGCCTGGTACTGCGAGACCTGCAACAGTGGCCTTTTTGCAAAAAAAGTACCCATTGGAGCATCTTTAACAGCACATGCATTTTTTACGATCTTACAGGGGGCCACGCCCATAGTTGCCCGTTCAGCCCCTACCAACTGTCCAACATGCGGAGGCAACAAGTTCCTCCGCGACCCGGACGTCCTCGACACCTGGTTCTCGTCGGGACTCTGGCCCTTCTCGACCCTGGGATGGCCGGAGCAGACTCCGGAACTCAAGACCTATTATCCCACGTCGACGCTCGTCACCGGCCTCGACATCCTGTTCTTCTGGGTCGCGCGCATGATCATGCTCGGACTCAAATTCATGGGCGACGTACCCTTCCGCGACGTTTACATCCACGCGCTGGTCCGCGACGCCGAGGGGCAGAAGATGAGCAAGTCGAAAGGCAACGTGATCGATCCCCTGCACGTCATGGACCAGTTCGGCACCGACGCGCTGCGGTTCACGCTGGCCTCCATGGCCTCGCCGGGACGCGACATCAAGCTGGCCGAGGAACGGATCGAAGGCTATCGGAACTTTGCCAACAAGATTTGGAACGCCGCGCGCTTCGCCTTGATGTATTTGGACGGCCCCAGGACGGAAATGCCCGTCGCCGAGCGGTCCTTCCCCGACCGTTGGATTCTGAGCCGGCTCAACCGGACGGTCGAGGTCGTCACGGCGGAGTTGGAAGCCTACCGGTTCGACCGCGCCTCCAGCGCGCTCTATCAGTTCATCTGGCACGAGTACTGCGACTGGTATCTGGAACTGATCAAGCCGGCGTTGCAGGATCCCGCGCACCCGGACGGCCCGGGAACGAGACAGACGCTCGTCGACACGCTGGAAACGACGATGCGGCTCCTGCATCCCTTCATGCCGTTCATCACCGAAGAAATCTGGCAGACGATTCCCCACCGGGGGGAGAGCATCGTGATTCAGCCCTACCCCGCCCCGGACAACGCCGGGCAGGCGCCCGAGGCGGAGGAACGCTTCGCGCTGCTCGAACAGACGGTGAGCCTCGTCCGCACCGGCCGGGTGCTCCTGAACTATCCGCCCGGCCAGCAGATCCCGTTCTATGTGTCGCACGACGATCCATCCCGGCATGAGCAACTCCGGGAGCTGCAGCGGTATCTGGGCCACCTCAGTCGGGGCACCGCCGAGCCGGCGGCTCAAACGGTCTGGCCATCGACCAACCTGCTCCGTCTCGTCACGGAAGGCCTCTCGGTCGGACTGGTCGTCTCGGGAGACGTCGATCTGAAGAAAGCCCTCGACCGCATCGTCAAACAACAGGAAGAGCAGGAAAAGGAAATCGGGCGGCTCAACGGCAAACTGGGAAACCAGGAGTTCGTCGCCAAAGCGCCGCCGGAGGTCATCGCCGATCATCAGAATCGCCTGCGCGGCCTGCACAACGATCAAACCATCCTGGCCAGCAGCGAGCGGCAGCTTCGCGCCATGCTGGGAACGTGAGCGATGGCCGCCCTCCCAGCAGCCGACATCCGGCGCGCGGTCCGGCAAGGACTTGAAGAGGACCTCGGTCGGGGCGACGTCACGACGGCGGCCCTGTTCAACTCTCCCGTCCCGGCCCGCGCGGCCATCATCGCCCAACGGCCGCTCGTCGTCGCCGGCATGGCCGCGGCGGTGCAGACCTTCCTGGCGGTCGATGCCGCGCTCCACCTCTCCGTCCGGTGCGGCGACGGCGCGCCGGCGCGGAGCGGCGACGTGCTGCTGCACATCGAAGGCGACGGCCGGTCGATCCTCATGGCCGAACGGGTGGCGCTGAATTTCCTGCAACACCTCTCCGGAATCGCGACCCTGACCAGAGAGTTCTGCCGAGCCGTGCAGGGTTTCCCGGTCGAGATCCTCGACACCAGAAAGACCCTTCCCGGCTGGAGAGCCATCCAGAAATGGGCCGTCGCCCTCGGCGGCGGAACGAACCACCGTCGCTCCCTCGGCGACGGCATCCTGATCAAGGACAACCACCTGGCCCTGCTGAACAGAAAGGCGGCCGTCCTCACGGCCTGCCGCCTCGCCGAGGCGCAGGCGACGCCGGGGCTGGAAACGATCGTCGAAGTCGAATCGCTGGCGGAGGTCGGGCAGGCCCTGGCCGGAGAAGCGGACGTCATTCTCCTCGACAACATGACGCCCGCGATGGTCAGGAAGGCGGTGCGGCTCATCAGGGGACGCGCGCTGGTCGAAGTGTCCGGGGGCATCACGTTGAAAAACGTCCGCGCCATGGCCGCGGCCGGACCGGATCGCATTTCGATCGGCGCCCTCACCCATTCGGCCCCCGCCGCCACCATGAGTCTCGAACTCGCGCCGCTCCGCAAGGGCCGCAAGAGGCGTCGGTAACCGGTGCAACCCTCCTCGCCGCTCAACGTCCACTCGATCCGGAGCCTGTCGGCCGCACAGGCGCTGGGCCGTCGCATCGAATTGTACGACCGGATCGGCTCGACGAACCGGGAGGCCTTCGCCCTGGCCCAGCAGGACGTGGAGCACGGGACGGTCGTCCTGGCCGACGCGCAAACGGAAGGGCGCGGCCGGCTTGCCCGGCAGTGGTTTTCACCGCCGGGCGTCAATCTCTACTGCTCCGTCGTCATCAGAAAAGCCCCAGGCGCCGACCGCCTGGCCGAATGGCTTTCATGGCTGCCGTTGATGACGGCCCTGGCGGCGGCCGAATCGATCGAAACGGTGGCGGGAGCGCCGGTTCTGTTGAAGTGGCCGAACGATCTGCTCATGGGCGACCGCAAGATCGGCGGCATCCTCTGCGAAAGCGGCCAGGCCGCACGGTCGGGACCGTTTCAGGTGATCGGCATCGGAATGAACGTCAACGGGGATCGCGATGACTTTCCGCAGGAACTGCGCGAGTCGGCCACGACCATCAGGCATGAAACCGGCCGCCCCGTCGACCGCAACAGGCTGCTGGCCCAATTCCTCTCCGAACTGGATGTCTGCGTGGAAGAGCTGGCACGACAGGGATCAGAGCGCGTCGCTCTCGCCTACCGGCGCCGCTGCAGCACTATCGGCAAATCCGTCAAAGCGACGCTGACGGACGGCGGGGAATTCACCGGCGTGGCCGAGGCCGTCGGCGGCGACGGCTCGCTGACCGTCGTCCGACATCCCCTTCCGGCCGATGGACGCCCCCCGGAAATTCAACACTTCCGCGTCGCCGATATCGTTCACCTGAGATCCTAGCGGAATGACCACGGAATCCGTAGAATAGCGCCATGCTCCTCGTCGTCGACATCGGCAATACGAACGTCGTGTTGGGGGTCTATGACGGCCCGGCCCTGAAGTCCCACTGGCGCCTGGCCACCGACGCCAAGACGACCTCCGACGAATACGGCATTCTGTTTACCAATCTCCTGACGTCGGCCGGGATCCTGCCGCGCCAGATTTCCGACGCGATCATGTCGTGCGTCGTCCCGGCCCTGACCGGCACCTTTGAAACGCTCATCGAGCAATACTTTCACCAACGGGCCGCGGTCGTCACGTCGGAGACCGACACGGGGCTCACGCTCCGCTACGCGAATCCCAAGGAAATCGGCAGCGACCGGCTCGTCAATGCGGCGGCCGCGTACGAGAAGTATCGCCGCGACCTGATCATCGTGGACTTCGGCACCGCGACGACCTTCTGCGCCGTAACGAAAAACGCGGAGTATCTGGGCGGAGTCATCGCGCCGGGCCTGGGGATCTCCGCCGAAGCCCTCTTCGCCCGGGCGGCCAAGCTGTCGAAGGTCGAACTGACGAGACCGAAGACGGTGATCGGTACCGATACGGCCGGCAGTATTCAAGCCGGACTGCTGTTCGGCTACGCCGGGCTCGTCGATGCGCTGGTCCGGCGGATCGAACAGGAACTGGGCCGGTCCACCTTCGTCATTGCGACCGGCGGCCTGGCCTCCGTCATCGCGCCCGAAACATCGTCGATCCAGAAAATCGAACCGCTGCTGACCCTCGAAGGACTGGAACTCCTCTATCGGCGTCAGAAGGGCGACAGGCCGCCCGCGACCTGGGTCTAGCCCCGCTTTTCCTCACAAGTAATTAATTTTAATAGCCCCTGTTGACTTATTCCCCATGGTGACTACCTTCTCACCCGTATAGGACGTACCTGTGGCAGACGAAGAACAGAATACCAATACAATCGACAACTTAGAGGCAGGACCTTCCGGTGATTCTCCGGTCGCCGGCGACAGCTCCGGCGAGCTCGCGGCTGCCAGGGAGGCACTGGCTGCCAAAATGGAAGAACTCAAAGCCCTCAACGACAAGTATCTTCGCCAGGCCGCCGAGTTCGACAACTATAAGCGACTGGCCCAGCGGGATCAGCGGGAGCAGATCAAGTTCGGCAACGAGCAGTTATTGAAGGAGCTGCTGCCGGTCGTCGATAACCTGGAGCGCGCCATCAAGGCGGCCAAAGAAGGCGGAAGCGGGGACGGGCTGGTTCAAGGCGTCGATCTCACGCTCAAGCAGCTGATCGGCGCGCTGGGAAAATTCGGAGTGCAGCCGGTGGCCGCAGTGGGACAGCCGTTCGACCCGGCTACGCAGCAGGCGGTGGCGTCCGTGCCGTCCGAGGAGATTCCCGAGCAGCATGTCGTCGAAGAGTTTCAGCGGGGCTACCGATTGCACGATCGCATTTTGCGGGCGGCGATGGTGAGTGTATCGACGGGCCCGTCGGCATGAAGGCCGTCGACCGTATCGCCCCGATCGTTCACATGACACAGGACTCTCAGGAGGAAGGAGCATACACCCATGGGTAAAGTGATCGGCATCGACTTAGGCACCACCAATTCCTGCGTCGCGATCATGAGCGGCGGAGATCCCGTCGTCATCGCCAACGCCGAGGGGGCCCGCACCACGCCGTCCGTCGTCGGCATCACCGACAAGGGCGAGCGGCTGGTCGGACAGATCGCCAAGCGTCAGGCGATTACGAATCCGGAAAACACCATCTTCTCCGTCAAGCGCCTGATGGGCCGCAAGTTCCGCAGCAAGGAAGTGCAGGAGGCGATGAAGCGGCTGCCCTACAAGGTGGTCGAGGCGGACAACGGCGACGCCCACGTGGAACTCCGCGGCAAGCGCTATAGTCCCCCGGAAGTTTCCGCCATGATTCTGCAGAAGATGCGGCAGACGGCGGAGGACTATCTCGGCGAGAAGGTCACGGAAGCCGTCATCACCGTCCCCGCCTATTTCGACGACAGCCAGCGCCAGGCCACCAAAGATGCGGGCCAGATCGCCGGATTGAACGTGCTGCGCATCATCAACGA
>DIHJ01000057.1:14936-15369 GCA_002420105.1 Nitrospira sp. UBA5699
GCGGCGGCACCTTCGACGTGTCCGTGCTGGAAATCGGCGAAGGCGTGTTCGAAGTCAAATCCACGAACGGCGACACTTATCTCGGCGGCGACGATTTCGACCAGCGCGTCATGGACTGGCTCGTCGACGAATTCAAGAAGGACCAGGGCATCGACCTCCGCAAGGACCGCATGGCCCTCCAGCGGCTGAAGGAAGCGGCGGAGCGTGCCAAGATCGAGCTGTCCTCCTCGCAGGAAACGGAAATCAACCTGCCGTTCATCACGGCGGACGCCGGCGGTCCCAAGCACATGGTCATCAAGCTGACCCGCGCACGGCTGGAACAGCTGGTCGACGATTTGATCCAGCGGACCATCGAACCCTGCCGGAAAGCCCTGGCGGACGCCGGCGTGTCGGCCCGCGACATCAACGAAGTGGTGCTGGTCGGCGGCATGAC
>DIHJ01000057.1:15568-27691 GCA_002420105.1 Nitrospira sp. UBA5699
AGGGCGACGTCAAGGACGTGCTCCTGCTCGACGTCACCCCGCTCTCGCTCGGTATCGAAACGCTCGGCGGCGTCTTCACCAAGCTGATCGAGCGCAACACGACCGTGCCCACGAAGAAAAGCCAGGTGTTCTCGACCGCGGCCGACAACCAGACCGCCGTCACCATCCGCGTCTTCCAGGGCGAACGCGAAATGGCCAACGACAACAAGCTGCTGGGCCAGTTCGACCTGGTCGGCATTCCTCCCGCCCCGCGCGGGATGCCGCAGATCGAGGTGACCTTCGACATCGACGCCAACGGCATCGTCCACGTGTCCGCCAAGGATCTGGCCACGCAGAAGGAGCAGTCGATCAAGATCACGGCCTCCAGCGGACTCAGCAAGGAGGAAGTGGAAAAGCTGGTCAAGGACGCCCAGGCGCACACGGAGGACGACAAGAAGCGCCGCAAGGCCGCCGAGGCCAAGAATCAGGCGGACAACCTGATCTACCAGACCGAGAAGAACCTGAAGGAACACGGCGACAAGATCGCCGCCGAAGACAAGACGAAGATCGAAGAAGCCGTCACCGCGCTGAAGAAGGCGATGGAAGGCAACGATCCGGACGCCATCGAATCGGCCACCCAGACGCTGACGACCGCGTCGCACAAGCTGGCCGAAGAGATGTACAAGAAGGCCTCGGCTTCCGCAGCCGGCGGTCCGGGGACCGGCGCCGAAGGCGGCGAGAGCCCGAACGGCGCCAAGACCGACGAAAAGGTCGTGGACGCCGAGTTCGAAGAAGTGGACAAAGACAAGAAGTAAGCTAGAATACGCAGCGACGAGACCGAGCTCCGTGAACGACGGGGCTCGGTCTTTCTGCACTGAACAGGAAAGCACCGCCGACCGTGTCAAAGCGCGACTACTATGAAACCCTCGGCGTGGACCGCAACGCGTCGGACGAAGAGCTGAAGAGGGCCTACCGGAAACTGGCGCGCCAGTACCACCCCGACCTCCAGACCGGCGACCATCAGAAAAAGCAGTCCGAAGAAAAGTTCAAGGAAATCAACGAAGCCTACGAGCATCTCAGCGACCAGGAAAAGCGCAAACGCTACGACATGTTCGGCCATGCCGGCGCCCAGGGCGGGCCCGGATTCGAGGGCTTCGACTTCGGCCGCGGCGGCGGATTCGGCGACGTCTTCAACGACATCTTCGAAGACTTCTTCGGCGGCCAGCGCGGCGGATCCCGCGCCGAACGCGGCAACGACCTCCAGTACAACCTCGAAATCACGTTCGAAGAATCGGTCTACGGCAAGGACGCCAAGCTCAAGATTCCCCGGTGGGAATCCTGCGCCGACTGCGGCGGCACCGGCGCGAAATCGGCCGCGTCCGTCAAGACCTGCCCGAGCTGCAAAGGCGCGGGGCAGATCCGGCTCCAACAGGGCTTCTTCAGCATCAGCCGGCCCTGCGGCCAGTGCGAGGGCGCGGGCAAGGTCGTCACGGAACCCTGTCCGGCCTGCCAGGGCCGCCAGCGCACCTACAAGGAACGGACCATCGCCGTCCATATTCCGGCCGGTATCGAAACCGGCATGCGGCTGCGTCTTTCGAACGAAGGCGAACACGGGGTCAACGGCGGCCCGCCGGGCGATCTCTACGTCGCCATCACCGTCAAGCCGCACCCGATCTTCACGCGCAAAGGCAACGACATCCTCTGCGACGTCCCGATCAACTTCGTCACGGCCGTTCTCGGCGGCAAGATCGAAGTGCCGACGTTGAAAGGCACGACCGTCATGAAGGTGCCGCCCGGCACGCAGCCGGATAAAGTCCTCCGCCTGAAGGGCCTGGGGATTCCCAGCCTGAAGGGACAGACCACCGGCGACCAATTGTTCACGATCAAGGTGCAGATTCCGACCAAGCTGACGGCGAAGCAGAAGGACCTGCTCATGGAATTCGCCAAGGAGAGCGGCATGTCCATGGAGCCGGACGGCGACGGGTTCTTCGACAAAATGAAGACGTTTTTCGAGTAGCGCCGCCGGACTCACCCACAGGACGCCGCTCACCTATGCCGACCTTCTTCGTGGGGTCAGAGGCCGTCGCTCCCCCGACCGTCCGCATCTCGGGCCCTCTCCTCCGCCATTTGAAAGACAGCCTGCGCCTGCAGCCGGGAGACTCCCTCACCGTCACCGACGAACGACGGCGGCGATACCGCACCACCGTCGTCACCGTGACGGACCGGCTGCTCGAAAGCCGGATTCTCGACCAGACCGAGGCCCCCCCGCGAAGCAGTCCGTCGCTGATCCTCGCGCAAGCCCTGCTCAAGGGCGAAAAGATGGATTGGGTGATTCAGAAGGCGACGGAACTTGGCGTGGACCGGATCGTCCCGCTGCACGCCAGGCACAGCGTCGTGAGACTCCAGGCCGACCGGATCGACCATCAGCGGGAGCGATGGCAGCGCATCGCGCTGGAAGCGGCCCAGCAGTCCGAACGCTGGACGGTCCCGGAGATCGACGAACCGGCCACGCTTCCTCAGTTACTCTCCCGCCATGCGGCCTGCGCCGCCAAATTCCTGCTGGCCGAGCGAGCGACCGGCCCATCGTTGAATGCGATTCCGCTGCCGGTCGGCCCGGACAAGAGCCTGATGCTGGTGATCGGCCCGGAAGGGGGATGGGATCCGGAAGAACTGCGCCTTGCCGCTGAACAGGGCTGCGGGACCGCGACGCTGGGCCGGAGGATTCTCCGGGCGGAAACGGCGGCCATCGCCGCGATCAGCATCGTGCAGGCCAGATTGGGAGAGTTGGGATAGTCCTCAGCGCCCGATCTTCAGATGGACGATCGTGCCTTTTTCGCCGCTGGCCCAGGCCTGGGCCGGATCGGGAAAAGAGAGGTTGAAGAGGGACACCTTGGCGATCGACCCGTGCTCCTGCCAGGTAAATCCGCCGTCGGTGGTGCGATAGAGCATGCCCCGTTCGCCGACGATCCAGCCGGTTTGCGGATTGGTAAACCGCACGTGGAGCAGATCGGTCAGCTTCGTGCAGGTGCGCGAACAGGGCAGCGTGCGATCGATCCAGGTCTGCCCCCCGTCCGTCGTGTGAAACAACGCCCCGGCATTGCCCACCGCCCAGCCGGTCGAAGCATCGATGAAATAGACGTCGAAGAAGGTCACGCCGCCCAGCGATTCCCGCACCGACCAGGTCGCGCCGCCGTCGTCGGTCACCAGAACCGTCCCGACCGCGCCCACCGCCACCCCGTGCCGTTCCGAAGTGAAGTGCACCGCATAGAGCGCGGCGTTCGTCTGGCTGGATTGTTCCGACCAGCTTGCGCCGCCGTCCTTCGTGTGGAGAATCGTGCCGCTTCCCCCGACGATCCATCCCAGTTTCGGGGAGGCGAACGTGACGCCGTAGAGCGGGACCTGCGTATCGACCGGTTGGGGGACCCAGGTCTCCCCCCCGTCACGGCTCATCCGGATAGTCCCGTTGGCGCCGGTCGCCCAGCCCTGCTTGTCGTCGAGGAAAAAGACGTTGGTGAGGAGCACCGACGGGCCGCCGGAGATTTTCTTCCAACGCTTCCCCCCGTCGACGGTTTTGAGAATCGTGCCGCCGGAGCCGACCGCCCAGCCGAGTTGCGGGGACCGGAAATGGAGCCCCAAGAGCGTCGCTTCGGAATGCGTCGCTTGGACCGTCACGGCGAGCGGCGGCTCCGCCGCGCCCAGCGGACCGACCGATAGGACGGCGGCGAGGATGAACGTGGCGCCGTACCGGGACCCGCGCATCATTGATTGGTGCTGGCGTCCGGACGATTGCTGTTGAAATAGCTCGGATCCGGCATGCCCTTCGCTTCGATCGTGAAGGTGCCGGCCTCGAGGGTCAGCCATTTCTTCGGCGTACAGCAGGTGCCGTCGGGAAGCACGTCCCAGGACCCCCGCCGAACCACCAGCGGACCGGTCGCGAGATTGTCGTAAAACTGGCCCTTCTTTCCGATGCCGTACAGATTGCGATGGGGCACTTTGACGACGATCTCGTTGTCCGTCCAGGACTGCACCAAGCCCGCCGTGCCGTTGAACAGCACTTCGGTGCGCGAGACGTTCGACAGCACCGTGTCCGCCGCTTCCGGTTCGTTGATTTCCACGTCTTCACGCCGCTTGTAGGCCTTCTGGTTGATCCCGAGATACGCATGCTCCGCCGTCTTCAGAAAGGACCCGAACCCCGAACCTTTGATCGTCACGATATCGTCCAATCCCGCAGACTTGGGCGTATAGGATTCGATGGTCGGCGTCACCAGCGTGAAGTTGCCTGCCTGAATCGGCACGACCGTTTTCTCGGCGCAACAGGACCCGTCGGGATTGGCCTTCGTGGCGCTGCGATACACGACGATCGGTCCGCTCTTCGCGCTGAAGGGCACCCAGACGTCGATCCGTTCATCCTGCCAGCGATAGATCACCGCCGGGACGCCTCCGATTTCGACGCGATTCTCGCCCGTATTGAAATCCGCGAACGCGAAGGGACTCTTGCCGCTCTCCGAATAGAACCCGAAATGCTCGCCGCGGATTTTCAGCAGCGTGCCGATCGGCGCAGCCGCCGGGACGACCTCCTTGGCGACCGGCACGTGCACCGTGAAGTTACCGACCGTGCGTTCACGGCCCTGCGCCTTGAGCACCACCGGGCCGGACTCTGCGCCGAGCGGGAGATGCACGACGATCGTGCTATCGGTCCACTGGGCGACAGGCGCCGGCTGACCGCCGATCGTCACCCCGTCGCCGGCGGCCTTCGCCGCGCCGAAGCCCTGGCCGAACAACACCACTTTGGTCCCGACCGGGCCGCTGACCGGATCGACCCGGATGCTCGGAATCAGTTTGAGCGGAACCGCATTGCTCACCGTGTGGCGGACCGGCACGCAACAGGACCCGTCCGGCAGCGGATCGGACGAGGCCAAGCGGACCGCGATGTCCCCGGACGTCGCATTGGCCGGAACCTCGACCTCGATCCGGTCGTCCTTCCAGCGCCGGGGCCGGACGACCAGATTCCCGACGATGACTTCGTTGACGCCGAACATCGTATTGGGATCGCGCGGGCCGGCCGTCAGGCCGAAATGCTCGCCGAGAATTTCAATCGTATGACCCGGCTCGATTTCCTGGGGATTGATGGAATGGATTTTCGGATAGACGACCGTAAACGTGCCCGCCGGCAGCTTCTTCTTCCCGATCAGGACTTCGACCGGACCGGTCTGCGCCGTCGACGGCACCTTCACTTCGACGACATCGGACTCCCACCGCTGAATCAGGGCGGGCACGCCTCCGAACGTGACGCGGTTGACTTGCGCGGACTTGAACGTTCCGAGCCCTTTGCCGACGATCGACACCGTCGCGCCGGGAACGCCGGTCGCCGGCTGCACCGTCACGGTGGACGGTACCGCCGCCAGCACCTCGAATCCCCCCCACGTCCAGAGGAGGACGGCTGCGACTGTCATGATCCAATTCTTCATAACGGACAGGCCTCCGATATCGCTGAACGGGAGAATATCTGACCCCTGCGTGGCACGAGAACCCCACGCACGAGCATCGGACAGGGAAAACGGGGGTACAACGTGAAGCGAAGGGACGGTCGGACTATAACAAGCGGTTTTTTCAGGTGTCAAGCCGGAGAACCGGCGCCGGCCGGCCGTTTTCCCGCCGGCCCGCCGGTCAGGAAACGGCGAGGATCGTTTCGATCTCCACGGCGGCGCGACGCGGCAGTTCGGCCGCGCCGATGGCGACCCGCGCGTGCCGGCCCGCCTCGCCGAAAATGGCGACGAGCAGGTCCGACGCCCCGTTCAGGACTTGCGGTTGATCGGTGAACCCTTCCGCGGATGCCACGTGGCCCACGACTTTAACGACACGGACGATGCGATCGAGGCTGCCGAGTTCCTGCTTGGCGATGGCCAGCGCGTTCAGGATGGCCACCCTGGCGGCCTCCATCCCCTGCGGCACCGTCAGTTCGCGTCCGAGCTTGCCGGTAAAGGCCAGCTGGCCGTTCTGCATCGGCAGCACGCCCGACAGGAACAGCAACTCGCCGGCCCGCACGGCCGGAACGTATGTGGCGACCGGTTTCGGCGCCTGCGGCAATTCCAATCCCAGCTCTTTCAACTTCTCTTCGTATCCCATTCCCTATCCTTCTTGTTACCCCTATCCCTTTATCCCGTTCCCCCTCTTTACCCCTTCTACCCCCCTATCCCCCTTTTTATCCCTATCCCTCACGATTCCTCTCAGCCGGGCCTGAGGGCATCCAGGAAACTCTCGCCGATTTCGAGCGATTCCCCCTGCAACGCCTCCACGATCGTCTGGCCGAGATCGGCCGCGCTCGGCCTGGCGCCGAGATTGACGCCCCGCGCCAGCTTCGGTCCGGTCATGAGCAGCGGAACCTGTTCCCGCGTCGGCACGGCGTGCGGTTTCCCGAAATCCCGGCCATGGTCTCCGGTGACGATGAACAGATCGCCGGGACGCAGCTGATCCAGCAGCTCCGGAAGCCGTCGATCGAAATCCTGCAGCGCGGCGGCGGAGGATTCGGCTTCGCCCCCGAAGACATCTGCTCCGACGAAGATCAACCCGCGCGGCACCTTGTTGAACAGCGCGCCCACCTCGTCGAGCGCCTCCGTCCAGGTGTGGGCCGTCGCCGATCTGGTCAATCCCCGTCCGCCGAACAGGTCGCCGACCTTTCCCACCCCGATCAGAATCTGGCTGGCGCGGTTCAACACGTCCAGCATCGTGGGATTGGGCGGTTCCCCCGCAAAATCCCGGCGGCCCGGGCCGAACCGCAGAGCATCGGCGCCGCCTGTGAGCGGATGCGCGACGACCCGCCGGATTCCGGGAACGTCTTTCAGCGCCTTTCTGGCGTCCCGGCTCCGTTGATACAGCACCTCGGGGATCCACACGCTGTCATGCGCCGCCAGATGACAGGTCTGACGGCCGTCGGTCCAGACGATCGGCGCTCCCGTTGCAAGGTGGTGCGATCCGCCATCGCGAAGGGCTTCCATCTCCGAGGCCAGCCGTCCTCCCGTGATTTTCCGTCCGAATGTCTGCTCCAGCGCAGCCACGACCTGGGGAGGGTAGCCCTCGAGAAAACCTGCGCTCTCGAACTCCGAGACGCAGCCGGCGATTTCCCAGAAGCCGACGAGGGAATCCACTCCCTTCGCCTTGAACCCCAACCGGCCGAAACAACCGATGGGCTGGGCCATGGAACGCACGCCTTGAATCTCGCTCACATGGCCGAGGCCGAGCGATTCGAGCGTCGGAAGCGTGAGTCCGCCCGCCGACTCCGCAAGGTGCGCAAGCGTATGGGCTGCGGCATCGCCATAGTCTGCGGCATCGGCGGCCGCCCCGACGCCCAACCCGTCGACGACGATCAGAATGACTCGATTGATCATGATTGACGCACTATATAGCAGAAGGGAGAACGCGGGCAAACGACACCCGCCTAATGACCGTTCCCGACGATCGGAGATGAGCGGCGATACCGGAGACGCGCGCCCGGGACGCATCGCCCCGGCATGGGTCCGTCAAATCTTCCTCCGGTCGGCCGACCATTCTTCGAGAATCTTCAAGCTCGCGCTGGTTCCGATCCGGTCGGCCCCCGCTTCCAGCATGGCTCTGGCGGCGGCCCAATCTCTGATGCCGCCGGACGCTTTCACCTTGGCGTTGCCGGCCGCGGCGGCTTTCATCAGCGCCACGTCCGCCACGGTCGCCCCGCCCGCTCCGAACCCCGTCGAGGTTTTCACGGTTTCGGCCCCCGCCTCGACGGCCAGCCGGCAGGCCGTCGTCTTCTCCTGATCGGTGAGGTAGCAGGTTTCCAGGATGACCTTGTGCTCGGCCTGCGGCGTCGCCCGCACGACCTCGGCGATATCCTGCCGCACGGCGTCGAGATCCCCGGACTTCAACCGGCTCACGTTGATCACCATGTCCAGCACGGTCGCCCCCTGCCGCACCCCTTCGAGCGCTTCGGCCACTTTCACGGCTGTGGCATGGCCTCCGAGCGGAAACCCCACCGGAATCCCGACGCGGACCGGCGAGCCGGCGACCGCCGCCACCGCTTCGTCCGCATAGCAGGGCGGCACGAAGATCACGGTGAAGCCGTACCGTACGGCCTCCTGACAGAGACGCAGCACGTCCGCCCTCGTCGCCTCGGGACGCAGAATCGTATGGTCGATCAGAGCCGGAAGATTCCATTGATGTTGAGTCACGGTACTCCTGTGTGGTTGATGAGAGGTCTCTTATAACAAGATCGGAGCCGGAGATGAAGGGCGGCGACGGCGCGTCACGTGCGCGGATGGGCGAGACGGCGGAACGGGCGCTTCTGATATTTCTCCACCGCCTGATTGTGCTCCGCCAGCGTGCCGGAGAACTGATGGGTGCCGTCGTTCTTCGACACGAAATAGAGCGCCCGCGAGTTCGACGGAAAGAGCGCGGCGCGGATCGCCTGGATGCCGGGATTGGCGATCGGCCCCGGCGGCAACCCCGGCACGCGATAGGTGTTGTACGGACTGGGGTTGGACAGGTCCTTCTTCCGGATGTTCCCGTCGAACGCCGGGAGGCCGTAGATGACCGTCGGATCGCTCTGCAACGGGATGCGCTTCTTCAACCGGTTGTGGAACACCGCCGAAATCTCCTCCCGCTCTCCGGTCGCGCCCGTTTCCTTCTCGATCACGGAAGCCAGCGTCAGCACTTC
This sequence comes from Nitrospira sp. UBA5699, assembly GCA_002420105.1. Lineage (GTDB taxonomy): Bacteria > Nitrospirota > Nitrospiria > Nitrospirales > Nitrospiraceae > Nitrospira_C. Next base: position 24,231 of record DIHJ01000057.1, read on the forward strand.
GTGCTGCGTCATGTTGAGTTCCTGCGCCCGCAGCTGGAGGTCCGGGCCGTACACCTGCCGCAGGTGCTCCACCATGGCCGTGACGACGTCCTTCGCCTTCACGGCCTTGGGAAATTTGTACGTATCCGGATAGAGGTACCCTTCCAGCGTCTCGGCCTTGATGCCCAGCGACGCGATGAACGCCCGGTCCTTCACCAGCCGCATCAGCTCCTCCCGGTCCGCCAGCCCCTGCTGGGCGATCATGTCGGCGATCTGCGCCATGGTCAGGCCCTCGGGGATCGTCACCGGATGGAGCACGACCTGGCCGCTGAGGAGCTTGGCAAGGATTTCCGCCGGCGCCATCCCCGCGTTCAGCTCGTACTCGCCCGCGCGGATCTTCCGGTCCGCCGACTGGGACCGTCCGAGCAGGACGAAGGCCGAACGGCTCTTGATCAGATGCTCGCGCTCGAGCAGCGCCGCAACCTGCTGGAACGTCGATCCGTCGGGAATGAACACGATCTTCGAGGGGGGATGCTGAGGCGGAGGAACGGCCGGCCCTTCAGCCCATTTGATCGTCAGATACGCGGCCATGCCGAGTCCGACGACCGCGACCAGCAGAAACACGAGAATGGTCCGCAGCTTCATGAGTCGATTCTACCGTAAGCTCGTCGGGTTGCGGTTCCGGCCAGTCCCGGACGGCCGGAGGCGGTTCGAGGCTCGCCAGGTAACTCTGGAGCAGAATCGCGGCGGCGACGCGATCGACCGCGCCCTTCCGTTTCTTCCGACTCACGTCGGCCGCGATCAGCAGGTCTTCCGCCGCCTTCGTCGTCATCCGCTCGTCCCACAGGACGAGCGGCACCGGCAGCCCCTGCTCCAGGCGGGTCGCAAATTCGCGCATCGCCTGAATCGCCGGCCCTTCGCGACCGTCCAGCTGAAGCGGTAAGCCCAGCACCACCCGCCCGACCTCGTGCGCGGCGACGAGTGAGGCGATATGGGCCACGTCGCGGTCCAACGTCCGGCGTTCGAAGGTCTCGAGCGGCTGCGCCGTCCACCCCAGCTCGTCGCTGAGGGCGACGCCGACGCGTTTCGTCCCGTAATCGAGCGCCAGTATGCGTGAGCCAGCCATGATCTTACCGCTGGAGCGCTTGTTCGACCAAGCCAAAGACTTTTTCCAGCGCGGCATCCAGTTTCGACGCGTCCTTCCCTCCGGCCTGCGCCATTTCGGGCCGGCCGCCGCCGGTCCCGCCCACCTCCGCCGCCAAGACCTTGATCAGGTCCCCCGCTTTGATCCGTCCGGCGAGATCCTTCGTCACGACGACCAGCAACGAGACTTTCCCGTCCTCCGTCGCCGCCCCCAGGGCCACCACGCCGCTTTTCAGCTTGTCGCGCAACTGGTCGGCCAACGCCCGCATGCCGTTCATGTCCAACCCGTCGGTCCGCTGGACGTGGACCGGCACGCCGGCGACGGTCTTCGCCGTGGATGCCACCGCCGACCCGCTCGCCATCTTCAGCTTCAGCTCTTCGAGCTCCCGTTCCTTGTCCTTGAGCTGGGCCAGCACCTTGCGGGTCCTGGCGACGAGTTCCGACGGCCCGACCTTCAGGAGATCCGACAGTTCCCGGACCTCCGCTTCCAGCTTCTTCATGACCGCCATAGCGCCGCTCCCCGTCTGGGCTTCGATGCGCCTGACGCCGGCCGCCACGCCGGTTTCCGAGACGATGCGGAACAGGCCGATCTCCCCCGTATGGCGGCAGTGGGTGCCGCCGCACAACTCCTTGCTGAAGGATTCGACCGTCACGACCCGTACCTCTTCTCCGTACTTGTCGCCGAAGAACGCGAGCGCGCCCTTCGCGACGGCATCCTGAATGCTCATGACTTCCGTCCGCACCGCCTCGTTCCTGCGGATTTCGCCGTTGACCATCGTTTCGATCTCGTCGATGTCGCGCGAAGAGAGCGGCCGGAAATGGGCGAAGTCGAACCGCAGGCGGTTCGGCGCCACCAGCGACCCGTATTGCTTGACGTGCGGCCCCAGCAGGTCGCGCAAGGCGGCGTGCACCAGGTGGGTCGCAGTGTGATTTCTCGCCGCATCCTCCCGGCTCGTCCGGTTGACCGTCAGGTGCAACTGCTCGCCTTCGCGGATGCGCCCCTTGCTCACCCGTCCCTTGTGGAGGATCAGCGTCGGCACGGGTCTCGTCGTTTCCTTGATCTCAAGACGCCCTTCCTGGCCGACCAGCGCCCCTTGATCGCCGACCTGGCCGCCGCCCTCGGCATAGAAGGGCGTCACATCCAGCGCCACCTCGACTTCGTCGCCCTCCACGGCTTCCTTCACCATGCGGTCGCCCTTGAGAATGGCTTGCAGCACGCTGTCGGATTCCAGGCGGTCGTAGCCGACGAACTTCGTCGCGCCGAGACGGCCCGCCAGTTCGGCCACCGCGGGCCTCGCCGTCTCCTGCTCGAACCCGCCGGTCTTGCGCGCCCGGTTGCGTTGTTCCTCGATCGCCGCGTCGAACCCCGCTTCGTCCACGGTCAGGCCCTGTTCCCGGCAGGCCTCCGTAATCAGATCCATCGGGAAGCCGTAGGTGTCGTAGAGCTTGAAGACTTCCGGACCGGGCAGCACGTTCCGGCCGGACGAGCGGGTCTTGGCGATCATGTCGTTCAAGATCGGCAACCCCTGATCCAGCGTCGCGATGAACCGCTCTTCTTCGCCCCTGGTCGCCTCGGCGACCGTGCCGGCCGCGCTGCGCAGCTCCGAATAGACCCCGCCCATCTGCTCGATGACCGCGGCGGTCAATTCGTGAAGGAACGGCTCGACGATGCCGAGCAGCCGCCCGTGTCTGGCCGCGCGGCGGAGAATGCGGCGCAGGACATAGCCGCGTCCTTCGTTCGAGGGGAGGATGCCGTCGGTCATGAGAAACGTGATGGCGCGCAGGTGATCCGCCACCACGCGCATCGAGCGGTCGGCCTGCTCCTTCCTGCCGTACTCGGTCCCGGCCCGCTTCGCGATGGCGGCGAGCAACGGGGTGAAGAGGTCGCTGTCATAGTTGCTATGGACGCCCTGGGCCACCGACGACAGCCGCTCGAGCCCCATGCCCGTGTCGATGCTGGGCTTCGGCAGCGGGTGCAGCGTTCCGGCCGCGTCGCGGTTGTATTGCATGAAGACGAGATTCCAGATCTCGAGGACCCGGTCGCCCGCGCCGTTCGGATGATCGTCTCCCGGCACGGCCGGCCCCTGATCGTAATGGATCTCCGAGCAGGGCCCGCAGGGGCCGGTGTCCGCCATCTGCCAGAAGTTGTCCTTCTCGCCGCACCGGACGATGCGGGAAGGCGACACCCCGATCGTCTTCCAGAGCCGCTCCGCGTCGTCGTCCTCGCGGAACACGGTCACCCACAGGCGGGATCGGTCGAGACCGACGGTCTGCGTCAGGAATTCCCACCCGAACCGGATCGCGTCCGCCTTGAAGTAATCGCCGAACGAGAAATTGCC
>DIHJ01000057.1:27747-29349 GCA_002420105.1 Nitrospira sp. UBA5699
TTGCCGAGCATCTCGAAGAACGTGTGGTGCCGCCCGGTATAGCCGACGTTCTCGAGGTCGTTGTGCTTCCCGCCCGCGCGCAGACATTTCTGGGCCGACACCGCCCGCTTGTAGGCCCTGGTCTCCTCGCCGAGAAACACCCGCTTGAATTGATTCATCCCGGCGTTGGTGAACAGCAGCGTGGGATCCGCCTGGGGAATCAGCGGCGAGCTCGGCACGGCCTGATGGCCGTGCCGCTCGAAATAGCGGATGAAGGCCTCTCTGAGTTCCTGTGCGCTATGCGTCATGAATCACGTCCCTCGGGCTCACGGCAATCCTCCATGATACGCTCAATCGTCTCTTCCTCGAAACCCCGCTGACGTAGCAGGGAGACCGCCCGGCTGGGGAGGAGCCGGCGGCCCTTCCGCCGCTGAAGGCGGAGCGCCTGTCTGGCCAGGGTTTCCTCGTCCAGCCCTTCCAGCGCCTCGCGGAGCACCCCGTCGGCCAACGCCTCCGCCACGCCCTTTTCGACCAGTTCGATTTTGAGCCGCGCCCGTCCCATCGGTTGCCGGACCAGCCTGGCCGCAACCCATCGCGTCGCATAGGCACGGTCGTCAAGATACCGGAGAGCGGAGAGTCGGCTGGTGACCTGTCTGGCCTGGGCAGGCGAAGCCCCTTTGCCTGCAAGGAACCGTTCCACCTGCGCCGCCGTGCGATCGAGGCGGGCGAGATAGCGCACGGCGCATTGCAGCCACTCCTCCGGGGACTGCGGCCCTTTCCCGCCCACCCGCCTGGCCATCTGCGGCTCGCGGCCGGTTACACGCCGACTTTATGCGGCTTCTTGTCTTCCCGCTTCTCCTCTTTCGCCGGAGCCGCGGCAGGCTTGTCGGCGCTGCGGGCCGGCACCCCGGCGAGTTCGCGCAGCTTGCCCTCGATCTCGCGGGCCAACGGCTGGTTGGCCGCCAGAAAATCCCGCACGGCATCCCGCCCCTGGCCGAGCCGTTCTCCGCGATAGGAATACCAGGCGCCGGACTTCTCCAGCACCTTCTTGTCCACGCCGAGATCGACGAGTTCGCCGGCTTTCGAGATGCCCTGCGCGAACATGATGTCGAACTCCGCCTGCTTGAACGGGGGAGCCATTTTGTTTTTCACCACTTTCACGCGGACGCGGCTCCCCACCACGTCCTGCCCTTCCTTGATCGATTCGATCCGACGGATATCCAAGCGCACCGAGGAATAGAATTTCAGCGCGTTGCCGCCCGTGGTCGTTTCCGGATTGCCGAACATCACGCCCAGCTTCATGCGGATCTGATTGATGAAGATCACCGTCGTCTGCGACTTCGAAATCGCCGCGGTCAGCTTCCGCAGCGCCTGCGACATCAGCCGGGCCTGCAGGCCCATGTGGGCGTCGCCCATCTCCCCTTCGATTTCGGCGCGCGGCGTCAGCGCGGCCACCGAGTCCACCACGATCAGATCGATCGCTCCGCTGCGCACCAGCGTTTCGGCGATTTCCAGCGCCTGCTCGCCCGTGTCCGGCTGCGAGACCAGCAGGTCGTCGGCCTGCACGCCGAGCTTCCTGGCGTAGGTCAGGTCCAGCGCATGCTCCGCGTCGATGAACGCCGC
>DIHJ01000079.1:0-3774 GCA_002420105.1 Nitrospira sp. UBA5699
GCCAGGGTCATGGTCCAGTGGGGCTGGATACAGTCTCCAGGCCTGTGGCCGGTTGTGGCGTCCACCCCGGACGGAACATCGAGCGCCAGAATCGGAGTCCCTGTGCCGTTCGCCCACTGGATCAGTTCCGCGACCGGACTTCGCGGAGCAGAGCGGAGTCCGTAACCGATCAGGGCGTCGATGATCAGATCGACCGGTTCGGCAGTCAAGGAGGCTGCCGCGATTTCTCTGCCGCTCGTCGAGCAGAAGATCTTCCGCTGAAATGCCGGAACTTCTTCAAGATGGTCAGGCTCTGCGAGACAGAGTCTGACCTCGATGCCGCGATTGGCAAGGTGGCGAGCGGCACAGATTCCCCCTCCGCCATTGCCTCCGCTGCCGGCCAACACGGTGACTCGCGCGCTGTTCCACACATCGCCGAGCAGCGCGATGGCGAGCAGCGCAAGATTGCGTCCGGCGTTCTCCATCATCTGAAACAGGTTTGGTCCCGTCTCTTCACTGGCAATGCGGTCCACTTCCCGCATCTGTTCAGCCGAAACCGCGGGAACTTCGATCCCGCCTTGTGTGAAGAATCGCGCTGGAGTTTCAACCATTATCCGACCTGGAGCTTTGCGTTCCATCGGTTCCCCTCTATTTGATCCGACGAACCGTCGCCGTCAACGGTTCTTTGAGCATCGCCAAGGGTTGAAGTTCATCTCCTGGCTGATAGGGACGCGGCAGGACGATTACCGCCATGGCGAGATCATAGACCCCCGACTCACGGAGGTTGGTCATATTGAGCAGGCTATAGCCGGCCGCATGAATCCCCGGCTCCTCTTCCCGCCCTTCACGATCCGTAGCGAGATCGTCGTCCTGAAAGACAGTCCCACGGACAATTCCCCATTGCCGCCACTGCTCCGGGATCACAAAGGCTTGGAGGTGCGTCCCGGCTCTCCCGCCGACCACATACCATTCATGATCTTGGGAGGAATTGACCCCCGTGTGGTTGGAACCGGTAAAGGGGAGGCCCCGCGAGTTGACCGGATCCCAGTACTGCATCCCAATCGCGTTGTTCCGAAAATCGCTCACACCGATAAAGCGAAACTCGCGCAGCAACTTGAGCACGAGCCAGGGGACCGCAAACCGTGATGGCGTGACAAACGAACTGGCGTAGAAATAAGTATAGGTCGTTCCGTTGGGGATGGCCGGGATGTAGCGGCTCAGATCGAGCGACTGACGCACCCGTCTGATCGACCGGACCGGACCGTTCTTGACGCCGTCGATCGTCACCGTCATCTGCTCTTCGGTAAAGAGCGGGCTCCAAGTCGTCACGCCCAGAGAAAACGTCGGATTGACGCGCACCTTCATCCGGTCGAGGAAGTTCTCCCCCGTCCCTCCGGCAGAGGGGTGGATGCGCATCCCGGTGAAGAAGTTTCGTCCTGGATAATACTCCATCGTGTAGAACGAAGTCCGGGCTTGATTGGTCTTGGAATCGAAGATCGCATAGGTGACCGGCGACGCAGGAGGAGCGTCCGTCGGAAAGTGGATCAGATAGGCCCAGCCTCGCCCTTCGTTCAATGAATCAGCCACCTCAATTTCGACCGCAGCATCGCTCGTGGCCGGCAACATCCCCGGGACCATCCGATCCCCGGTATCCTTAACCATAAAGACCAACTCATCGTTCTCGTCAAGTCGAAACTCGTCCTTGGCGTCGGTGTCGTTGAAGACGATCTCGCTCGCACCGTCCCTCTCGTCAAACTGGAACGGGATGGGAGAGAGGTGACCTTGCTGGACGCTATAAAGTCGGTACCCGGCCGTATCGCGGGTCGGGAGTCCTGTCAACAGGGCGGTCTTCACAATCACGGGATCATGCAGGCGTGTGAGCGTCTTGGCCTCCTGAGCCGCCGCAAGATTCACCCCGCCGGAGAAGAGCACGACACAGACACAGCTACAGAGTGCATACGCCCATGCACCAGTTGATGTAGAGGCACGTCTGCACGCGTTCATTGTCGAACTCGACTGGTTTCAGATTCGGTGCAGCGGATCGTCAGATCGTCGAAGCCGGCGGTGACGTGAGAGCGTGTGTTGTCCGTGTCCGCCAGAAACGCTACAGCCTCTACATCGCCCGGCTCTTCTCCCGGGAACGCCCGGGCGAAATCGCTCGCCAGATGGACCTGTTCATTCACCCACTGGCCCACCTTTGCGGTCCCACTCTCCACGATCACCATCCGTTCTTTAGCCGGAAGCCAGGCATTGGGGTAGATCGCCCCGACCGGCGCTCGATGGTCCCATAGATAGACCAGAATACGTTTATCCAACGGATTCCAGAACGACGGGCCGCTAAAGACCACATACAGCTTCGCGGCCGCATCGTCGCCCTCTTTGCGCGTGAGGTCGCCCGCCGCGATCGTGTTCGAGATCCTCCATCGCCAACTCACATGTGGGCACTGGTGTGGAGAAAAGCGAAGATGGACGCCCTTGGCGGAGGAGGACCGGTCGCTCTGGACCTTGAGATAGTGATTGCCATCCGGCTCGGAAGCGAGGGAAAAGACGTTGTGCCTGGCGATACTGGGAAATCCCTGTTCCTCCCATCGAGCGCCCAGACCGGCTTCGAAGTCTTCAGACAAGAGCAGGAAACTCTGCCCCACCGCTTGCGACATCCCGGTGCTGAACAGGCTGGCGTACACGAAGACGGCGAGGAGCCCGGCCCAACCAAGACCGCCTCGTGCCCTTGCCGGACCGTTGCTCTGCCGGTGGCGCTCGACCGTCAACGGCAGCCCGGCTGTTGAGTGCTTCTGGCCTCTCATCGCGCTCAACTCCTGCTCAGCGAGAGGTGTCGATAGTACGCAATCGCCTCTTCGCCCGTGTCGTCCGTATCGGTCATGATCCCGATGAATCTCAGCCTAGGCGGATTGCTCTCAAATGCCTTGGCATAGTCCTTCGAGAAATTTCGTTCCTCACTGACCCATTGCGCGACTTTTGACGGTCCGCTCTCCAGGATGATCGTCTTGGCCCAGGACGCATTGGCATTGTCGAGCATCGTCTCCACGGGAAGCCGATTGTCCCAGACATAGAGGAGCGCGCTCCCCGGGGAATAGCGCCCGTAGATCAACCGGGCGAGTTCATCAACGAACCAGGACGAGCAGCCTGTTGCCGGGCCGCGATCACTCTCAGAATCGTGTCGGCGTGATCGAGCGCCCGTGCACTCCAGTGCCGCACGGTCTGGAGGTAGGTCACGTCCGCGTAGCGCGGATCCAAGTGGAGCGCCCGCTGGTAGCTCTCAATCGCAGGGTTTACGGCGCCGTCGGCGAAGAGGCCGAGAGCCAGACCGGCCCATGTTCCGGCCATCTGCTGGTTGAGGTCCACAGCGAGGCGCCAGGCTTCGATCGCAGGGGCTAGTTGCTCCAACTCAAAAAAGGCAAAGCCGAGATTGCTCCAGGCCGGTGCAAAGGCGGGACTAAGTCTGACAGCTTCTCGGAACTCCGCAAGCGCGTCCGTGGGCTGTCCCATGACATGGAGAACCATTCCGAGGTTGTTATGAGGCGCGGGATTCCCGGGGCTCAACCGGATCGCTTCACGAAACTCCTGTGCCGCATCCTCCAGATTTCCCTGCACAAAGAACCTCCCGCCAGCGTCATTATGGCGCATAGACTCATCCTCTGCGGCGCGCACCGTTGTCGCCTCCGGATTAGGCCCTGAGGGCGTGCCGAGAAAGGCGCCTGCTTGGGAGATGGCGCAACCAAGCGTCGCCGTGAACCATGCCACCACACTCCAAGCACGAATGCGAGTCATACACCA
>DIHJ01000079.1:3885-5803 GCA_002420105.1 Nitrospira sp. UBA5699
CTCACAGAGTTCACATCTGATTCCGCCATGAACGAATCACCATGAACGTTCCCTCTCAGTCGTCCGAGTCGGGCGTGACCAGCCTCCATCGATCGAATTCACAACCAGAATGAGCCGGTCTCACCGGCAGCTCGTCATGGACCGTATCAGCAACCACGCCGTCGCCAGTGCGAAACTCGCGATGCCGATGATGCTGCTCCAGAACGCCAAGAAGAGGAGTCGTAGATACCCTCCAAGCGTGTCGGATCCATGAGCGAGCATGAGATAGCCCTCCATGCCAAGGCCGATCGCCAGCATGATCGCGGAGAGTTTCATGAACGTCCACGCATTCCCTTCAAACATACATTTCCACTGCATCTCGTGTGTCATGATGTCCTCCTTTCCCTCGGCATCCTGTCGCGTTTTCTTCCAATCGATATCCGTATCATTGAGAGCGCCGGTGATTCGTGAGGTCTGCCGCCTTGATCGGCGGTCCCCCGGTCAGATTGTCTTCCCCTGTCGAATCTTTCCGAGAACCTGTCGCCCCAGGAGGGCCTGCACGAGCAGGTTGGCTCCCGTCAGCTGGACGTTCTCACCCAAGATCCTCTTGAGCGTCTCGACCCCCCGTCGATCGATGTAGGTCACATCGGACATATCGAGCGTGATGTGTCGGCTCTGTGACAGGCAAGACCCGCAGGTACGGTCGAGTTCAGCGCCCCAGTCTCCAATCACACGCCCCTCCACCTTCAGACAGACCCGGTCGCCGTCTTCGCTCACTTGAGTAATGCGTAACATCCTGATGCCTCCTCGAACGCTCAGGAACCTGGCCGCCCATCCTCCGAATAGCCCGGCGGTGCTGTCCACATACATCTCAAGGACCATGCCCGCACCGAGAATCGGTCGACGCGGACGGGCAGCGCCTGATTTCCAACGGTTAGAGACTATTGCTTCATTGGATACTATCGCGTGAGTTGCCACAGTGACACGAAGGGTCGTACCGGGTTCGAGGGCTCGTAGAATTCCAATGGGCTGTGATTGAGAAGTCTTGCAGGCGGACGATCTTTTTCGTGAGCGGCGAGGCCGTGACACGACTACTCGGGTTTTCTGATGCCAAGTTTGGGAAGACGGCTCCGCAGGGTATTGGGATGGATATTGAGCAGTTCGGCAGCGCCTTTGGGGCCCCCGATCACCCACTTGGTTTGTTCCAGCACTTTCAGAATATAGCTGCGTTCCATTTCCTCCAACGTCATCAGTCGCTTGGGAGTCGCGGTGGCATCGCCCGTAACGGACAAGGCATCGCTCCCGATCTCCAGGATCGGACCTTGGCAGTGGATCACGGCGCGTTCGATCACATGCTCGAGCTCTCGCACATTACCAGGCCAGTGGCACTGGACCAGTCGATCCATCGTGCTGTGGCAGATCGTCTCGAAGCGCTTGTTCATTTTCTTCATGTACTTGTTGGCGAAATAGCGCGCTAGAATGGGGATGTCATCCGTGCGCTCCCGCAAGGGAGGGACGTGAATCGGAAACACGTTCAGACGATAGAACAGATCGGCTCGGAAGGCCTGTTGCGCCACTGCGGTTCTAAGGTCTCGGTTGGTCGCGGCCATGACACGCACATCCACGGTGATAGTCTGCGTGCCGCCGACTCGCTCGAACTCCTGTTCCTGCAAGACCCGGAGAAGTTTAGCCTGTGTTTCAAGCGGCAGATCACCCACTTCATCCAGGAAGATCGTTCCCTGATGGGCGAGCTCAAATCTGCCGATTTTTCTATTAAGCGCCCCGGTGAAGGCGCCCTTCTCATGCCCGAACAGTTCGCTCTCCACCAGCCCGGCCGGGAGCGCGGCGCAGTTGACATTCACCAACGGGCGGGCCCGCCGGCGGCTGCAACCGTGAATCGCGCGGGCGATCAACTCTTTGCCGGTCCCTGTTTCGCCCC
>DIHJ01000079.1:5888-10150 GCA_002420105.1 Nitrospira sp. UBA5699
CTTGCCGTATCGCCGGGCTCTCTCCGATGATTTCTTCGAAATTGTGCGTCGACTTGATTTCTTCCTGAAGATACACATTCTCCTTGTGAAGTTGGTCGCGGAGCGACTTGATCGTGTCGTAGCACTGCGCATTGTCGAGCGCGAGCGCCAATTGATTGGCCACCTGTGAGAGAAAGGCGATGTTCTCTTCTGTGTAATGAGAAGGGATTGTGCTGGCCACCTGAAAGGTTCCCAGTATCTTGTCTCTCGTCAACAGGGGCAGATAGACCACTGATCGCAAGCCCTCAGCCAAGAAATGGGCATCCTCGAAGAACCCACGGCCGTCCGGCAACTGCGGGCGATACAGCGGTATCCGGTGATCGAACGTCCACCCCATCCCACTCCCCTGACACGGAATATCGGCCCCTCGCTGCAAGGACATCGGCGGCGCGGTGGTTTCCAGCGCATAGATCTGGAAATGATCGGTCGCCGGATCGTAGAGGGTGATGCCGGCGCGATCGAACGTGGTGACGTTCCGGATCTCTCTCGCAATCGCTTTGAACAGGTCGTCACGATCGAGATTCGACACGAGCGCGTTCGTGATCTCCAGCAGCACTCGGTACTTCTCGGCGGCACGGTCAGAGCTGTCGTGCGTAGCGTCTGCTTCCATGGCCTGAACCTCTAACAACCTCTCTGCCGGTCCGCTTCGTCACTCCCGATCATGACCTCAACGGTGCTCCAGCCACAAAGCGAGACCGCGCGATGGGATGCCGGGAATGAGACTGTGCCCCCGCTCTCGCCGCTCCACATCCGGCCGCGGATCGGATACAAACCCATCTCGATTCGGCATGCGGACCGCAGGAAGCGTCGTGGCATCCATAACGGCATCTTCCACCACGATGCCGTTCTGGAACAGCAGCCAGGCCACGATCGAGTACACCTCCTCCGGAGTCAATGACTGCGGAGCCGTGTAAGGCATGGTGCGGTAGATGTAGTCATAGAGGGTGGTGGCGTACGGCCAGAAACTGCCGATGGTCTTCACCGGCTGGTCCGTGGCAAGGGTGTCTTGGCCTCCGACCAGCCGATCCTTCGGCCCTTCCGTACCAGTTGCCCCGTGACAGGCCGCACACTTCGCTGCATAGACTGCCGCGCCCTGCTTCACGGTGCCGCGACCGGGCGGCAGGCCTTCGCCGTTCGGCGAGACGTCGATATCCCACGCGCGGATCTCTTCTTCAGTCGCCGGAAAGCCAAGTCCGTACGGACCGGGCGCATCCTGTGCCGGTACCTCATTTCCGACCATGACGAGTCCGACCACGATCGCAAGCGCCATGAATGCCCAAGGAGCCTTAGACCTGGACATTGCGTACCTCTCCACTCGGAAGCAGCTTCCAGCTTTGGATCGCATTGTAATGGTAATAGGAGTTCACCCCTCGAACGGTGATCAGCGCCTCTCGAGCCGGTTGTCTGTAGCCCATCTCATCGATGCAGCGGCTCTGGAGAATGGTTTCCTGTCCGTCCCAACGCCAGGGAAAGCGAAAGCGTGTGTGACATTTCGGCAAAATCGGCTCTTGCAAGCCGGCGAGCTTCCACGTGCGGCCCCCGTCCGTGCTGACCTCTACACGAGTCACGCGCCCTCGCCCGCTCCAGGCCAGACCGCGGATTTCGACGAATCCCGGCGTGATCTGTTGACCGCCAGACGGACTGGTGATCACTGACTTAGCCTCCATTACGAAGGTAAACCGCCGGGCTGTGCCGTCAGGCATGAGATCGGTGTAGCGCGACGTTTCTTCACGAGTCATGAAAGGCGTGGTGCCGAGCTTGAGCCGCCTGAGCCATTTGATGCAGGTGTTGCCTTCCCAGCCGGGCAGCAACAACCGTAGCGGATAGCCCTGCTCGGGTCGAAGCGCCTCGCCATTCTGGGCATAACACACCAGCGCCTCGTCGAGCACGGACGCGAGCGGGATGCTACGCGTCATGGCGGCGGCATCGCTGCCCTCGGCCAGCATCCAGGCGGCCTCAGGTTTCGCCCCGGCCTCGCGGAGCAGCGTGGCCAAGGACACGCCCGTCCATTCGCTCGTGCTCGTTAATCCATGGGTCTCCTGCGCCGTCTTCCCCTTGGGCTCACGCCATTCCCCTCCGGAATTTCCGGAGCATTCGATGAAGGCCGTGCGAGAGACAGACGGAAACCGCATCAACTCGTCGAGGGTGAACAGCGTCGGACGTTCGACGAGGCCATGGATCACCAAGCGGTGCCGCGCAGGATCGATGAGAGGGACGCCGTTGTGGTGCCGCTCGAAATGCAGGGCCGACGGGGTGATGATGCCGTGCAGGGCCTGGAGCGGCGTGAGCGAGTGCGACGGACTGACGAGACGGCTTGCGTCCTCAAATGTTGACCGTTGACCGTATGCACTCGGCGGTGAACCGGGAACCCGGGTCGGATCATCGGGAATTCTCGGTTTCCCGGCGGCCCATGCAGGAGCGAGACCTTGGACCGCCGCAAGGCCCACGAAGGAGAGCCCACGGGCCACGAACGTTCGCCGGTTGAGGCCCTGTTCAGGCGATGCATTCCGCGAGTCCCGATCGTCGCCGGCATCACTACCAAGCGTACGGTGATGTTGCGGGTCACGTTGCCTGTCAAATTCTTGATGGCCGATCGTGCTGGCCGGATCCATAGCCACCTCGCGCCTGCTTGCTTTATCGAGTCGACGTTGCTCTCAACAACCGGTTGAACCGGTTCAAAACCTTGTCACCCTGACGCCTCAAAACAGGCCCGGCACAAAGAACGAGACCCCGACATAGGGCAGCACCCCATTGATACCCGTATTCCGATCGCCGAGATTGGCGTTAGAAATGTGGTGGTATCGCACGCCCATCGTCCAGGTGATGCGGTCCGTCACAAAATAGTGCACGCCGGGACCGGTCTCCAATACGAACTCGAACTGTGTGCTTTGTTCCGGAATCCGTGGCGCCAGATTCGTCCAGATCATGCCGGCGCCGGCATCCCAAAAGGGCATCCAGCGACCGAACGAGAGAAAATTGTACTTCAGAACGAACGATCCTCCTGCCGCCTCCGCGGCGTATGGCTTGGTGAATCGAGCGAAGACCGGTTCCAGCAGCAATTCAATATTGCCTTGCCACCAGCTTTTCCCGAGTGGATCGGTCAGCACCATTCCGACGCGCGGCATCACGAACACGGCGCTTCGGTTGGCTGACGGACCAGCGCCGATCGCTGTCGTGCCCTGTGCGTAGCCGACGGCCCCACCGAGTTCCACAGCACCCTTCCTCAGCACATCGTGAGCCTCGAAGGAGGACTGAGCTGACGCGACACTGCCACTGGCGCAGAGCATCACAATGGTGAGTACCGATGCTGAAAAGAGGGCGCCGATGTGATGCCGACGTTGACTTGTCAGCCTTTTCGGGGTCGCCTGTCCTGCCGCGGTGTGACTGCGGTATCCCCGCTTGTTTCCGATTCGCATGATCCCGCATTGCACCCTTTCTATCCATCACTGGATGATTGCATGCTACGGCAGACTTGGAGGCGCGTCTGTGAGATGCCTTACAAGCAACTGAGAATCTGTTTGGGGGAAACCGAGAAAGTGGCCTGTTGGGATGTCGGATTCTCGGAGGAACTGACGGATGATCTTGAGCGTCTCCTACCCCTGCCGCTCAGCGATCGCGCGCGCCGACCCGAGTATTGCTCGGTACACAAGGAGCGGCATAGCCCATGGCATGCAGAACAGTCGGAAACATGCGGGAGACGGCGATGGCCAGAGAGAGCTCGATGATGCTGATGTCGCCATATCGACGGAAAATGGCCTCACGCCAGGTATCCTCCTCGCCGCTGCCCGTCGCCACGGCCTCGGCAAAGAAATAGACCTCTGCCAGCTCAGGCGGCAGCGAACAGGGAGATTCGTTAAGCACTGCATCAAGTAGGGGAACTCTGACTCCGGCCTGTTTCGCGAGCTGTATCTCCCACTGAAGACAGGTCCCGCAGTCTTCATGCCGAGCCGTGACGATGCGCGCCAGGTGATACGCTTCGGGTGGGAGGGCGCGCCGAAACCGCGCGAGCGGCATAATCTTGATGAACTTAAGAAAGTGGGGAAGCGAGACCCGCATCATGCAGTGGAGATAGGCGAGCGAAAGTCCCTGCCTCCGTTCAATGGCCCGGATCCGACGTGCGATGAGCCAGCGGATCACTGAGATCATGGGGATCTCCCCTCCGGGTTCTTGAATACCTGAGTGTCGGGGTGAAAGGCATACCAAGCGAACCAGAAACCCATGAC
>DIHJ01000079.1:10194-12927 GCA_002420105.1 Nitrospira sp. UBA5699
GAGGGGATCGGCTTACCCTCGGCATCGAAGACTGAGGCACTGCGGGATTGCCGGGTGAACCGTATCGTAATGGACCGGCCACCGACCTGATCGCTGATGGGAGGGCGGGCATCCTTCAACTCTGAAAAGGGATAGGCCTTGGTGACCCCGTTGATCTCCACCCCGACGACCCACTCCTTGGGATGGTAGCGTGGATCGAAATGCGTGGTATCGAACATGAGGTCTCGACGCTCGGCATAGCCCAGGTACGGATCGTGGTCGTAGTTTCGGAATGATCCGGTCTTTGTAGACAGCACCAGCGTGGCAGGATGGGCGGCGCGCCATTCCGCCCATGTGGTATGTTCAAGAAACATGGGCGTCAGCCGCTCTCCGGTCAGCGGGCCCGCCACTGCGTGCATGCCGACTTGTGACCAGAGACTTTCCGTCTGATGGTCGTACATGAGCAGGTCGCTCTGATACAGCAGTCCGGACACGCCGAATGTGTGCCGTCGTCCTTGGATGGTGGAATCAAACGCGATGCCGGTTCCGCAGAGGGGGCAGTAGGTGACAACCACCGCGTGGCCATCAATTGCATCGTTGACGATCTCGTGCCAGTTCAAAATCTTGATCGGGTAGGTCTTGGCTTCGGCTCCCAGTTTAAGGCCTAGCACCCGGTCTCCGTCGAGCAGAAACGTCGCCTCCGCGGCCGGGACGAATCGCGGATGAAGAATCGCGGGGATCCCGTCCTTGCCGGGACCTCCGTCAACGATCTGATCGAGCGGCACGCTGTGGCGAGTCAGGTCGAACATGGTCGTCGGAGTTTTCCCGAGTCCTAACCAGGCCGCAAGAATGAGGATCGCGCCGACGGCAGTGAACAAGGTCCAACGCCATTGCGGAGAAGTGATGCGCTGACGGAATGTATGGCGAGGAACCGTGGGAGGAAAGAGATCTGGCTGCAGAGCGCTCATCAGATAAACCAGTAGATGCCCACCACGCACGACAGCAGGACGAGCATGATGATCATGCTCCCGATCCCACAGGCCGCACCGCGGTGCTCGTCTCGTGAGAGCGAGAACTGGCTTGCTCGCGTCGCTTCGTAACTCTGACATTCTTCACGCAAACAACTGTTCACGAATCTGACGGTATCCGGGACAAAGGCCGGCATGATTCCGGACAGGTATCGCTCAAAGGCCTTGAAGAAGCGAATGGTCGACACGATCTTGTCGCAGGTCGCCTGGTCGAGCGCGTCCAGATGGAACGCATGGGGCAATGCCGCGATGAAATAGGTTCCGGCCTCGTTCGTCGTGATGGCTAAGGCGATGATCAGCTTGGTTCTCCGATCCAGACGTTCGAGATTCATCTCTTCCTTGAACAGTTCCCACGCCGTTTCCAGGTAGGCCGGCCGATTGCGCATGCCTTCAAACAAGTCGGGCACGAATGAGATGTCAAATGTCCTGGTGATATCCAGAAATACCGTCTGAACGGTGGCAGAGCGGGTGCGCTCGGCATCAGTCATCCTGGCCTCATCACCTTCTGCTAGCAGGGTTGCGGCCCGTACTGTCCTGCCCGGAGCAACAGAAGACTGAACCCTCATCGCTCCCCCTTCTCCCATGCACGCAACTTGGCCACAAGCCAGTCCTTCCTCGGAATGCCCGTGGTGAGGATACGACCGTCTAACAAGAAGGCTGGAAAGACCAGCACCCCGTAGAGGGTCGTGTCAGCCTGTTCTGCAGTTCGGACGTTGATGTGCCAATTCGGGAACTCGTTCCGGACCTCCTGTGCCAGACTCCGAGCGGAGAGCTCGGACAGGCATCCCCCATGCACGAGAATATCAAGACGGGCCATGGCGCCATTCTAGAGGGGTCGTGTATAGCAATCTGTGAGGGGGCTTACAGTTTCAACATCCGACTTGCCAGATAGCTCTGATCACAGGACGTTACTATCCCCGCCGTCGATGTGAAAGTATCTTTGCTCCTCATTCAATGCCTTTCGGGCGCAGGGCAGTCGTATGTGGAACGATTCCTACCATCTCTACGTGCTTCACCGTCCAAGCGAGCTCGCCACATAATTTGGTCTCCACTTGCTCAGGTTGCCGCGCTCACTTCGTGAATGGTTGGTTGCGTAATCACCACAACCTTTTCTCTACCCATGACTATGGCACCGACTGCCCCCGAGACTCCCCAGGCCGACCTGTCTCCTCGTTCGCCGAGAAAAGCGCCATCTGCCAAGCTACAGTCAGGCCAACATGCGTATGCGATTCCGCGCTACCGAGTGATGCTGGTGAAGGAGAGCCTGGGACATCCCTCGCCTGTCAAGATCATGGATTCCCAGAACGCATACCGTCTGCTTGCGCCGCTCTTCGATGGACTCGATCGCGAGCATTTCATGGTCGTTGGCCTGGACGCCAAACACGCGATCATCGGCGTCAACACCGTCAGCATCGGATCGGTCACCCTGAGCATCGTCCATCCCCGTGAGGTATTCAAACCAGCGATCCTCATGAACGCCAGCGCCGTCATCCTGGCGCACAATCATCCGAGCGGCGATTCGACTCCCAGTCAGGAAGATCGTGCCCTGACTCGGCGCCTCAAAGACGCCGGTGAGCTTCTCGGCATCACCGTGCTTGATCATCTGGTGTTGGGCGAGGGCCGGTACTACAGCTTCGCCGACCACGGAACGCTGTAAATTTAACGATCTGATAGTTTGCGAGGTAGAAACTGCGCGTGCGTCTGGCCAACAAACAGCCAGACCGAT
>DIHJ01000079.1:13128-15136 GCA_002420105.1 Nitrospira sp. UBA5699
AGGCGGTCGAGAAAGCGTCGTTCCGTGGCGGACCAGGAGAGCACACGTTCGACAGCCGGAGTGACTCGATCCTCGATCCACCTGCGGACCTTTTGTGGGTCTTCGCCCCTAGCCTTCGGCCTCGGACGCAGGAGCGGTTCGAGGTCTCGTTCGTAGGCGAGCGCTCCTAAGATTGGCAGACGCAGTCTGAATTCGCGGGCGTCCGTCCTCGATGTAGCGGCTGAACAGATGAAGGCAATCCGAAACGACGGCCGATCCAGCAGGTCCTGATGGAGGTCGAGCAGGCTGGCCGCATCGAAAGCATCGCGCGCCGCGGCGCGCTGGACAAGCGCAGCGAACTTACCGGCAGCCAATTCCTCGATCGTCAGGGTGGCAACATGGAGGGACAAGCCAGGCGGAAATCGCACCGGCACCCGGAGGCTGCCCCACAGCGGAACCCGCGCGACATAGCTCACATCCACTTCGAGGTTCTGGGTCCCTCCGAGCACGCTCGGATAGCGCAGCCGGAACTTCCCGCCGGCGTGCTCGGACGGACTCCGTCGCACCGTGCACCCCTCTCGCTCACAACAGGCCGTGAGCGCGCGCTCGAACGCCGGCCGATCGCTGCGCATCGCGTCGACATCCTGAGAACCGACAAAGTTGACGTCAATGTCGACTGACAGCCGCGGCACGTCGAGATGGAGCAGGTTGAGCGCGGTGCCGCCCTTCAGGAGCCAGGTTCCGCGTGTGACCTCGTGCCGGTCGAGACGATCGAGGATGCCCGTGAGATGCACCACCTTCTCCACGATATCGGAGCGGAATCCGGTCTCTGCCGCGATGTGCGCAACCTCTCGTGCCGTGATCATGCAGGTTCCTCGACACTGCCGGCGAGCAACTCTTCGGGCATGATGAGTGCCCAGCGGGCCACGAGCCGGCCCCGGCGGCGGCGGTCCATATAGGTCGGTGCCTTGGGGATCCCGAGCCGCAGCCGGTCAAGCAGCCTCTCAGGCACGGCCAGTTCCTCCCGGCGCAACTCAAGGTAGAAACCGACCTTCGCGGTCAGAAGGCTGTTGCCGAGTGCTGCGACGTAGTGCTCGAGGGACTCGAGATCGAGAGCTGGGACCGATTGGAGCGAACGCCACACCTCCTCAACGCCGCCGGCCAAATCGAGCCGGTCGAGCACATCGACAACCGTCCGTTCCACGCTCGTGACGCGGACCTCGATCCCAGCCCGCTCCAGCCGCTCAATCCACTGTTCCCCCTTATTCGCCGTGAGGAGCACCGCCCGCGGTCGCACGGGAACGAAGCGGCGACCTTGGAAGGATACGGGCTTGGCCTTGGTCCAGGTGATAAATGTGAGCCGCTCGAAGAGGCTCTGCGCCAGGCCGTGCGCCTCAAGCGCGGTATGGTACGCAACCGCAGCATCCGGTGCCATGCGCGAGGCGAGCGCAATGAAGTCCGGTAGCGCATGACTCGGGGCACCGAGCTTCTCCAGTCGCACAAATATCCCTTGCTTCACCCGCGCGATCCGACCCTGCCGTTTCCAGCGGGCCAGATGCGCATCCACAGTGGCTGCTGCCCGCCCACGCAGGACAGTTGCCAACTCCGCTCGAGTGAAGAGACTGTGCGTGGCCAGGAATGCTTCAGGTGTCATGTCTATCGATCTCCACAACTTGCAATATATTACAAATCCTGGAGATCTAGTGCAACTCAATGCCATCCACAACCCTAACCAGTTTGCTACAAATTGTACTTCGATCATCAGAAGCGCAACGTCAAGATCCGGCTCGCGTCAGAGACTACGAAGACGGAAGAAGAACGAGTCGCCGTGATGGGCGGGGATCTTTACCATGTGCTCGCGGCATGGTATAAGCAAACCTCCGATCTGCATCCGGATTGCCGGTGGGTCTGTCACCTCAGCGGGAGAAAGCTGGCTTCCATCAAGAGTTCCTGGCGAACCGCCTGCGCCAAAGCCGGACTCGGGCGATTTGAAAATCCTAAGGGGCGTTTTGTTGGAAACCGACGCTAT
>DIHJ01000063.1:0-1995 GCA_002420105.1 Nitrospira sp. UBA5699
GCTCGTGAATAATACGGGCTAGCGTGGTTTCTGAATCATCAAGGCCTTCATGCGCGAGGAGAGGGTCGATGCATGCATCCCCAGGATGGCCGCCGCGCCTTTCTCGCCGGACACCTTCCAGTTGGCCGACTCCAAGGCGCGCAGGATGTTCGTTCGTTCCAGTTCCTCCAGCTCCTTCGCCGTCCTGATCCGGCCGGGGGAATCGGGCGTCCGGTCCGGCTGGGCGGAAGCCGGCCGGACTGCCTCCGGCAGGGCGCGGTCGAGATCGAGCCGGCCGTTCGTCGAGGTGATCACGGCCCGTTCGATGACGTTCTGGAGCTCGCGCACGTTCCCGGGCCAGCCGTAGGCCTTGAGCCGGCTCGCGCATTCCCCGGTCAGCGGCGCGATGGTGCGACCCATCCTGGCGGCGAACCGTTGGGCGAAGGCGGAGGCCAGGCGCACGACGTCGTCCCCGCGCTCGCGCAGCGGCGGCAGGCGGAGCGGAAATACGTTCAGCCGGTAGAAGAGGTCTTCGCGGAATTTGCCGTCGCGGACGGATTTCTCCAGATCGCGGTTCGTGGCGGCCAGCACCCGCACGTTGACCCGCCTGGTCGCGGAGCCGCCGACCGGGTCGAATTCCCCTTCCTGCAGCACGCGGAGCAGTTTCGACTGCAGCTCCAGCGGCAGCTCTCCGATTTCGTCGAGGAAGATGGTGCCGGTGTCGGCCAACGCGAACCGGCCCTCGCGCTTCTTTGTGGCGCCGGTGAAGGCGCCGGGCTCGTGGCCGAACAATTCGCTCTCGATCAGGGTCGCGGGGATCGCCGCGCAGTTGACGGTGACCAGCGGCTTCTCGCGGCGTTTGCTTGCCCATGGACGCGCGCGCCGCCAGTTCCTTGCCCGTCCCGGTCTCGCCCGGGATCAGCACCGTGGCGTCGGTGTCCACGACCTTGGCGACGTCGCGCAGGACCTGCCGGAGCGCCGGGCTGTCGCCGATCAGCGCGCCGTCCTGTTGGAGCGCCTGCAGCTCCTCCCGCAGCCGTTCCGTTTCCACGGTGAGCGACCGGATTTTCCGCTCCGCTTCGAGACGCTCGTGCACGTTGCGGAGAATCAGCGTCGTGAACCGCCGGCGGTGCAGCTCGAAGCGGGAAAGCGTGGCTTCGGCGGGAAAGGATTCGCCTTCGGGGCAGCGGGCGGTCAGGCCGCCGGGAATCCAGCGCGACTGCTGGCCTTCGGGGCGGGCGTCGAGTTCGGCGATGAGCGAGATCAGCCGGGCGGCGTCCTCCCGGCCGACGAATCGCCGGAAATCCTGCCCGGCCATCTTGCCCGCCGGGCAGCGGAAGACCCGCTCCGTGGCCGGGTTGACCTGGGTGATGTGGAGCCGGTCGTCCAGTTCGATGATCGCGTCCATGGCGCTGCCGAGAAGGCGTCCGACCTTTTCCTCCCGCTCGCGCACCTCCGCCTCGGCGCGCAGCCGCCGGAGCTCGGCTGCCGCCCGCGCGGCGAAGATCTGAAAGATGGCATGCACGGGCGGCTCCTCGGGAATCGGCCGCCGGTCGATGACGGCCATGTGCCCCAGAATGTTCCCGTCCGTGTCCTGCAGGGGGACACCCATGTAGCTGACGGCCCCGGCCGCTTTCAACTCTTCTTCGTGGGGATAGATTTCCAGCACCCGGTCGGGAAAATGCACCAGCTTGGCCGTGTCGATGACGCGCTCGCAGGGCGTCCCGGCGATGTCGACTTCGTAGTCCAGGACCCACTGGCCGTCCATCCAGAAGGCCAGGGCGCGGAGGCGTCGCCGTTCCGGAAAATATTCCGTCACCCAGGCGCCGTGCGTGCCGAGCGCCTTGGCGAGATTCTGCACCAGCGCGGCAAAAAACCGCTGGCCGGTTTCCGTGGCGGTGCCCTCAAGAATCGCGCGCAGGGCCGCATCCGCTTCCAACCCTTGAAGGGGCTGCGATCGATCGGCCGGAGGAGTGCTCATGGGCGGAAAGTATGGGGCGAAGCGGCGGGGCGATG
>DIHJ01000063.1:2030-19494 GCA_002420105.1 Nitrospira sp. UBA5699
GGCGGGGCGATGTGCCGTACGCGTTTCGGGAAGTGCAATGTTTCGGGGAAGGAGGCAGTTGAAAACCGGCCGGGTTGTCATTATACAATGCGGAACCGTTCCGGCGGGGGAACGGAGCCGGCGATGAGCCGGCGCTTCGTCAGCGGCGGCGGCGAACAGACCGTCTGGCGACGACCCGCTCGCGGACGAACGAGCCGATCAGGAAGAGGGGAATAACCAGGAGAAAGAGATACCACGCGATCCACAACGTTGCATCGTGCATGATCGTCCTCCTCTTGAGATATCCTCCTAAAAACGCAATATGCGTACCAGGTTCTTCCCGCAATAGATCGAGGCCGATTCATTTACATTATCGATGAGTTGATCGTCCCACGCCAAGGAGGTGTGGGCGCAGTCGGTGTCATGACTGAGGTCTGTCATCCACAAACGTGGCAAATAGGACACGCGGACGGACGGCGGCACGACTGGGGGGCATGAGCGTCGGGAGCCGTTCTTATCTTCATGATCCATTCATTTCACCCATATTAATTTCGGAAGGACTTGTCATGGAACCTCTCGCCGCCGGATCCGCATCGCGATCGGCCTTGTTCACCCAGATCGGAGACGACAACCCCACCTGGTTGAATGTCGACCTTCGGTTTATCATTGCCACGATCATCGTGTTCGGGGCCGTCATGGCCACGATCATCCGGTTCGGCCATGAAGTGTTCGATCCGCTGGCGGATTCGCTGATGATCCAGGGATGGGCGGCCTTGATCGCGCGTCCCAGTCTCCTGTGGTTCACGATGGGCATGCTGCTGCTCGTGATCCGCACGCTGCTCTGGGTCCGCTACCGCCCGGTCGCCGCCATGGCCTACGAGGAGGCTCCCCGCCTTTCGGTCATCATTCCCGCCTATAACGAGAGCGCGATGGTCCGGAAAGCCGTGGATGCCTGTGCGCGCGCCGAGTATCCGCGGGACCGGCTCGAGATCATCGTAATCGATGACGGCAGCACGGACGATACCTGGACGTACGTGAGCGCCGCGCAGCGCGAACGGCCGGACCTCGTGCAGACGGTGAGACTGCCCGTGAATGCGGGGAAGCGCGCGGCGCTCGCGGCGGGATTCGCGCGGGCGACGGGAGACATCATCGTGACGGTCGATTCGGACAGCCTCGTGGACCGGCGGGCCCTGCTGGCGATCGCGGGCCCGTTCCGGAACGAGCGGGTCGGGGCGGTCGCCGGGAAGGTCTGCGTGCTCAATCGATTCCAGTCCATCCTGCCCCGCATGCTCCACGTGCGGTATGTCCTGTCGTTCGATTTTCTCCGCAGCGTGCAGTCGTCCTACGGCACCGTCTACTGCTGTCCGGGGGCCCTCTCCGCCTACCGGGCGTCCGTGATCAAACCGCTGGTGCCGGGCTGGCTGCGGCAGCGGTTTCTCGGTTCCGCCTGCACGATCGGGGAGGACCGGGCGCTGACCAACGACGTGCTCGCGTCGGGCTATCGGGCCGTCTACCAGCGCAGCGCCGTCGTGCATACCCTCGCGCCGGAGACCTACCGGCAGCTTTGCAGGATGTTTCTGCGCTGGGACCGGAGCTACATCCGGGAGGAGATCCGTTTGTGGAAGATCATGTGGAAGCTGCCGTTTCCCGCGCTGGTGCTCACCATGCTCGAAACCACAATCACGAATCTCCGCTATCCCGTCGCCTACAGCTCGCTGGTCCTGATGGTCTACCTGAGCCTGCAGGATCCGCTGACCATCGTGCGCCTGCTGATTTCGATGGGGGTCGTGTCCGTCTTCTACACCCTCTATTTTCTCCACAGCGAGCGCTCGCGGGAGTTTCTGTACGGGGTGCTGTACGCGTACTTTTACTTCTTCAGCCTCTTCTGGATCTTTCCCTACGCGCTTGCGACCGTCCGGAACCGGTCCTGGCTGACCCGGTAGCCCCCGCCGCAGGCCGGACGTGCCGCGGGGTCCTTCCCGGTCCCGCGGCTCACCCCGTCAGCCACGGCATGAGGCGGGGGAGCAGCGGCAGCGCCGCGACACCCACGCAGATGGACAACGCCACGACGGAGGCGACCAGATCTTCGTCGAGGCCGGTTTCCGCGGCGAAGATCACGGCCGTCACCGCCGACGGCATGGCGGCGACGAGCAGCACCACCGCGCGCTCCACTCCCGTCAGGTTCAATGTGAAGACGGCGGCGCAGCCGAGCGCCAGTCCGCCGCCCATCCGCACCAGCACTCCCGCGACCGCCAGGCCCGCCGTTCGCCGCAGGGCGGAGAAACTGATCGAGAGACCGAGGACCAGGCTCGCCAGCGGCGTCGTCGTGAGATGCAGGGGCGTGAGTCCCTGGCGCAGCAAGGGCGGAAGGCGCCAATCGAGCAGTTTCAGGGCAAGGATGACGAGCAAGGCCCAGAGCGGCGGGGATGAGAGGAACCGGAGCAATGCCGACCGGGGACCCGCCGTGCGCGTGCCGTGGGCCAGAGCGATCGCGTAGAGGACCGTGAGCGTGAGCGTGGTTTGACCGAGGTCGAAGAGAATGGCGCGGGCCAGGCCGTCCTCGCCGCTGGTCGCCAGCACCACGGGATAGGCGAAGTACACGGAATTGATGCAGCCGGTGGCCAGCAGGAAACCCCCTCTTGTCCGCCGGGGCAGCCGGAGCAGACGCGCGAGCTGCCAGGCGCACGCGACCATCGGGATCGTCACGAGGCAGGCCGCCATCGGAAGTTTCCAGGCGGCAGGCGCGAAGGCGACGCTGTCGAGCGACACGAGGATCGTCGCGGGCAGACTCACGGAGAACACCAGGTTGGCCAGGCGGTCCGCGTGGGATTTGTCGAGCAGGGACAGGGAGCGGAGCGCCGTGCCGGCGAGAAGGATGGCGATGAAGGCTTGGAGCGAAGCAGGCATGGGGCTAGTCGCGGCGCCCCCGCGTCTCGGCGTACCGGCTGTGAAGTTTGACCGGCGCCTGCCGGACCTTCCGCATGCGCAGGTTGAGCATCTCGACGGTCACCGAAAACGCCATCGCGAAGTAGATGTACCCCTTCGGGACGTGTACGTCGAATCCTTCCACCATGAGGGTGACGCCGACCAGGATCAGGAACGACAGCGCGAGGATCTTGATCGTCGGGTGGGCGTCGACGAAATCCCCGATGGCCTTCGCCGCCATCAGCATCACGATGACCGCCAGGATGATCGCCGTCGCCATGATCGAGACCTGCTCCACCAGCCCGACCGCCGTGATGACGGAATCCAGGGAAAACACGATGTCCAGGAGCGCGATCTGGACCAGCACCATGCCCAGTCCCGTCACCGCCGGCAGCGACGGGTCGTCTTCGGGCCCCTCGAGACTGTCATGGATCTCATGCGTCGCCTTGGCCAGGAGAAACAGGCCTCCGCCGATCAGAATCAGGTCGCGGCCGGAGATCGCCTGGGAGAAGACGGTGAACCAGGGGTGGGTGAGTCCCATCACCCAGGAAATGGAGAACAGCAAGGCCAGGCGCGCCACCATCGCGAGGCCCAGCCCCACACGCCTGGCCAGGGTCCGCTTCGTTTCCGGAAGCCGGCCGACCAGGACGGAGATGAAGATGATGTTGTCGATTCCCAGAACGATTTCGAGCGCGGTCAAGGTCCCCAGTGCGATCCACACTTCGGGATCAGCCAGCCAGTCGAACATGCGGTGCCCCCCATTCGTGAACGAGCCATCGGCCCGCCGGCGGACGCGCGGGATGCGCGCGCCGGACGTATCGAAGGAGTCTAGCTGCGGCGGCGCAGCGCTGCAATCGGAAGTTGGGAATGGTCCGGGCCGGCCGCACCGGGCTCATCTTGCCTCGGTCGGCCGGGCGGCGTAAGATTCGGCATCTCATCCCACCCGCCCATCACAGGAGGTGTTATGGCCTCTCGCACGACTTCCCGAATACCGCGGGCATCCCTGGACCGGAGCATCGAGCGCATGCGGACCCATCTGGCCGAACTGGGGTGCTATCTCGGAAAGGGGAAGGGGCAACCGACCGGAAGTCTGGAGGAGTTCGACGCGGAATCGGAGCGGCTGATCGCCGACGTGCTCGGAGAGCATTCGGAGCTGCTCGACGCCTACGAATATGCGGAACTCGGTGAGGCGTCCGGACTGGTCAATCTGACGGAGGAGGCGCCGGAAAGCGTGGGGCTGGACGGCGAACGGCAGAGTCTCCTGCAACGGAGCCGGGTGCTGGAGAGCTGCGTGGCGGAACTGGAAGCGCGCCGCGCCGCCGCACCGAAGAAATTCACGGGAGGCAGGCAGGTCCTCATCGGGCCTCAAGTGGCGGAACATATGTCGGCCGAGCTCCGGAGCATTCCGCAGACCGCGAGCCTGCGTGAGGCGGGCCGGCTGATGCAGAAATGGAAAACCGGATCGCTGCTGGTGACCGACCATCACGCCTATGTGGGATTCATCACCGATTCGACGCTCGCCCGCGACGTGGTGGCCAACGGGCTGGATCCCGGCACGACGGCCGTCAAGTCCTGCGTCCGGACACCGCTGGTCGCGATAGGAGGGGACCGGCCGCTCATCGAAGCCGTCCGCATGATGAAGGAACAGGCCACCAGGCATCTGGCCGTCGCGCAGGATGGCGACATCATCGGCGTGATCTCGGTGTCGAACATTCTTCGGTACTATTCCGGCGTGGTCTGACGGGCCGGATGTTCGACGGCGGGACGCCGCTGCAGAAGCAGTCCGTACCGGGAAACCGGTCATCCGTCAGCCGTACAAAGGAGGGTGTATGGGACCGACCAAGGCGATCGTCAGGGAGCAGGCGCTCTATGAGGCGGCGAGCGGCAAATTCATCAAGGACGGATTCGCGAGCCGGCGCGAACTGGAAGACTACGTGAACCACCACTATCTGGTTCTGCCGGTCGCGGACAACGCGGGCCGCGTCTGGCTGCTGGACGGCAAACCGGTCTATTGCCTGCACGGCAGCCGGTATGAAACGCTCGACGATCAGAAAGTCCATCTGGCCCGCTGCCCCGACTGCGGCGGCATGGGGGTTCGCGTCGACGAATTCACGGTCGAATCGGATTGCATCCGCTGCACCGCCTGCGGCCACGAATTCGACGCCAGGCTGGAAATGATGGAGACGTGAAGGGCAAGCGAACCGGCCCGGACGGACCTCACTCGTGATTCACGTGCGCATGCGGGAACCGGTCGGGCGCGGCTCGAACGGGAGCATCGACGGGCGGTTCGAACTGTTCAAGTCCACCACCCGCTACGACGGCCGCATCGGCAAGGAACAGCACGGCTTGTCCTGAGCAGCCGGGAACGGGACCGGTCAGAGTCTCCGTTCCGTCCGTTCCTCCGCCGTCCGCCGGAGAAAGTCCGGCCGGTCTCTGGCGGTGATCATCCTGACCAGATCCCGCGACGAAATCACCCCGACAACCGCGCTCTGATCCCTGACCGTCAGATGACGGACCTGATGTTTGGCCATGACGTCGCAGGCGTCACGAACGGACCGGTTGAGATCGATGTCGAGAAGCGGAGAGGACAGGAGCGCGCCGACGCGCTGCGATCCGGGGTCGGGCCCGCCGGCCACGGCTTTCCTGACCAGGTCCGTTTCGGTCACGATCCCGACGATCTCTCCGGCCTCGACGACGAACAGCGAACCGATCCGCCTCTCCGCCATCCGTGTCGCGGCGGCGGCGGCCGGTGCCCCGGCGTCGATCGTTTCCAGCTGCTTCTGCATCAGGACTCCGAGCGGGCGATAGACGTCATTCAGCGCCTCGACCGGACCGGACGGCGCCTCAAAGAAATGCCTGGCCAGGTCCCGGACGGAAATGACGCCGACGATCTCGTCGCCGTCCGAGACGCCGAGATGCCGGACGTGATGGCGCTCCATCAGATGGCCGGCATCGATCATCGGCCGATCCGGCGCGATCGTGAGGAGGGGGCGGCTCATGATCCGGCCGGCCGTGACGACCTCCGGGTCCCGCCCCTGGGCCAGCACCTTCCCGATCACGTCCGTTTCCGTGATGATCCCGCCGATGCGGCAGTCCCGCGCTTCGCGATTGAGCGATTCGACGAAGACGCACCCGACCCGCCGGTCCCGCATCCGCACGGCGGCGTCGAATGCGGCGGCGTTCTCCGGCACGATCTCCAACTGGCGGTGCATGTATGCGCTGACGCTGGGTCCGGATCCTTGGGTCATGGCAACTCCTTGGGCAGCCGGGGGCGGCCCGGTCGAACGGAAAGACTGCTGCGAAAACCGCCGCGAACCACAGAATAGAGAGGGCGGGGAACGCAGTCAATACGGGTGGAAGCGCCGCGATCGGTGGGCGATGGATTACCGTTTCTCCGGCCGCAGGGTGCCGAGATAGGCGACGAGGTCCCGGATGTCGTCGCCGCGCAGCAGATGCTTCGGGAACATGGCGGTGCCGGGGTGGCCGAATTTGATGGAACGAAAGCGGTCTTCGTCGGTACGCGATTTCAGCCCGGCGGGATTTCTGAGATTCGCGGGGGGGACCGGCAGCCGGTCGAGGCGCTGCGCCAAGTCGGCCGAGATCGGAGGACGCTGCGTCAGTCGGCCTTCGATGCCGTGGCAGATGGCGCAGCCGCCGGTCTCATGATAGAGCTGCCGCCCGTTCACGGGATCACCCTGCAGGATGCCGCCGACTGCGGGTCCCGCAGGGGCGGCTGAGGCGGTGCCGCGCAGCAGGGCAAGGTAGGCCAGCAGTGACGCGATGTCGTCGTCGCTCAGCAGGTCCCGGGGGAGAGGCTGCATGCTGCTGCGGAGATGGCCGCGTCTGATGGCCTCGAACCGCTGTTTGTCGGTCGTGAGGGTCAGACCGCCGGCGCGCCTCAGGTCGGGCGGCCCGGGATCGAGGCGGGCGATATTCTCGCGCACGTTCGGGGTCAGACCGGGGGGAAGCCGGTCGCGGTCTCCGTCGACGCCGTGACAGGTCGAGCACAGCCCCTTCCCGTTGAACAAGGTTCGGCCCCGGGCTGCCCGGCCGGACTCCGTATCCGGCTTGCCGGTCGCGGAGGGACCGGCCCAGAGCGGCGAACCGATGAAGATGAGCGCCGCGATGCACAGGACGCCTTTGAGGGGAGAGCGGGCGCATCGCGCGGAGCGGCTTGTCCGGGGGAGGGGCGTGTCCGCAGGCGGTGTGGAATCGGGGGATGTCATCGTCACACTCCGCACCATCATAATCGATCGCGACCGGACTCTGCTACGGCCATCGTGTACGGCCTGTCGCGATCATCTGTCGACGGATCGCCGCCCTATGGTATGCTGCGCACCTATGATGCCCATCGACGCGGCGCTTCAAAACGAGCTGGCCATCGCCACCGCCAAACGACGGACCTTCGCCATCATCAGCCATCCCGATGCGGGCAAAACGACGCTGACGGAAAAGCTGCTCCTGTATTCCGGCCTGATCCGGACGGCCGGCATGGTCCGGGGCCGCAAAGGAGGCAAGACCGCGGCTTCCGACTGGATGGGCATGGAGCAGGAGCGCGGTATTTCGATCACCGCGTCGGCCATGCAGTTTCCCTATAAAGACGCCGTCATCAATCTGCTCGACACGCCGGGGCACCAGGACTTTTCCGAGGATACCTACCGCACGCTGACCGCTGCGGACAGCGCGATCATGGTCATCGATGCGGCGAAGGGGGTGGAGGCGCAGACCCGGAAGCTGTTCGCGGTCTGCCGTCTGCGGCGCATCCCGGTGCTGACCTTGATCAACAAGATGGACTTGCCGGGTCGTCCGCCGCTGGATCTGATGACGGAAGTGGAACAGGCGCTCGACATCCATGCGAGCGCGATCAACTGGCCGATCGGGTCTGGGAGCGATTTTGCCGGCATCGTGACCCGCGCCGACGGCCGCGTGCAGCTCTTCAGCAAGACGGCGCACGGCGGCGCGACCAAGGTGGACGTGGCCGTCCTGCCGCTGGCGGATCTCGAGCGGAGCGGCCGGGTGTCTCCGGACGTGATGGCACAGGTGACTCACGATCTGGAATTGCTCGACATCGCCGGCAACCCCTTCTCGCGCGGGCCGTTTCTCGCCGGCGAGGTGACCCCGGTGTTTTTCGCCTCGGCGCTCACGAACTTCGGCATCGAGAGTTTTCTGGACGCCTTCGTTGAACTCGCGCCCTGTCCCGGCGCGCGCCCGGCCGATCGCGACGACGGCGGCGAGCTGTCCGTCGATCCCGTCGAGACGCCGTTCAGCGCCTATGTCTTCAAGCTTCAGGCCAACATGAACCCGAAGCATCGCGACAGCACGGCCTTTCTCCGTGTCTGTTCCGGCCGGTTCGAACGGGATATGGTCGTCCGGCACCATCGCCTGAACCGCGAGGTGCGGCTCTCCCGCCCGCACAGCATGGTGGCGCAGGCGAGGAGCACGGTCGAGGAGGCGTTTCCCGGCGACATCATCGGCATCATCAATCCGGGCCTCTTCGCGATCGGCGACACGATTTCGCTGACCGGCGGGTTCAATTTCAAGCCGCTGCCGCAGTTTCAGCCGGAGATCTTCGCCCGGATCCGTCCGACCGACGTGGGCAAGCGGAAAGCCTTCGACAAGGGAATGGAGCAGATGGCGCAGGAGGGCACGGTGCAGATCATGCGCAGTCTCAACGACCTGGAGTCGTTGGTGGCGGCGGTGGGGCGGCTGCAATTCGACGTCCTGCAATACCGGCTGCGTCACGAATACCGCGTCGAAACCGCCCTCGATCCGTTGCCCTTTACCTGCAGCGCCTGGCTGGAGGGCGACCCCGCCTCGTTCAAGCCGCCTTCCGCGTCGATGGTCGTCAAAGATCAGCGCGGTCGCGTGGTCGTGCTGTTCGGGGACCAACTCATGAAAACCATCGCCCGGGACCGGAATCCCGACCACGTCCTGCGCGACATGGGGTAGTCATCGCGCCGGCCGAGGTCGCATGAGTCTTGCGCAGGTGCTCATCGCCGTCATCGGTCTCGTGGCCTCGATCACGACCTTCTGCGTCCTTCGCTTCCCCTCCTGCCGGCGCGAACCGTTCCGACAGTTCCAGGCCTGTTCATTCGCGCTGTCGATCCTCGGGGCGGCCGCGGTGCTGGTGCTGTTCATGCTGATGCTGCTGGCGCAGGGCGCCTGGCAGTCGCGCTGAAAGAAAGCCTGGGCGGGGAGGCGCGCCGACCGGTCCGGCGCGCCGCGGCGGTGACGAGGGCAAGTTTCGCGGATCGATCCAGCGCCTTGATGGCGGCTTCGCGCCGCAAGGCCCGGCTTTTGGTCCGCATCCGTTCCGTATGGCGGACGGTGAAGGGCCCGCGGTTTCTGGTGTATTTCGCGCCGGTCCCGGCTTCGTGCTGCCGGATGCGTCGGATCAGGTCGGTGGTGATGCCCGTGTACAGGCTCCGGTCGGCGCATTCCAGAATGTAGACGATCCACGTCATCGGGCGGGCGTCGGCCGGTTCGGACATGCGGTCGGCAGAACATGGCGATCCATCGGCGGTCAGCGGGGCGCGGTGGATTTCATGAGGCTGTCGGCCTGCGGCGGCAGGAATCCCTGATAGCCTCTGTGGCGTTCGGCAAGCTCCAGCACCGAAAACGGTTGGCCGTCGACCATCTCGGGCGCCGAAAAAATCTGCCGGAGCTGCCCGCCCGGGGCCCCGACGATCTTGCCGGCGAACACCACGCCTTTCCGCTTGAGCCGATCGATCGCCAGTTCGATGTCTTCCACGCGCACGGCGACATGGTGAAACACCTGATCGCCGAACTTCCGGACCCAGCCCGGGATGATGCTGGTCCGGCCCCGGTCGTCGGGATAGGCCTGATCGACGAAGAGGGCGGGATACCCGGATTTGCGATACACCTTGGCGTACCAGTCGTCGTACTGGAGGGTTTCGTCGTACGCATATCCGAGTCCGACGAACTGCTCCGCCCGGCGGTCGATGTCGAGCGTGCGCAGCGTGACATGGTCGACGACGGGGAAGAAGCCGACCCCCGTGTCGTCCAGCATGGCCTTCAGCACCCTGGCTGCGGCGTTGCCCGCCACGTAGTGCGCGACCATCCGTTCCATGAGTTCATCGAGCTCGCGTGTCCGATCCATGACGGTCACCTCGCTGTCGGGTCTAGGGGGTTGACGATCCGAACCTGATGCCCTGCGCCAGCGGCAGCTCCGTTCCCCAGTTGACGGTGGTGGTCTGGCGCCGCATGTAGGCTTTCCACGCATCCGAGCCGGCTTCGCGCCCGCCGCCCGTTTCCTTTTCCCCGCCGAACGCGCCGCCGATCTCCGCGCCGGAGGTCCCGATGTTCAGATTGGCGATCCCGCAGTCGCTGCCGGCCGCCGAGAGGAAGCGCTCGCCGTGCCGGAGATTGTTGGTGAACATCGCGGACGACAGTCCCTGGGGCACGCCGTTCTGCAGCGCGATGGCCTCGTCGAGCGTGCGGAAGGTCATGACGTACAGAATGGGCGCGAAGGTTTCGCGCTGCACGACCGGCCAGTGATGCTGCGCGCGGACGATGGTCGGCTCCACGAAATGGCCGGGGCGGTTCAGGACCTGCCCGCCGCAAAGGATCTCGCCGCCTTCCTTCCGGACCTCGTCGAGCGCCGCGCGGTAGGCCTCCACGGCGGCGTGATCGATGAGCGGCCCGAGCAGCACGTCCGGGTCCAGCGGGTTGCCGATGCGAATCTGCCCATAGGCTTTCACCAGCCTGCGGAGCAGTTCGTCCGCCACCGATTCATGGACGAGCAGGCGCCTGGTGGTCGTGCAGCGCTGACCGGCGGTGCCCACCGCGCCGAAGAGAATCGCCCGGAGCGCCAGGTCGAGGTCCGCCGTGTCGTCGACGATGACCGCGTTGTTGCCGCTGAGTTCCAGGAGCGTCCGCCCGAGGCGCTGGGCGACGGCGGCGGCGACCTGACGCCCGACCGCCACCGACCCGGTGAACGAAATCAGCGGCAGACGTCGATCCCGAACCATGCTTTCGGCGAGCGCCGGCTGATCGGTGATAAAGAGCGAAAAGATCCCCTGCCAGCCCTGCTGCTCCATGACGCGGTTGCAGATCTGCTGGACGGCGACAGCGCAGAGCGGCGCCTTGGGCGACGGCTTCCAGATGACCGTATCGCCGGCAACCGCCGCCAGGAAGGCGTTCCAGGCCCAGACGGCCACGGGGAAATTGAAGGCGGTGATGACGCCGACCGGCCCCAGCGGATGCCACTGTTCGCTCATGCGGTGCGCCGGCCGCTCGGACTGCATCGTCGCGCCGTAGAGCATGCGCGACTGTCCCACGGCGAAATCGGCCATGTCGATCATCTCCTGGACTTCGCCGTCCCCCTCGGCCTTGATCTTGCCGACCTCCAGGGACACCAGCGTGCCCAGTTGATCCTTCTTCTCCCGCAGCGCCTGGCCGATGAGCCGGACGAGTTCCCCGCGCTTGGGGGCCGGGACCGCGCGCCAGGCGCTGAACGCTTCCTCGGACTGTTGCGCGATCTGCAGGTAGTCGTCCGGGGAACAGGGATGGACGCCGGCGATGACGTCTCCGGTTGCGGGATTGAACGATTGGAGCAGGGGACCTGCCGCGGGAGCGGACCACCAGCCGGCACCGGTGCTGCCGCCGGCGTTCACCGCCTGGATGCCGAGATCCCTGAGCGCGGCCTGTACGGTGCTCATCGAAAGCAGGCTCCGAAGTCGTTGGCCAGAAAATCCTGCAGGAGGATCGATTCCTGCGTCACGAAGCCGTGGTACCGCGACGGATCGTTCAGGACGAGGTCCATGACGCAGCAGATGCTGGAGGCGGTCGTGACCTGAATCGCCGACCAGAGCTTGCCCTTGATGCATTGGGGGTAGATCTTCTTGACGTAATTTTCCTCGAAGAATCCCCCGTCCTTGGTGCCGGTCACCGACGCGTAGATCAGGACGACGTCCTGGAGGGTTTGAGGGACCGCGCGCTCGAGGACCCGCTTGAGCGTCGCGCGATCCTCGTTCAGCTTCAAATCCTTCATCAGGAGATGGATCTTCTCGCAGTGCCCCGGGTACCGGAGGGTCTTGTAGTTCATCGTCTGGACTTTGCCGACATAGCTGTCGGCCAGCGTGCCCAGGCCGCCGGACGTGTTGAAGGCTTCGTACAGAAGTCCGTCCAGCTCGATCGTTTCATAGCCTTCGAGCGGCTGCAAGGGCACCTTCTCGCCTTCCTCGATCCCGTAACAGAGATTGCCGTACTCGTTGATCAACCCGTCGGTCGACCAGGTCAGGGAATACTTGAGGGCGTTGCTCGGATGCACCGGGAGGGCGCCGACGCGCATCTTGACGGTGTCCAGCGTTTCGAAATGCGTCATGAGGTCGTGGGTGACGATGCTGATGAAGCCGGGCGCCAGGCCGCATTGAGGCATGAACGCCCGCGGGGCGCCGGCGCTCAGGACGCGGATCTGGTTCGTGACTTCGACGTCTTCCGTCAGGTCGAAATAGTGGAGCCCGTGCGTGAGCGCAAGCCCCGCCACCGTCGGATTGCAGAAAAAAGGGAGGCTGGAGACCACGGCGTCGACGGGATGGGTCGAGAGATAGGTGCTGACGGCGTCGGGATGCCGGACGTCGAGAATCGTGGGCGTGACGTGCGCGAGCCCGAGATCCTCGACCAGATGCTTCGGGCCCTCCAGGCTCACATCGCCCAGATGGACGTCGTACCCGCCGCGTTGGGAGAGCAGACAGGCGACCAACGAACCGATCTTGCCTGCGCCGAGGACGAGCACTCGATGCATTGTGGGCCTCGCGTGGCTCCATTATACCCTGACGCCCCGCTCCGATCACTCGATTGCGCAGTATCGCGCGGATCGGATCTGCGCCGCCGCCGCCGCGCCGGGCCGGCTAGTCGCCGGTATGGACGCCGTCGAATTGGTCGAGCGACTGGCCGAGCGCGCGCTTGAGGTCTTTCCACTCCGGGCTGCTGTCCGAGCGGGTCTTTTCCTGGACGGAACGATTGAGGGCCCGCAAGGGTTCCAGGATGCGGCGGTCCGTGGTTCGCCCCAGGGCCAGGACGATTTCGGTCTGCGCAGGAACCGGCTCACGGGGGAGTTGCGCCAGCAGGGCCGGGACGATCTCGCTGCTCGGGTAGAGGGGCGCGAGCCGGCCCAGTCCCGTGATCGCGGCCAGCCGCAGCTCGGGCCGGTCCCGCTTCAACTGCTCCAGTAACAGGGGGATGCAGTCGGGGTGTCCGATGGATCCTAAGGCGACGGCGGCGCGCTGAACCAGCGCCGGGTCCCTGTCGTTCAGCGCACGGCTGAGGGCCGGGATCGCTTCGACGGCGAAGGTATGGCCGAGCAGCGTGATGATGATCGATTTCTGAGCCTGCGCCGTCGCCGGATGATCCAGGGCCGCCAACAGACGGGCTGTGTGTCCCCACGCGGCGGCCAGGAGAAACGGGAACGGATCGTCGGCGAGGCGGGCATTCAAATCGACGAGGGCTTTGGCGCCGGCCTGTGAATCCGTGACGGCCGCACCGCGCACTTCATGCCGCCAGTCCGAGGTGCGGGTGTCGAGGCGGTAGGTGAACTGGCAGGCCGGGCCCTTCCAGAGCCGGGAGGCGGCGTCGAGTTGATCGGCATCGCCGCCGGACTGAACCGGTCCTTCCCAGATTTTGTGCTCCTCGCACTTGACCTTGACGGTGACGTCGTGCGGCTCCGCCGGATCGGCGACGACGCCGTAGCCCAGCGCCTTGAGGCGCGCAGACACGGTTGCGGCGATGCCGGCGGGATCGGCCGGGCCCCGGTCCGTCAACGCGAGCGCCTCCAGGCGGACGCGCGCGGCCGTCTTCAAGCGGTCTTTTTCTTCGGGCGTGAAGAGTTCCCGGTGCGCCGACGCCGGGTCGGGATGGATCCCGCCCAACAGCAGCGTCAGCATCAACAGGGATCCGGTACAACGCCGAAGCATGGGGCGACTCCTTTGTCTCATGAATCAGTCCGGGCGTTCAGGGTGCCGGAAACCGTTTCGCTGCGCGCAGCCCCGCTAACCGCGCAAAGCCACGATCTCGAGATACTCCGCCGTCACGTGCGTGGTCTTGTCCGTCGCGAGATTGTGCTCGGTCCACAGCCGGATCAGGTCGTTGCGCAAGGCCTCCTGCTGCTCGCCGTTCAACGCGGCGAAGGCCCGATGGGACGGTCCGTAATAGGTGCGGAAGAAGTCTACGACGTCCGGGGGCGGGAAGGGGTAGCGGAACGGAAATTTCCGCGGAGTGAGGCGCAAGGTGCCGATGCCGTTGCGCAGCCGCTCGCGGACGACGGCTTCCTCGCCCCAGAGGACGGGCGACGTCATGCCGGCCGGCGGCGGGACGTACTTGGCGTGGATGGCGAACATCCGGCCGACGAACCCTTGCGGAGTCCAGTTTCCCATGATGATCCGTCCCCCCAGCCGGCAGACGCGGATCAATTCGGCGGCCACCCGGTCCGGCCGCGGCGCAAACATCGCGCCGATGAAGCTGAACACGAGGTCGAAGGCCGCGGCGTCGTAGGGCAGCGCTTCGGCGTCACCCTCGTCGAACCGGATCTTCAAACCCTCGGCCTGCGCGCGGGCACGGGCCTGTTCGAGCAGATTCACGGCGATATCGACGCCCGTGACGACCGCGCCGGCCCGCGCGGCGGGAAGGGTCAGTTGACCGGCCCCGCAGCCGACGTCCAACACCCGTTCGCCGGGTTTGATTCCGAGCGTCGGAAAGAAATCCATCGCGCCCGGCAGCATGTAGGTGGCGAAGTGGCCATAATCGCCGGCCATCCAGGTGGCTTTCAGTGTCTCGACGTCCGCGGTCATTCCCTTCTCCTTGTCACGGTCCGTGCAGTCGGCGAAGCGGCACTCTACCAAGTTTCTCGGCGATTGGGAATATTGAGTCCGGGGCGGGGATCTGTGTATGGTAGCCCATCCTGGGAGGCCGGCTCATGACGTTCACGACATACAATCACGTGTCTCTTCCTTCCTTCATGTACGGTACGGCGTGGAAAAAAGAGGCCACCACCCGGTTGGTTGTGCAAGCGGTGGAAGCGGGCTTCAGGGCGATCGATACGGCGAATCAACTGATCCATTATGACGAAGCGCTGGTCGGGGAGGCGCTGCGGCAGCTGGCCGCCCGGGGTGTGATGCGCGAGCAGCTGTTCCTCCAGACCAAATTCACTCCGGTCGACGGGCAGGACCACCGGACCCCGTACGACGTCACTGCCGACATCGCGACGCAGGTGCGGCAGTCCTTCGACAGTTCCCTGATCCATCTGCACACGGACCACCTCGATTCCTATGTCCTGCACGGACCATACTCCCGGCGGGGCCTCGGGCGGGAGGATTGGGAGGTCTGGGCGGCCATCGAAGCGCTGTATGAGGCCGGCAGGACGAAAATGATCGGGATCAGCAACGTGACGGCGGAGCAGTTGACGCTGCTCTGCGGACGCGCCAGGCATAAGCCGATGGCGGTACAGAACCGCTGCTATGCGGCATTCGGTTGGGACAAAGCCGTGCGGGACGTCTGCCGCGCCCATCACATCCTGTATCAGGGGTTCTCGCTGCTGACCGCCAACCGGGAGGTGTTCGTCGAGCCGGATGTACGGGCCATGGCGGCGAAGTACGGCACCGGACCGGCGCAGATCGTGTTTCGTTTCGCCATGCAGATCGGCATGCTGCCGTTGACCGGGACCACGGATCCGCAACATATGAAGGACGATCTGCAATCCGACCGGTTTTCCCTGACGCCGGACGAACTCCGGCGAATCGAGACCATCGGACTCTGAGTGTTACATGGGCATTGCAATTAAGCGCGTCTGTGAGCCGGCGACAAAACAAGACGGATTCAGAGTGCTCGTCGACCGGCTTTGGCCTCGCGGGATCTCGAAGGCAAAGGCTCACATTGACCTCTGGCTTCAAGACATTGCGCCGTCGACGGCCTTGCGGCGCTGGTTTGCTCATGATCCGGCCCGGTGGAAAACCTTCTGTGCCCGCTATCGCGCCGAGCTACGGGAAAAACCCGAGCTTCTGGTCTTGTTGAAAGAACGTGCGGAACATGGCCCTATCACGCTGCTCTACTCGGCGCGTGACGTGCGGTTCAATCAGGCTGTCGCTCTTTCAGGCATTCTCAAGAAGCGGCCGACGCGAATCTCTTCCGGATGCCGCACGCGTTCCTGATGACACCGTCGTGAGACAGGGAATCGGCCCACTTCTGCTTCGATAGGAATGTACGGGGATCGATCGCCTGTTTTTGAGCCCCACGAAATACTCCTCGCAGGTCGGCTGTTCCAAGCCCGCAAATTTGGTGATGTCTGCGCACTCACCACGGCATCGGCATCGCACCGGCCGGCATATTGATACAGTTGTGCAACGGAATCCGGCGGGGCACGATCGAGGTGAAATGATCCGTGCGATAAGTCCTGCCATGACGACCTCATGCCGGCGGAGAGAGATTGGACGATTGCGGACCTGATCGTTCGCGTTGGTGCCGATGATGAGAACGCGCATGTGATGCCCCTGTCGTACGAGTGCTTCGAGTGTTGCCAGGTGCGCCGGTGTGACTTATGGGGTAGTGCCTGCCGAAGACCGCTTGACGCGCGGGTCCCGTGTAGGTAGGGTCGCCCTATGCCTTGTCGATACGTGGAAGCCGCAA
Source organism: Nitrospira sp. UBA5699 (assembly GCA_002420105.1). Classification (GTDB taxonomy): domain Bacteria; phylum Nitrospirota; class Nitrospiria; order Nitrospirales; family Nitrospiraceae; genus Nitrospira_C. The sequence continues at coordinate 18,573 of DIHJ01000063.1, forward strand.
CGCCGGATGCAGGGATCATCGCCGAAATGGTGGGGGAATTGTTGCAGGAAATCATGGCGGCGATCGAATCCAGGGTCTTCACGTTTGATCCGGCTGAAACCGAGGCTCGCGCGCGGACGTGGCTCCAGGACCGGATCTATACGGTGTTTCTGGCTCGCGCCGGGGAAGAGGCGGCGGGGTTTGTGTCGTTGCAACAGAGTCATGCGCTGTACGCCGAAGGGGCCTTCGGCATGATCCCCGAACTCTACGTACGGCCCGCCTATCGATCACAGGGGGTCGGCGCGGGTTTGGTGGCCGAGGCCAGGCGCTACGCCAGCTTGCGCCGTTGGACGAGGCTGGAAGTCACGACGCCGCCCTTGCCGCAATTCGACCGGACGCTCCGCTTCTATGAACGGCAGGGCTTCAGTATCTCCGGCGGACGCAAGATGAAGGCGGACCTCACGTGAAGCCGGTCGTGCAGGAAGACCGGACCGGTTGCGGGATTGCGGCGGCGGCAGCGGTCGCGGGGCTGTCCTATCGGCGGGCGCGGGCGGCGGCGGCTTCGCTGGGCATCTCAGCCCGGGACGAACGGCTCTGGTCGGATACGGCGTACGTGCGACGGTTGTTGGCGCGGTTCGGGCTGCGCGCCGCCACATTCACAAAACCGTTTCGATCGTGGGAAGCACTCCCGGATCGGGCCTTGCTGGCGATCAAGTGGCATCGCCGGGCCGGCCGGCCGTTCTGGCACTGGGTGGTGTTCGTCCGTGACCGGGATGGGTCGTACGTCCTGGATTCCAAGCGGGCCTTGAAGACCCACGTGCGAAGGGACTTCGGTCGCATGAGACCCAAATGGTCGCTCGCCGTAGGGGCGAAGCGGCGGCGGGCGGGGGGGGCTGCGCGGTGACACCGGTTTCTTCGGCGGCTAGCAGTGTGTTGACAAACC
>DIHJ01000063.1:19658-47189 GCA_002420105.1 Nitrospira sp. UBA5699
GAACGCCGCTGGCGGCCTTTGTCAACAGCCTGCTAGTCTGATCACCGAGTAGGTGGGACCCATGACAGGGTGCGAGAGGTTGTCCGTGGAGGAATTGTTATGAGACGCGACGGGAGCATGACGGTCTGTTGTCTCTGGTTCACCGTGAGCCTGTGCGGGCTCTGGTCCGTGGTTTCCGAGGCGGCGGCTGCGGAGACGGATGCGCTGCAAAGGGGAAAGATCATCTTTGAACGGAACTGCGCCGGCTGCCATGGTCGAACGGGAAAAGGTGACGGCTATAAACTGCTGGGGCCCGATCCGGCCAACCTCACGGCTCCCGCGACGGCGGAGAAAGCCGACGAGGATTTGCTCAAGACGATTCATGAGGGCAAGCCCAACATGCCGGCCTGGGATCCCCAGTTGTCGAAGGCGAAAATCCACGATGTGCTCGAATACGTGAGAAGCCTGAGTCGATAGCCGGTTCCTCCGTGATCGGACCGACAGGACAAGATGAAGAATCGCCCCGCTGTCGGTTCCGGCCTTCCTGATGCCCCCGTCCTCATCGTGCCGGGGATCGGAAATTCCGGGCCTTCCCACTGGCAAAGTTTGTGGGAACGGAGCCATCCGGCCTGGCGCCGGGTGCCTCAACGGGATTGGGACCGGCCCGACCGCGACGAGTGGGTCGCGGCGCTCGAGACGGCCGCCGCCGGCTGTCCGGCTCGGCCGCTGGTGATCGCGCACAGCATGGGTTGTTTGGCCGTGGCGCACTGGGGCGTCCGGACCTCGGTGCCGGTTCGGGCGGCGTTCCTGGTGGCGGTGCCGGATCCGGACGGTCCGAATTTTCCTCCGGCGGCGCGGGGATTCCGCCCGATTCCGTTGACGCGGCTGCCTTTTCCGAGTCTCGTGGTGGCCAGCACGGACGACCCGTTCGGATCCCCGGCCCATGCCCGTCGGTGCGCCGCCGCCTGGGGCGGCGGGTTCGTCGAAATCGGGTCCGTGGGCCATATCAACGTCGACAGCGGGCACGGGGAGTGGCCCGCGGGCCGGCAGTTGCTGGAACAATGGCTGCATGACGCCGCGCCGGCGGTCCGGCCTCGTTGACGACCGATCAGCGCAGGCCGGGAACCGGCGGCAATGAGGAATCTGCTAAGATGCGACGCATGATCGGCAGGGGTCCGGTGGCGCTCCGGTATTTCGTGGGAGCCGCGATTCTCGCCGGCGGTGTCTTCGCGAGCGGCTGCGCTGGTCCGGATCGGCGGATGGCGCTGTCGACCGCCCCCGACGTGGACCTTTCCCGTTATACAGGACGATGGCACGAGATCGCCCGGTTACCGATGTGGGCGCAACGCCGATGCGTGACGTCGACGGCGGACTACCGCCTGCTCGATTCGGGCGACGTCGGCGTACGGAATGCCTGTGTGACGAAGACCGGCGACGTCATCAGCGTCGACGGCGTGGCGACGGTCCTCGATCGGCGGCAGCCGTCGAAGCTGAACGTCACGTTCGATCAGTGGGCCGCCAGGGTGGCGGCATGGTTCACGGCCTCCGAAGAGGGCAATTACTGGATTCTGCGGATCGATCCCGAGTACCGGTGGGTCGTGGTCGGGACGCCCGATCGTGAATATCTCTGGATCCTGTCGCGCACGCCCGCGCTCGACGACTCGATCTATCAGGAACTCGTGACATTCGGCCGGCGGCTGGGATTCCCGACAGAACACCTCCTCCGTGCGCCGGTCCTCAACTAATGGGCGCTCCGCGCATGCCGATACGTTTCCCTCGGACTCCCAAACCGACGCTCCGCTGTGAGTGGGTCGGATCCAAGCCGCACATGATTCTCTATCACGATCGGGAATGGGGGAGACCGGTGCATGCCGATCGACGTTTGTTCGAGATGCTGTTGTTGGAAGGCGCGCAGGCGGGATTGACGTGGGACACCGTCCTGCGTCGCCGCGAGGGGTATCGCCGGGCATTCGCCGGCTTCGACCCGGTCAAGGTCGCGCAGTTCGATACGAAGAAGCAGGCGGCGCTGCTGCGCAATCCCGGGATCATCCGCAACCGTCTGAAGATCGATGCCGCGGTGGGGAATGCGCGGGCCTTTCTCGCGGTGCAGCGGGAATTCGGCTCGTTCGACCGGTATGTCTGGCAGTTCGTGGGGGGACAACCGATGGTGAACCGGCGCCGGCGGGCGGCGGACATTCCCGCCACCAGCCCGGAAAGCGACGCGCTGTCCAAGGATCTCAAGAAGCGGGGTTTTCGCTTCGTCGGAAGTACGATCATCTACGCCTATATGCAGGCGGTCGGACTGGTGAACGATCACACGGTCGCCTGTTTTCTGAGCAGGCGGCGCGTCACGCGCGGGGAGTCGGCGTAAGCCGGTCAGGCGGCGTTGGTCGAGGTGTCTTCCAGTGTCGCAAGGTACTGTTTGAGCCGCTGTTGCGACTCCGGCGCGATGCGGATGAATTCCACGCCGAAACTGCCTGCCTTGATCCACCGTACCGGCGCCAGTTCGATCTCGATCAGTCCGGCCTGGGCAGGAGGGGTGACGGTGAGCGTGAGATATTCCCCGCGGGGGATCGCGACATCGCTGAGAATCGCCGCGCCGCCGAAGGAGAGATTCTCAAGGCGTCCTTCGCCCTTGACGGTTTCGCCGGCGAAAGTCACGAGTGAACTGTCTGTGAATCGTTGGAATTTCCGTTGTTCCATCTCCGCGCCTTGTGCCGCGGCTCCCGGCCGGGACCGGCTCGCCGGTTCCGGGCGCGCGCAACCTTCTCGAAATCATAACAAGCGGCTGCGACCCGTCAATCAGTATGTGAAATTCGGAAGACGAAGCGCCCGGAAACGGTGCGGACGATGAAGGTCGTCGTCATTGGAGGCGGGCCGGCGGGACTGATGGCGGCCGAATGCGCGCGCGCGGCCGGGGCGGAGGTCGACCTCTATGATGCGATGGCCTCCCCGGGGCGGAAGTTCCTCCTGGCCGGCAAGGGAGGGCTGAACCTGACGCATGCGGAACCGCTGGAACCGTTTCTCGGGCGGTACGGCGCCGGCCGCAACCGGATCGAACCCCTGATCAGGGCGTTTTCGCCGCAGGCTTTGCGCGCATGGGTTCAGGCGCTCGGGATCACGACGTTCGTCGGGACCTCCGGCCGCGTGTTCCCTCATGACTTGAAAGCCGCCCCGCTCCTGCGGGCCTGGCTGCGGCGCTTGCGGACGTCCGGCGTGCGGTTTCACGTGCGCCACTGGTGGCGCGGCTGGGATGAGCAGGGGCTCCTGTTGTTCGTCACGCCCGGGGGGACGACGTCCGTCCCCGCCGATGCCGTCGTGCTGGCATTGGGGGGCGCCAGTTGGCCCAGGCTTGGCTCGGACGCCGCCTGGGTTCCGCTGCTGCGCGAACGGGGCATTGCGATTGCGCCTTTGCGACCGGCCAACTGCGGGTTCGACGTCCGATGGAGCGAGCATCTGCGGACCAAATTTGCCGGCCATCCGGTCAAATCGGTGGCGGTCGTCGTGACGAAGCCCGGCGGAGGCTCCCTCTGGCAGCAGGGGGAATGTGTAATTACGGAGAACGGAATGGAAGGCGGCGTGATCTATGCCGTTTCTGCGTTGCTCCGGGATCAGATCGAGACAACCGGGTCGGCGGTTCTCCGGCTCGATCTGACGCCGGATCGCGATCAGGCGCGATTGGCGCGCGATCTGTCGCGGCCGCGGGGAAAGCGCACCATGGCCACGCATCTGCAGCGCCATGCCGGCATCGGCGGGGTGAAAGCGGCGCTGCTCCACGAGGTGCTTCCGAAAGAAGCCTTCTCCGATCCGGCTCGTCTGGCTGCCTCGATCAAAGCGCTTCCCGTGACGCTCGTGGCGGCCCGTCCGGTGGAGGAGGCCATCAGCACGGCCGGGGGCGTGAAGTTCGAGGCGCTCGATGAGCATTTGATGCTCCGCGATCTTCCCGGCGTCTTTTGTGCCGGTGAAATGCTGGATTGGGAAGCGCCCACGGGCGGCTATCTCCTGACCGCCTGTTTTGCCACGGGCCGCGCCGCTGGCACCGGAACAGTGGCCTGGCTCAAGTCGCTGCGACGCGCCGGATAACCCGTGGCCTGGCACGGATGCTGCCGCGAGCCTCTCGCCGGTTCGGCTACAATTCCAAGATATGGGGACGTCAATGCAGGGCATCCTCAGGAAAAAGCACGTATTTCTGTCACCTCTCCCGTTGAATAAAGAACTCAAGCGCAGTAGCGTAGCGGTCGGGCATGCCGGCCGGGGTTCTCATCATCCGGGAGGATGCGACATGAGATGCGGAAACCGTTCAGCCGCGTGGAGCCTGGTGGCCGGACTCTGTGGACTCGCGGGCTGCACGGCGGATGTGTTCACCTCCGAGATGGCCTGCGTGGGCGCCTTCGTGCTGGGTGACCGGCCGCGCGCGGCAGAGGTACGGACCGAGCGGTTTCTCGGCAAGGTCACCGAGCGGCGGGCTCGCTGCCGCGGCGGACAGTACGCGGTCGACAATCTGACCGGGCCCTGGCTGGATTGGCCGAATTACTGGGCCGCGCGTGATGCCTCATCCCGCGTGCCGCTGCGCCTGCTCTCGGACGCCAAGTTCATCGGGCCGAATGCTCACGGAATCAACGGCGCGCTCTATGAGCTGGAACTGCAGCGTATCGAGCTGATCACGTTCAACCTGTTCGATAACAACAAGACCTATCCCGCCTACGTGAAAGGCCGGGACGGAAAACCGGGCCCGACCCTCAAGACCTGGCCTGAAATGCGCTTGCCGCCTCTGCATCCGAATTACGGGGAGGTCGGCGGGGCCGACCCCCAACAGATCTGCCGGGGCGAGACGATCCGCTTTCGCACGCTGACCGGGATCTGTAACGATCTGTTCAACCCGTTGATGGGCTCGACCGGGCAACTGTTTGCGCGCAACGTCCCGTTCGAGGCGACCTTCCCGGACCTGGGCCGCACCGACTTCGCCCGGAATCGCCACGGGGACCGTATCGGTCTGTTGAAGCCGGACCCCCAGGTCATCAGCCGGAAACTCTTTACCCGTGCGCAGACTCATCCGGAGTCCTGCCGCGACGGGTACGGGGACGGGTCCGGCCGCGTCGGCTGCGACTACCGGCCGGCGCCGTTCTTCAACGTGCTGGCGGCCTTCTGGATTCAATTCATGACGCACGACTGGTTTTCCCATCTTCGGGATGGACACAACGAGCCGATCTGGATGGAGGTCGGCTGCCGCAGCCAGAAGGTCGACGACGTCGAACAACCTCTGAGCGAGAAGGACATCGCACGGCTGGGTTGCCGCCCCGGCGATCGCATCGATCAGGCCTCCGTCGAGGAAGGACCGGAACCCGGGACCTTCGGGCATGAGGGGAAGCCGTATCTGGCGCGAGCGCCGAAGACGATGCGGAACAATGTGACGGCCTGGTGGGACGCGTCACAGATCTACGGATACGACCAGGATTCGGCACGTCGGGTGAAGCATGATCCGACGGACTATGCGAAATTGTTGATGGAACCGCATGGTCCCCGCGGGATTGACGGCGGCTACCTGCCGGTCTTGAGTTTCACGGATGTGGAGCAACAAGCGGAATGGGCCGGCCAGGAGGCGACGGCGTTTCCGGATAACTGGTCGATCGGCCTGAGCCTGTACCACAATATCTTCGCCCGCGAGCACAACGCCTTTGTGGACGCGTTCAGGAGGCAGCCCGGCGACGTCGACAGCGGGTTGCGGCGTCCCGCAGACCCGGATCGGCCGGTTCCATACAATGAGGTAAAGCCGGAAGAGCTATTCGAGATCGCCCGGCTCGTCGTCTCCGCCGAGATCGCCAAGATTCACACGACGGAATGGACGACGCAGCTGCTCTACGGAGAACCGCTCTATAAAGGAATGAACGCCAACTGGCACGGTCTCGTGCGCGAGGACTCCGATGTGTCCGATGCGCTGAAAGAAGTGGTGCGCCGGCTCGACGATTCGACGAACCCCCGCAAAGCCAACAGCCTGTATGCGGCGTTCGCCGGAGGGCCCGGGATCTTCGGCCTGGGGAATCGCGTGTACGGGGAACAGAGCATCCTCTCGCTTCTATTCGGCGACAAAAGGGATGTCTGGGATCTGCGGAATCCCGAGCACGTCAACGGCGGCGTGAACCATTTCGGATCCCCGTTCAATTTTCCGGAAGAATTCATCACGGTGTATCGCCTCCATCCGCTCGTGCCGGACATGATCGAATACCGGGAATGGAACGGGGATCCCAATGAGATCCGGGCGCAACTGCCGGTGGTGGAGACATTCCGCAAGAAAGCGACCGACGCGATGCGCCAACGAGGGTTGGCCAATTGGGCGCTGAGCATGGGGCGTCAGCGCCTGGGCGTCCTGACGCTCCAGAATCATCCCCGGTTTCTGCAAAACTTGAAGATGGACCGGTTGCCGTCCGGGGCGAAGCAGATCGATGTCGCCGCGTTGGATCTGATTCGCGACCGCGAGCGCGGGGTGCCGCGGTACAACGAATTTCGCCGCCAGTACGGCCTGAAACAGCTTGCCGGCTTCGACGATTTCGTCGATCGACGGCTGCCGGAGAATTCGGCGGCGCGTCGTGAACAGGAACGGCTCGTCACGCTCCTGCGGGAGGTGTACGGCCGGCACCGGTGCGACGCCTCCAAGATCATTACCGACGCGCAAGTGAACGACAACAAATCACCGATCACCGATTGTCTCGGGCATCCGGACGGCAGCCTGGTGGACAACGTCGAGGATCTCGATACCGTGGTGGGATGGCTCGCGGAATTCCGCCGGCCGCACGGGTTTGCCATTTCGGAAACCCAGTTTCTGGTGTTCGTGCTCAATGCGTCACGCCGGCTGTTCAGCGACCGGTTCTTCACGTCGAGTTTTCGGAAGGAGTTGTATACGACGTTCGGCGTCGAGTGGGTGAACCACAACGGCCCGGAGGCGCAGATGGAACCGAGGCCGTCCAACGGACACCGCGATCCGGTCTCGCCGATGAAACGGGTGTTGATGCGGACGGTTCCCGAGTTGGCCGCCGAGTTGGCGCACGTCGTGAACGTCTTCGATCCCTGGGCGCGCGATCGCGGAGAGTATTACTCGCTGCAATGGACGGCAAGGCCGGGGGCCGAGCAGGATCCGGCGTTCGCGGGGCCGTAGTGCCGGACCGTCGGATTCGGGGGCACGAAGGCGCAGGGAGACCGATACGGGCTAATTGGAGCTCGGATCGAGGCCGCTGACGGCGCCGATGCGCCGGTACTTCTGATCGCGTTGCGCGAGGAGCTGATCGATCGGCAGTTCGGTGAGCTGGAAGAGCTGGTTGGTGAGGACTTTGGCGACGCGTTCCGTGACGGCTCGCGGTTCGCGGTGCGCTCCGCCGAGCGGCTCCGGGACCACTTCGTCGACGATCTTCAAATCCAGCAAGTCCTGCGCGGTCATCTTCAGCGCCGACGCGGCGTCGGGTACCTTGGCCGGGTCGTCCCACAGGATGGCGGCGCAGCCTTCCGGAGAAATCACCGAGTAGACGCCGTGCTCGAGCATCAGGACGCGGTCCGATACGCCGAGCGCCAACGCGCCGCCGCTGCCCCCTTCGCCGATGACGACGGAGATGATGGGGACCGTCAGGCGCGACATCACCAGCAGATTGCGTGCGATAGCCTCCGCCTGTCCGCGTTCCTCCGCGCCGATGCCGGGGTAGGCGCCGGGGGTATCGATGAAGGTGATGATCGGACGATTGAATTTCTCGGCCATTTTCATCAGGCGCAACGCTTTCCGGTAGCCTTCCGGGTTGGGCATTCCGAAGTTCCGCTGCATCCGTTCCTTCAGGGTCTTGCCCTTCTGGTGGCCGATGACCATGACGGAGCGGTCGTTGAAGCGGGCAAACCCGCCGACGATCGCGCGGTCGTCGCCGAACGAGCGGTCGCCGTGGAATTCCAGGAAGTCGCGGAAGATTTCGCCGATGTAATCGAGGGTGCTGGGCCGTTGCGGGTGGCGCGCGAGCTGGGTCCGCTGCCAGGGGGTCAGGGAACTGTAGAGTTCGTGCTCCAACTGGGCCAGTTTCATCCGCAGCTTGCGGATTTCGTCCTGGGAGCCGGACTTGCCGCCGCCCGCGGTTGCGAGCTTTTCGATCTTTTCTTCGATCTCGCGGAGCGGCTTTTCGAACTCGAGGTAGTCGCGCATCGATGTCGGGATTCCGGTTGTGCATCCGGGGGGAATACGGCACCCCCTCTTCTAGGCGCCTACGATACCAGAGACAGGGCCCCTTTGCCTAGCACTTCTTCAACATCCGCGACGAAGTGCTCGCTCGCGCTTACCGTCAGGTTGGGCAGGGGAGCCGTGTCGGCTTCCAGGGTTCCGTCGGTGCGGAAGGTCAGCGAAACCGTCGTGCCGCCGGGATGCCGTTTGAACACGTCCAGCAGCCGGGGCAATTGTTCGGTGACCTCGGGCCGGTCGGACAGGCGGATCTGGATGCGTTTGATGCTGGTCGTCTGCACGTCGGCCAGCGGCTCGATCTTGCTTCCGCGCAGCTTGGTGCCTTTGTCGCCGCGGTCGATCGTCCCGGTGACGCGCACGAGCCGTTCCGGGGCGATCAACTCTCCGGCGGTCTTGAACAGGTCGGGAAAGACGATAACTTCGACGGTGCCCTGCAGATCCTCCAACGTCACGTACGCCATCCGGTCGCCCTTTTTCGTCAGCATGGACTTGACGGTCGCGATGATGCCGCAGAGCTTGACCTCCTTGCCGTCCGGGAGTTCGGGCAGTCCGACGGTCGCCGCGGTCGCCAGGGCCTGGATGGTCGCTTCGTACCGGGCAAGCGGATGGGCGGTGATGTAGAACCCCGTCAACTCCCGTTCGTATTTGAGCCGCTGGGCCTGGTCCCATTCCGGGATGTTGGGCAGGGTCGGCTCCACGGCGGCGGATTCGCGGCCGGCCTCGGCGAAGTCGTCCCCGAAAATGCTCGTCTGGCCCAGCTCCCGCTCCCGCTGGGCGGCGGCGCCGTCTTCGATGGCCTGATCGAGCACCGCCATCAGTTGCGACCGCTTGGCCCCCAGCGAATCGAACGCGCCGGCCTTGATCAAGCCTTCGAGCATCCGTTTATTCACTTTATGGAGATCGACTCGGCGGCAGAAGTCGAAGAAGGACTTGAACGGGCCGCTGTCCGCGCGGATGGCCAGCACGGATTCGACCGCGCCCTCGCCCACGTTCTTGATGGCGGCCAATCCGAAACGGATCGCCCCGTCGACGACGGCGAAGTTCTTCCGGCTCTCGTTCACGTCCGGGCCCAGGACCTTGATGCCGAGATCGCGGCATTCCGTGAAGTACCCGACGATCTTGTCCTGATTGCCCATGTCGCTCGTCATGAGCGCGGCCATGAACTCGGTCGGGTAGTGGGCCTTCAGATAGCCGGTCTGGTAGCACACGACGGCATAGGCCGCGGCGTGCGACTTGTTGAAGCCGTAGCCGGCGAACTTTTGGATCAGCTCGTAGAGTTTCTCGGCTTTCTTGTCCGGGATCTTGTTCTTCTTCGCGCCGTCGAGAAACTTGACGCGCAGTTTCTCCATCTCCTCCGGTTTCTTCTTGCCCATCGCGCGGCGGAGAATGTCGGCTTGTCCGAGGGAAAAGCCGGCGACCTTGTTGGCGATCGCCATGACCTGTTCCTGGTAGACGATGACCCCGTAGGTGTCCCTGAGGATCGGCTCCAATTCCGGCGTCTCATAGGTGATCGGCACCTTGCCCTGCTTGCGTTTGATGAAGTCGGGAATGAGGTCCATCGGACCGGGCCGGTAGAGGGCGATGATGGCGATGATGTCTTCGAACCGATCGGGCTTGAACCCCGTCAGCAGGTCGCGCATGCCGGAGCTTTCCAGCTGGAAGATCCCGGTCGTCTTGCCGGAGGAGAGCAGCGCGAAGGTTTTGGGATCGTCGAACGGCAGTTGGTCGACCGCCAGGGGCGGCTGCCCGGGGCGTCCCTCGTTGATGAGGGTTTCGGCCCGCCGGATCATGGTGAGCGTCTTGAGTCCGAGAAAATCGAATTTGACGAGACCGATTTTCTCGACGTCGCCCATCGAGTATTGCGTGACGATTTCGTCGTTGGCCCCCTTGTACAGCGGCACATGGTCCGTCAGCGGCCCCTCGGAGATGACCACCCCGGCGGCATGGGTCGAAGCATGCCTGGCGAGGCCTTCCAGCGACTGGGCGATCGTCATGAGTTCCTTGACCTTGGCGTCGGTCTCGACCAGGTCCCGCAGCCGGGGCTCCATCTCGAGCGCCTGCTGCAAAGTGATGTTCAACTGGTTCGGCACCAGCTTGGCCACTTTGTCGGCCTCCGCGTAGGGCATCTCCAGCACGCGGCCCATGTCGCGGATCGCCGCCTTGGCGCCGAGCGTCCCGAACGTGATGATCTGCGCGACGTGATCGGACCCGTATTTGTCCACGACGTAATTGATGACTTCGCCGCGGCGGTCCATGCAGAAGTCCATGTCGATATCGGGGAGAGAGACGCGTTCGGGGTTGAGAAAGCGCTCGAACAGCAGGGTGTAGACGAGCGGGTCCAGATCCGTGATGCGGAGCGCGTAGGCCACCAGACTGCCGGCGGCGGAGCCGCGGCCCGGGCCGACGGGAATGCCCCGCGAGCGCGCGAACCGGATGATGTCCCAGACGATCAGGAAATAGCCGGCGAAACCCATCGAGCAAATGACCGTCAGCTCTTCCCGGAGGCGCTGCTCGTAGGCTTCGGAGGGTACCGTACTGGGGCGTTCTTTCAACCGCGTTTTCAACCCTTCGACCGCGAGGTATTCGACGTAGGATTCGCGCGTGTAGCCTTCCGGGACTTTGTATTGCGGCAGGTGCGTCTTGTTGAGCGCCAGCTCCAGGTCGCAATCGTCCGCGATGCGGCAGGTATTGGCCACCGCGCCCGGAAATTCGGCGAAGGCCGGCGCGATCTCTTCGGTCGATTTGACGTACAGCTGATCGGTGTCGAACTTCATCCGGTTGGGATCGCTGAGCGTCTTGCCGGTCTGCAGGCAGAGCATGAGTTCGTGGGGCCGGGAGTCTTCCTTCCTCAGATAGTGGCAGTCGTTCGTGCCGGCGAGCGGAATTCCGAGTTTCTTGTGGATCTCGATCAAGCCGGCGTTGGCGATCCGCTGGTGGTCGAGTCCGTTCGCCTGCACTTCCAGATAGAAGTGGTCCTTGCCGAAAATCTCCTGAAACTCTCCCGCCACGGCCATCGCGCCGGCCATATCGTTCTGGCCGATGAGGTAGGGGATTTCCCCGCTGAGACAACCGGAGAGCGCGATCAGGCCTTCGTGATGTTCCTTGAGAATCTCTTTGTCCATCCGCGGCTTATAATAGAATCCTTCAAGATACGCTTTACTGACAAGCTTGATGAGGTTCTGATAGCCCGTGAGATTCCGGGCCAGCAGAATCAGATGGTAGTAGTCGTTGTGCGCGAGGCCGCTGTCTTTCTTGGCCAGGCGGCTTCCCAGCGCCATGTAGGCTTCGCAGCCGATGATGGGCTTGACCCCCGCCTCCTTGGCCTTGCGGTAGAACTCGATCGCGCCGAACATGTTGCCATGGTCCGTCATGGCGACGGCCGGCTGGCCGAAGGACTTGATCTGCCGCACCAGCGGGTCGATCTGGTTGGCGCCGTCGAGGAGGCTGAACTGGGTGTGCAGATGCAGATGCACGAAGGAGGAAGCCATGAGAGGGATTCTAGGAGGGCGAAGAAGGCGAAGTCAATGAAGGGTGAGTCCGGGACCGCCCGGCCGGTCAGATCTTCTCGCCGTACTTTTCACGATGCTGTTTCTTGGCGCCGGCGACCCAGTTGTCCCGCTTGATGCGGTCGGGATTGGTGTCCAGCTTCTGGGCGACGCGGGCGATGTCGCTCGGCGTCCATTTGGCGATCTGGACAAACGTGTACGTGCCCATCTTGTTCAGCGCCCGTTCGAGGACCGGGCCGATCCCGTGGATCTTCTTGAGGTCGTCCTTTTGCGGGCCGTTCGAGGTTTTCGAGTGGCCGATCTGGAGGCTGAGCTGGTTGACGAGATCGTGGGGGCGGGCGACGACGTGGCCGCCGTCGGCGCGGATCCGGAGCGCCGCGCGCACTTCGACCAGGCGTTTCCGGAGGCGCGAAATCTCCTCTTCCTTTTCCCCCATCATCTTCACCTGACCCGCAAACTCCGTCTGGAGGGCTCGCAGTTCGTCGATCCGTCGTTCGAGCTCGGCGATGCGAGCGTCCTTTTCCTTGAGCAGCGGTTCCTGCCGCATCAGTTCCGCGATGCGGCGGTCCCGGGCCGCGAGTTGCTCCTCCAGCCGGTGCAGCGCGCCCCGGTGCTGGGCTTCTTTCTCGCTGAGTTGGACTTCCAGCCAATGGACCCGTCCCTGCACCGGTTCCAATTCCCCGATCAGCGCGCGCAGGCGATCGGCGTCGGCGCCCTCGCGCTCCGTTGCGGCCAGACGCTGCTGCAGATCCAGCACCTCCTGTTCTTTCAGCAGCAGGTTCTGCTGCGCCGCCGTGCGCGCGGCGTTGGCCTGACGGGCCTCGTTCGCATAGGCGGCCATCGCCGCGTCCTGATCGGCGATGCGCTGAAGGCCGGTCCGGTGGTCGGTCTCCGCCGCCGCCGCCCGCTGCAACGCGGCCGTCAGGTCCCGCTGCAGGGCATGAATGCGTTCCTGTCGCGAAGCGAGGTCCTGTTGCGTGGATCGTCCGAGACTCTCCGCCGACGCGAGTTTGGCCTCCAGCGTGTCCAGGGTCGCCGCCTGCGTCTTCAATTCATAGAGCGCGGTGTCCAGGGCCTGTTCCTTGATGCGGAGATCGGTTTCGCTGTCCATCAGCCGTTGCGCGATCGCTGCGGCGGACTGATGCCGCAGCAGCCAGCCGACGACCGCGCCGATGCCCGCCGCCGCGAGGAGACAGCCCAACATCTGGCCGATCAGCATGATCATAGGTCGCCCGGCTCCTGCACCAGGAACTCGATCCGGCGGTTGCGCCGGAGCGCATTCTGCGTTTTCCCCGTCTCGCGCGGCTTCGCGGCGCCGTATCCGACCGCCGTGAACCGGTTCGTCAATCCGTGGGTGATCAGGTATTGCCGGACGGTTTCGGCGCGGCGGCGGCTGAGCTCCCGATTATAGTCGGGCGCGCCGAAGCCGTCGGTGTGCCCGCCGATTTCAATCGCCGCCCGGGGGGCCCGCTGCAGGACGGGGATGAGTTGATCCAGCGCGGCGCGTCCCCGGGGCGTCAGCGTCGACTGGTTGGAGTCGAAGTCGATCGGGTGACGGGACAGGATGTCGTTGAGTCTGGCTTGCAGCGGGAAGCGCCCGCCGGACGGCACGGCGGCGAGGACATGATCTTCCAGTTCGAGTCCGAGCGACGTCATGGGGGCGACGGCGCGGAGAATGGCGTCTTTGGCCTGCTCCGAGGCGGTGCGGCCGGTCAAGACCAGCGAGCGTCCGTCGATGATGACCGAGCCTCGTCCGTTCATCTGCCCCAGGACGGGAAGGAGCGCGGGCAGCGGGGCCAGCCAGGCGGCGGACGCGATCTGCCGGTCCACGGTCAACTGATCCACGATCGTGACGCCCGCCTTGTCATACAAGCCGTGCGCCTGTTCCAGAATCCGCTCCCGGCTCGCCGCGTCGGGAAAGGCTCCCCGGAACGTCAGCCGGTTCTGTTCGAGTCGTGCATGAAAATTTGCGGGAACGAGCGACGGCGGCGCCGCCGAGGAGGGAAGGTGACGGGGAATGCACACCAGGGCCAAGAGTGTCAGTGCGAATGCACCTCCGCCGACAATGGTCCTGCGCCTCATCGAGCCCGACCCCGTCCGTTACATGAGAGGGAACGGTACCACAAATCCGGTCAAGCAAGCCAGACCGGAAACGGGGTCCGGGTTCGGTTCTTGAACTTGCCCGGGGCCATTTGTTATTCTCCGCTCCGCCTTCCGGAACGCAAACCACTCTACTCGAGCTTTACGCAAGGAGTCGCATCATGGCCAGCATCAAGCGGGCGCTGATCAGTGTTTCTGACAAGACCGGAGTCGTCGAGATGGCCAAAGGCCTGGAGGCTCTGGGAGCGGAGATTCTTTCGACGGGCGGGACTGCCAAGGCCCTGCGGGAGGCAGGGGTGAAGGTGACGGACGTGGCCGCGTATACGGGCTTCCCGGAAATTCTCGACGGCCGCGTGAAAACGTTGCACCCCAAGATCCACGGCGGGCTGCTGGGCCGCCGGTCGGTGCCGGCGCACGTCGAGCAAATGAAGCAGCATCACATCGGCCCGATCGACGTCGTCGTCGTGAATCTCTATCCGTTCGAGGCGACCATCGCCAAACCCGATTGTCCGTTTGAAGAGGCGATAGAAAACATCGATATCGGCGGGCCCTCGATGCTGCGGTCCGCCGCCAAGAATCACGAGGACGTGCTGGTCGTCGTGGACCCGGCCGATTACGCCAGGGTTCTGGAGGCGGCGCAATCGGGGACCGTTTCCCATGCCTTGCGCCGCGAACTCGCCATGAAAGTCTTTCAGCACACGGCGCGCTACGACAGTTTGATCGCGGGTTATCTGGAGAAGGAGGTGCGGGGCGGGCCGGTGAAGTTTCCCAAGATCCTCTCGCTGCAATACGAACTGGGCGAGACGCTGCGCTACGGCGAGAACCCCCATCAGCAGGGCGCCTTCTATCGCGAGCTGCACTCCGCCGAACCCTCCGTGTCGCGCGGCAGGATCCTGCACGGCAAGGCGATGTCGTACAACAACTTCCTGGATGCCAACTCGGCGCTCGAACTGGCCAAGGAGTACGACGAGACCGCGGTGGCGATCATCAAGCACAACAATCCCTGCGGCGTGGCGCTGGGCGCGACGCCGGTGGACGCCTACGTCAAGGCCCGGGAGACCGATCCCATCTCGGCGTTCGGCGGGGTGATTGCCTTCAACCGTCCGGTGGATCTGGCGGCCGCCAAAGAGATCACGTCGACGTTCGTCGAGGTCGTCATCGCGCCGGGGTTTGCCGAGGACGCGCTGGCGGAATTGCAGCGGAAGAAGGATCTGCGGCTGCTGGACGTCGGCCCGCTGACCAAAGTGACGCAGGAAGGCTACGACCTCAAGAAACTGGTCGGCGGCCTGATCGTGCAGGACCGCGACCTCGGCGTGCTCACGGATCTTCGCGCCCTGCCGGTGCCGACGGTGCGGAAGCCGACGGACGAGGAATATGCCGCCTGCGCCTTTGCTTGGAAGGTCTGCAAGCACGTGAAGTCGAACGCCATCATCTATGCGAGGCCCGGTCAGACGGTGGGGATCGGGGCCGGGCAGATGAGCCGGGTGGACAGCGTGAAGCTGGCGGCGATGAAGGCCCAGATGCCGGTCAAAGGCTGCGTGATGGCGTCCGATGCCTTCTTCCCCTTCCGGGACGGGTTGGACGCGGCCGCGCAGGCGGGCATCACCGCGGTGATTCAGCCGGGCGGGTCGATTCGCGACGCGGAGGTCGTCAAGGCGGCCGATGAGCACGGGTTGGCGATGATTCTGACGGGCATGCGCCACTTCCGCCATTAACGGATGCTGAAACAGGCCGCCAACTGCGTTCTCGGTTCGAAAAATCCTCAACGTAGCCCAGAGGCTACGCCTCCGGTTTTTTCTCACCTGCGGCCTTGTTGGACGGCCTGTTTGAGCATCCTGCGGCGGAGGATTATGTCTACGGCGGTATTGATATGAAAGTACTTGTTGTCGGAAGCGGCGGGCGCGAGCATGCGATGGTGTGGAAGCTGGCGCAAAGTCCGCGCGCGCCGCGGCTGTTCTGCGCGCCGGGGAACGCCGGCATCGAGTCGCTGGCGACCTGCGTGCCGATCAAAGCGGACGACGTCGCCGGCCTCAAGGACTTCGTCGTCCGGGAGCGGATCGACCTCACCCTGGTCGGGCCGGAAGCGCCCCTGGCATCGGGCATCGCCGACGAGTTTCGCAAGGCCAAGCTGAGGATTTTCGGGCCGACCAGGAACGCCGCGCGTCTGGAGGCGAGTAAGATTTTTTCGAAGGACATCATGGCACAGGCGAAGATCCCCACGGCCCGGGCCAGACATTTCGACAGGATGGCGGACGCACTGGCCTATGTCGAGCAGCATGAGCTGCCCGTGGTGATCAAAGCCGACGGCCTGGCCCAGGGCAAGGGCGTCATCATCGCGACAACGCGCGATCAGGCGCGCCAGGCGATCGTGGACTCCATGGACAGGGCCGTCTTCGGCCAGGCGGGGAAACAGGTGCTGATCGAGCAGTTCCTCGACGGGGAAGAGCTGACCATCATGGCCTTCACCGACGGTCGCACCGTGGCGCCGATGCTTCCCGCACAAGATCATAAACGCGTCGGGGACGGCGACACCGGCTTGAACACCGGCGGGATGGGGGCCTATTGCCCGGCGCCGCTCGGGACGACGGCGCTCCGCGAGCAGGTAAGGCGCGAAATTCTCCAGCCCATCGTGGATACCATGTCGCGCCTCGGTTCGCCGTTTCAAGGGGTGCTCTATGCCGGGCTGATGGTTGTCAAGGGCGTACCGTACGTGCTGGAGTTCAATGCGCGCATGGGCGATCCGGAGGCCCAGGTGGTGTTGCCGCTGCTCAAGACGGATCTGCTCGACGTGATCGAAGCGGTGGTGGAGCACCGGCTCGATCAGCTTCCGGTCGAATGGCATCAGGATCACGCGGTCTGCGTCGTCATGACGTCGGGCGGCTATCCGGGTCCCTACGAAAGCGGTGCGCCGATCCGCGGGCTGGAGGCCTGCGCGGCGAACGGCGCGATGGTGTTTCATGCCGGGACGGCGCGGAGGGACGGAGAGATCGTCACGGCCGGCGGACGGGTCCTGGGAGTTACCGGTCGTGGCCCGACGTTGGCGGACGCGCAGGCCGTGGCCTATCGTACGACCAAACTGATTACCTTCGAGGGGTGCCACTACCGGCACGATATCGCCTACCGAGCCCTGGGTCCGCGCATCTGACGCAGGGCGCTCCTCTCACCCGCACATGGCCTCGATTGAACGGTACAGCTCCTCCGACCTTCACGCATTGTCCGAGCGCGCTCGCGCCCTGCTGCAGCGCGGCGGGCTCGTGGCCTTTCCGACCGAAACGTTTTACGGGCTAGGGGTGAATCCGTTCGATGAGCAGGCGGTGGACCGGTTGTTGCGGGTCAAAGGCCGGGAAGACCACAAGCCGATCCTCGTCCTGATCGGGTCGGTCGCCCAACTCTCCTCGCTCGTGCAGGACGTGCCCCCCGTGGCGACGATCCTGATCGAGGCCTTCTGGCCCGGTCCCCTGACGATCCTGTTGCCCGCTCTTCCGTCGCTCCCGCACAATCTGACGGCCGGAACCGGAACCGTCGGAATCCGGCTCAGCTCCTGCGACCCGCTCACGGCGTTGCTGCGTCTCGTGGGCCCGGTCACAGGCACCAGCGCGAACTGCGCGGGCCAGCCGCCGGCCTGCACGGCGCAGCTGGTCGAGCAGGAGTTGGGACGGGAGATCGATCTGATTCTCGATGGAGGGCCGACCGCCGGAGGGCCGCCCTCGACCGTCCTTGATGTCCGGCGGCCCGTCCGAATCATTCGCGAAGGGGCCGTCACTCGACAGACCATTGAGAACGTGCTAGAGACACATGGCATTTCACTGGTGTGAGGTCCGCCGGGCCTGCACCGATTCAGGCACAGAGGAGGGGGCTATGGCCATGGGGGTACGTGTCGGGCGATTCGTCGGAGGGGGAGCGGTGGTCGGTCTTGCGCTGGTGCTCACCGGCTGTGATTACTGGCCGCCTGCATTGCAGACCCAGATCGAGCAACTCCGGTCGGAGGTGCAAACGCTGACCGCGGAAAAAGCTCAGCTGCAAAATCAAACGGCGGCTTTGACCAAGGCCAGGGAGGATCTTCAGGCGCAAGTGGACGACTTGAGTCGCACCAACCGTGACAAGACGGCGTTGATCAGCAGTCTGCAGAACAGCGTGACCGCTCTGCAGGAACGGTTGGCGAAGGCTGCCAAGCCGGCTTCGGCCAAAACGGCCGTCGCCAAGTCCTCCGCCAAGCCGGCGGCGAAGCCCGCGCAGAAGGTCCCGGTCAAGAAGAAGACCGCGGCCAAATCCGTCGTCGTGCGCTGAGGCGGTCGGCCCGGGGCGACTTACTTGGACGCGGGAGTCGGGGTGGCGGGGGGTGGCGACGACGGGCTGCCCGATCCCGCGCCGGCCGGTGAAGAGGAGGAACCGGTGGAGGCCGGACTCGGGCTGCCCGCCGGTGCGGCGCCGGCGTCTTTCTTCTCTCCGTCCGCCGGCGCGGCCTTGTCGCCCGCCGTCGGCGGTTTCAATTTGTCGGAGTAATCGGTGACGTACCATCCGCTGCCCTTGAACATGATGCCGGGCGAAGAGATCAGGCGGCGCACCGGCTTGCCGCAGCGTTCGCAGGCGGCGACGGGGTCGTCCTTGATGCTTTGCTTGACTTCAAACTTGTGTGAACAGCTCTCGCACAGATACTCGTAAATCGGCACGGGTGGTTCCTCCTGCTGATGGTCCTGGTTCCTGCCGTCTCCGGAGTCGGACCGCCTGAGTGCGGCGCCCGGTCTCACACCAGTTTCTTGAGCGCCGTTCCGAGGCGTTCGATTCCCCTGGTAATGGTTCCCATGCTCGTCGCGTAGGAGAGCCGGATGTGGTCCGGGCTGCCGAAGGGTTCGCCCGGAACGACGGCAATGTGCGCGTCCTTCAATAAGTATGTCGCGAGGTCCGTGGGGTTGTTGATCGGTCCGGTCGGCCCGCGCTTGCCCAGCACCCCTTTGATGTTGGGGAAGGCATAGAACGCGCCCCCCGGCATCCGGCACGAGACGCCGGGAATCTTGTTCAGTCCTTCGACGATCACCCGGCGCCGTCGATCGAACTCCGCCACCATCTGTTTCGTGAACGGCTCGCCGAAGCGCAACGCGGCCACGGCGGCTTTCTGCGAAATCGAGCAGGGGTTCGACGTGCTCTGGCTTTGAATGTTGCCCATCGCGGTAATGAGATCTTTCGGTCCGGCCGCGTAGCCGATACGCCAGCCGGTCATGGCATAGGCTTTCGACACGCCGTTGATGACGACGGTGCGGGCGGCGATGTCCGGACCGAGCGTGGCGATGCTGACGTGCGCGTCGCCGTCGTAGAGGACTTTTTCGTAAATCTCGTCGGAGATGACCACCAGGTCGTGTCGGACGGCGATCGTGGCGATGGCTTCCAGCATCTTCCGGCCATAGGTGGCGCCGGTCGGATTGCACGGGCTGTTGATGATGAGGGCTTTCGTCCGGGCGGTAATGCGTCGCTCCAGTGCCTCCGGATGGATCGCATACCCGTCGTCCTCGCTCGTGGGAAGCAGCACCGCGGTCGCATCGTTTAAGAGCGCCTGATCGGAATAGGAGACCCAGTAGGGCGTCGGGATGATGATTTCATCGCCGGCTTCGAGCAAGGCCTCGGCCAGATTGTACAAGGAGTGCTTCGCGCCGCAGGACACGAGGACCTGGGACTTCTCGTATTGGAGGCCCTGTTCGGTCTTGAGCTTCTCGATGATGGCGCCCCGGAGTTCGTCGATGCCCGATGACGGCGTGTACTTGGTGAAGCCCGATCGAATGGCCGCTTCGGCCGCCGCCTTCACGGGTTCGGGCGTGTCGAAATCCGGCTCGCCGGTCGAAAAGTCGATGACGTCGATGCCTTGCGCCGCCATGGCCTTGGCCGTGGCGGCCATGGCCAGCGTCGGCGAGGGAGCAATGCGATTCACGCGGGCAGCCAGTTTCATGCTTTCAGACTCCGGATGCGGTCTTGAAGACGGCGCGCGACTTCGGGATGGAGAAACGCGGTCAAGGAGCCTCCGTGGTGCGCGACATCTTTGATGATGGTGGATGAGAGGTACGAGTATTCCTCGCTCGGCATCAGGAACACCGTTTCCACCTGTTTGGCCAATTTGCGATTGATGAGCGCCATTTGAAATTCATGCTCGAAGTCCGAGATCGCGCGGAGTCCGCGGATGATCGCATGGGCGCCGGACCGTTGCACGTGATCGACCAGCAGGCCGTCGAAGGTGACCACTTCCACTTGGCCGATATCCTTCAGGACCAGCTTTACCATATCCAACCGTTCGGACAAATTAAAGAGGGGATGCTTGGCCGGATTGGGCGCGACGGCCACCATGACCTTGTCGAAGACGCGCAGGCTGCGCGTAATGATATCCGTGTGGCCGTGCGTAATGGGATCAAAGGTGCCGGGGTAGATGCCGATTTTCATGATGAGGCCGTGTCCGCCGCCGCTCCGTACACGAAGAGCGCCGTGTCCCCGTATCCGTAGCGCCGGATCAGGCTGGCATGCTCGATCGAAGCCGGAAGGGTCGCGCGCGAATCCTGTTCGATGATCAGCAGGGCCTCGCGCGAGAGCAAGTTCGGAGTCCAGCTTCCGAGGATCAGATCCACGGCCTCACCCGCCGCATACGGGGGATCGGCGAAGAGAATGTCGTAGGGACCGTGCCACCATTCGGATCGCTGGAAGAACGTGCTGACCGGCGCCATCCGGATGTCCGCCCGGTCGAGAAGCCGGCACGTCGTCAGATTTTTCCGTATCAATTGCACGGCCTTGGGATCGGACTCGACGAACGTGACCATAGCGGCTCCGCGGCTCAAGGCCTCAATCCCCACTGCTCCGGTTCCCGCGTACAGATCGAGAAAACGGCTTCCGGGCACCCGGGGTCCCAAAATCGAAAACAGCGCCTCGCGCACCTTATCTGATGTGGGACGGAGTGTAGTCCCCTGTGGCCCACAGAGGCGCCGACCTCGGTGGGAACCGGCTATGACTCGCATAAGATCAGGTGAGAGGCGGTTCAGGAGCGACAGACTCTAACATAGCGTTTTTGAAGGGGTCAAGGTGAGTCGATGCCGACAGGATCATGTGCGATGAGAGAGGACCGTGAATTGATGGTTCTGGTGAACAGGATCGGTTGGATTGCTGCCATTTTGACGACGCAAGGCAGGCTGACTATAATCCTGCTGCGCGACGGGAGACGGAGGGAAGCAGCCCGGGAGGAAGCACTGGCGACGGCGCTTCTGCGGTCCCCGCGTCCGGAAGCGCGGGGGAGCCTGCTAGCGCGTCGTCGCTGACGGTTGCGCGGGCTGAGCTGGCTGCGCATCGCGGGCGGCCAAGCTCTTGCGCCGGTTGTTGGAGATGGTGCGATCGATGATCGCGCCGCAGTTGATGCACTTCCATGCGTAGAAAATCAGGAAGAAATCGGAGAACCGTTCCAGCATCATGAGCCCTTTACATTTGGGACATTCCATCGAATCCTCCCAGGTTGCGACGTTCACAGCTGGTGCGCTAGCCAAGCAAGAGCTGCACCAATTTTTGTCTTTACGTAATTTCAACGTGTTAGACGGTACGTATTTGCCACCAAGGGCTGTTCGAGGCGGCTCTCGCTAGTACAAAAACGTTCAGCGTGTCATATTTTTGTTCAAGGAGCGCCGGATGGGGAGCACGAAAGCCCGACAAGGCATCACCCAATGGCCGGAAGCTGAGCGTCCACGAGAACGGCTTCTTGCACAGGGGGCCGAGACCCTCTCCGATGCGCAACTCCTCGCGATCCTGCTCCGAGTCGGCCGCCGCCGGTCTTCCGCCGTCCAAGTCGCCCTCGAGCTGTTGCACCGGCTCGGCGGCGTCGCCGGGCTCGCGCGTTGCGGCATTGATGAACTCTGTGCGGTGCCCGGCGTCGGGGAGGCCAAGGCCGCACAGCTGAAGGCCGCAGTGGAACTGGGCAAGCGCGCGCTGGCCTCGCCTCTGTCGAAGGGGATGCGCATCTCCTCCAGCCGCGATCTGTTCGATCATTACCATCCGGGGCTGCGGGATCTCCGCCATGAAATCTTCAAAGTCGTGCTCTTGGATGCCAAGCACGCCATCGTCCGTGATGCGACCGTGTCGGCGGGCAGTTTGACGTTGAGCATCGTGCATCCGCGTGAAGTGTTTACGATGGCCGTCCGGGAATCGGCGGCGGCCGTCATTTTCCTGCACAACCACCCCAGCGGGGATCCGACGCCGAGCCAGGAAGACCGTGTGCTGACGGCCCGATTGGTCTCGGCGGGGGAGGTGCTGGGGATCAGGGTCCTGGACCATATCGTGGTCGGAGACGGCCGCTATGTCAGTTTTGCCGATCAAGGCTGGCTGACCGACGGGAGTCGCGTCAAGGCGTAACGGCAAGGAGACGAGGGCAATGTAACTCTCATCACGTTCGGAGGGCGGCGGCGCCTTCCGCATGACCAAGGAGGGCCCCATGAGCGAGCCGGGTGCGAGGTCTCTCAGAAATGTGGCCATCATCGCCAATCGAGGGGCGGGGAAGACCTCGTTGGCCGAAGCGATCCTCCTGACGACCGGGACGATCCCGAGCCTGGGATCCGTGGCGCAAGGCACGACCGTGTCGGATTTCGAACCGGAAGAGATCCACCGGCGCAGTTCCGTCAGCACCAGCCTCCTGCGGTGCACCTGGAATCATACGACCATCAATCTGCTGGATACGCCGGGCGCGCTCAGTTTGCTGGGGGAAGCCCTGACGGCGCTGCAAGCGGTCGATGCCGTCATCGTCGTGCTGAATTCCTCCGGCGGCATCAGAAGCGAACTCGTCCGGCTCTGGTCCCAGATCAAGGCACGTCGCCTGCCGTGCCTGTTCTTCGTCAATGAACTCGACAAAGACACGGCGTCGACGGACGCGCTCCTCGCGGCGTGCCAGCGCGATCTGGAGGTGGCGCCCTTGCCGATGTCGCACGCGATCCGAAACGGCTCGCAAATCGAAGGCGTGATCGATTTCCTGGAGCAGGCGGCGGTCCACTCGCGCCCGGAGGCGGGCAAGTGGCAGCAGCACCCGGTTCCGGACGGCGAGCAACCGCTGGTGGCGGAGTCGCGCAAGCGGATTCAGGAGGCGGCGGCGGAAGCGGACGATCGCCTGCTGGAGCAGTATCTGGCGGCGGGGGAATTGGCGCAGGCCGAACTCATGGCCGGCCTCCGGCTCGCGGTTCAGACGGGAGCGACCGTACCGGTCTATGTCGGCTCGGCCCTGCGGAATGCCGGGATCGTCCCGCTCCTCAACGCCATCGTCGAATTTCTGCCTTCGCCGGGGGATCGGGCGACGCAGTCGCCGATCCGGGGGCGTCATCCCGACCGGGAGCAGGAGGTGTCCCGACAAGGAGTCGCCGAGGAACCGTTTTCCGGCCTCATCTTTAAGACCATCATCGATCCCTTTGTCGGTCGGCTGTCGTATCTCCGGGTTCTTTCGGGAACGCTGCATGCCGATTCCGTGCTGTTCAATGCGACGCGGAAAACGAAAGAGAAGAGCGGACACCTGTACCATCTCCTGGGCAAGAAGCATACGGCGGTGAGCACGGCGGGCGCCGGGGAGATCGTGGCGGTCGGCAAACTCAAGGATGCGCAGACCGGCGACACGCTCTGCGACGAACATGATCCCGTCTGTTATCCCTGGCCGGCGCTGCCCCGTCCCGTGCTGTCGTTTGCGATCGAACCCAAATCCAGTGCCGATGTCGACAAGGTCAGTCTCGGTCTCCATAAACTGATCGAGGAAGACCCGACGCTCGGCTTTTCACGCAATGCCGATACCAAGGAGATGGTGCTCAGCGGGATGGGGCAGCTGCACCTCGACCTGGCGCTGGAGAAGCTCCAACGCAAGTACGGGGCCGAGGTGGTGATTCACACGCCGAAGATTCCATATCGGGAAACCATTCGCGCGACGGCGCAGGCGCAGGGCAAATACAAAAAGCAGACCGGCGGACACGGCCAATACGGGGATTGTTGGCTCGAACTCGCCCCCGCGGCGCGCGGAGAGGGCTTCACCTTCGAAAACCGTGTCGTGGGCGGCGTCATCCCGCGGAATTTCATCCCGGCGGTCGAGAAAGGGGTGGTGGAAGCCATGCAGCACGGCGCGCTCGCCGGCTTTCCCGTCGTGGACGTTCGCGTCGCCGTGTACGACGGGTCGTACCACGTCGTCGATTCCTCCGAGATGTCGTTCAAGCTCGCCGCGTCCATGGCGTTCAAGAAGGCGATGGAATCGGCGCATCCGGTATTGTTGGAGCCGATGATGACGGTCGAGGTGGATGCGCCGGCCGATCACATCGGCGCTGTGATCGGGGATTTGAACGCGCGTCGGGGACGCATCCTGCACGTGGAGGCCAGGGGCCATGCCGAAGTCGTAAAGGCGCTGGTGCCGCTGGCGGAAATCCTGACGTATACGACGACCTTGAATTCCCTCACGGGGGGCGGGGGGAGTTACGTGATGGAACTGGCGCGGTACGACGAAGTGCCGCGCGAGGTCGCGGCGAAGATCATCGAGGAGTCACGGGCCACGAAGCAGGCCGTGGCGGCGCATTGAGGGGATCAGGGCTCGCTCGATTTCAAGACGACGTAGAAAGCGCGGCTCTCGCGAAGCACCCGCAGCAGGACGGTGTCGCCCCGCCGAATCTTTCCGACGGCGCTAGTGAACTCCGCGACCGTACCGACATCCACGCGGTTGACTTCCTTGATGAGATCGCCCTCCCGGAGGCCTTCGGACTGGGCCAGGCTGCCCGGTTCCACCTTCGTGATCAGGATGCCGCGGCTCTCGCGAAGCTTGAATTTTTCGGCCAGGGCGGCCGTCAGATCCTGGATGTCCAGGCCCAGTTTCACCTCCGTGCGCGACTGCGGGAGAGCGGCGACGACGGCCTGATCGCGGCGCTCGCTCAAGGCCACGTCCAGGATCAACCGTTGCTGATTCCGCACGACTTCGACCTTCGTGGTGGCGCCGGGCAGCAACCCGGCGACGATCCGTGAGAGTCGATTGGGCGTATCGATGACGACGCCTTCGATGCGGGTGATGATGTCGCCGGGCTTGATGCCGGCGGCGGCGGCCGGATCCTTCTCGAACACCTCGTTGACGAGCACCCCTTCGTTCTCACTGACGCCGAACTTTTTGGCGAGTTCCGGGGTCAGCGGCTGAATGCCGACGCCGAGCCAGCCCCGGACGACACGGCCCTGCGCGACCAACTGCTGCAACACCTGCTTGGCCATATTGGAAGGAATGGCAAAGCCGATGCCTTGCGCGAAGTTGATGATGGCGGTGTTGATGCCGATGACCTCGCCCCGCAGGTTGAACAGCGGTCCGCCGGAATTGCCGGGGTTGATCGAGGCGTCGGTTTGGATGAAGTTCTCATAGCGGGAGAGGTTCACATTCTCCCGGCCGATGCCGCTCACCACGCCGAGCGTGACGGTGCGATCCAAACCGAACGGGTTTCCGACGGCCAGGACCCATTGTCCGACGCGGACGGTGGTGGAGTCGCCGAAGCGCGCGCTCGGCAGCGGCCGGTCGGCGGTGACTTTGAGGACGGCCAGATCCGTATCGGGATCCTTCCCGACAACCTGCGCGATCAGTTTGGTCTTGTCGGACAGGCGGACTTCGATTTCCGTCGCATCGCCCACGACGTGATTGTTGGTGATGATGTGGCCTTCGGGATCGATGATCACGCCTGAACCGGATCCGGGCGCGTTCGGAATCCGCTCGGCCTGAAACTCCCGGCCCTTCCCGGAGGTGGTAATGGGAAAGAGGTTGACGACGGAAGGTTTCGCGGTCTCCGCCAGTTCGGTGATGACCGCCTGGATTTCCTCGAGCAGGCGCAAGCCGTTGGCGGCCGGGGATCCGGCTGCGACGGGGTCGGCGGCATGGGAGGCAGAGACCGTCGAACAGGCGAACGCAAGACAGACGCCGAGAATCGCCGTGGCCCTGCCGGCTGAAACGAACCGGTTCATGACTTCAGTGTACCCCAGACGGACCATGATTGCCTATGGGGAGAGAGGGGCTAGGCCGATTTTGCGGAACGAGCCGGGGCGAACCAGGCGGCTGTGAGGTCAAGGTCGGTCCGGAGTCCGATCAGGACGACGATGTCGTCCGGCCGGAACACAAACGCCTCCGACGGAGGAATGAGAAAGGGCCCTCGAAAAATGGTCACCAGGCGGATCGATGAGGGCAAGGCGAGGTCCGAGAGGGGTTTGCCTACGGCCCGGGCGCCGGAAGCAACCGGGATCCGGTCGATGGCGGCGGCCCGCAGGTTCAGGTCCCGTTGCAGCGACAGGAGGTCCTCATGGATCGTTTCAAGTTTCAGGTCGCGAATCTGCGCGTCGACCTGCACGAGCGTCTGTTTGAGGTGATGGATACGATCCGTCGCGTGTTGGAGCGCGCGTTCGATCTCGACGGACGAGAACGCCTCCGTGCCGCCGGCCGGGGTCCGCTCCGGGAAGGCGGTTGCGATGCGTCGTCCGAGCTCTCCCTGGACGGTTTCGATCTGCGTCAGGAGGCTGGCCGCCTGGCCGTGCAGGCGGAGAATATGGACCTTGCGGTTTACGCGCTCGGCGACCGCGAGAACCGATTCGTACACCGCGCTGCCGGTGACGGACAGCTCTTTTTGCAGGCGGCCGAGGAATTCGAGGGACATGGTATTCGTATTCGGTACTCGCGGGCGGTTAATGTCTGATAAGGGCTATTATGTCAACTTGTAAGGGCGCCCCTTACAGGATCTCGGACTCGTCCGCGCAATCTTTGCACGAACTCCCCCAGAACATCAACGTTTCGCGCGTTCACTTTTGGGATAGATAGGCTCCCCAATTCTCGCCCCCGCTCGGCTTCTGCTACCACTGGCCCCCAAGCAACGCGGGGGCGCGCATGAAGCGGGCCAACGTTCTCAAGTTTCCTGTTCCAGACGTATCCTCGATCTCGCGCGATCCCCTTACGCAAGAAATCATCTTACGGCTGAAGCTAGACTCGACTCTCGCCGCTGATCTCGTCTCGGTTCTCGGATCCCTGGAAGCCCTCTGTAGCACCATCAAACGGACACAGGAAGACCTTGAACGGCAGGAACGCTCAGAGCGTATCGTCTCGGCCTTTCAAGCCCGCTGCGTTGAAGTGGCGCGCGCCTATCACCGGCTTCGGCTCTCCGGCATGAAGCATCGAGCGGCGCAGCGGACCGTATGGCTCGACCCGCAATTTTCCGACTTGCACGGCGATCTCACGGACTTCGGTCACTGGATTAAAGCGTACGGCTCTTTTGTGGTTGCTCCGGTTTCTGTTCCGAAGCCGGACCGGGCCTCAAGGCCCAGGTACCGGCGCAGCTGAGTCTTTGAGAGAGAGTCTTCTTCTTAGAAGACTCTCTCTAGTTAAGAAGGCGTAAGCCTTAATACTAGGTGTCGATTATGGCGACATGTCATAACCTTCCGCTCTTTATCCAGTC
The DNA here is from genome assembly GCA_002420105.1 of Nitrospira sp. UBA5699. Taxonomy (GTDB): domain Bacteria; phylum Nitrospirota; class Nitrospiria; order Nitrospirales; family Nitrospiraceae; genus Nitrospira_C. Next base: position 46,880 of record DIHJ01000063.1, read on the forward strand.
CTTCCGGGGCTTGTCGCTCCTGGAACGGCATCTCCTGTTAACAGTGCTGGCGATCTACCGGAATAAGAGCCCGTGCGCCCTCTCGGTGGATCGGTGGGCAGATCGGCTCGGCGTGCATCGAAGTTCGATCTATAAGGCGCTGAACAATTTGGAGGGGAAATATCTTGAACGGATTAGCAGACCAGGACGAACCAGCTTGTTTAAGCCGTCATCCCGCCTTCTTAAAGTGGTTTTCACGAGAGGCAATAGCGGAACGAGTCCGAGCCAAACAAAGAAGCGGCCCGTGCGCGGATTGCGGAGCTCCGGCGCT
>DIHJ01000063.1:47247-48240 GCA_002420105.1 Nitrospira sp. UBA5699
GCGAGCGGCCCCTGTGCGGGGGCCATTGGATGCAGCGGCGCGCGGCGGCGCTCAAGCTCCTAGCGGAGCGGCTCAACGTCTCGACGGACTCTCTGAACTTCAACGTTTTATTTTATCCCTCTCCGAGAAAGTACCTGCTCAAGCAAGCGATGAACTATAAGCCGGAACCGGTACCGGCGCGCGAGTGTCAGAAACTCTACGGGCTGCGGACGGTCAACGGGGAGTTTGTTGAACTGTTCAGCGGAAAGGGGGAGTCATGAAAGGAACCTGCGAAGGGTGCAATCAAGAGCCCGTGCTTGTGCTGGCCTGGGATGGCATCGAACCGCGCTGCGCGCGCTGCGTCATGCGCGGGATTCTCACACTACTCTCCGAAGGAGACATGAAAGGAGCTCAGACTGTGGAAGCGTTACGCGATGAACGAATCGAAATCTTGAGCAAAGCGGTTGACGAAGTGCTGAAGCTTCGCATGGGCCTGGCGCACAACCTGCGCCCAAGCGCGGCGACGATCCGACAGGCAAAGCTCGCGCTCTACGGTGCCTTTAACGTCTGCCTAGAACTAGAAGGCAAGGCTCCGCTGATCCCGGAAGACGCGAAGAACTAGCGCGCTACAGCGCGCGGCGGAAAGGGGGTTATATGGCTACGGTCATACAATGGGGAAACAGCGAAGGCATCCAGGGCCGATGCGATGCGAAATGCCATGGCGCGACAGACCCGAAATGCTTTTGACTGTGCGGCGGGCGCTACCACGGCGCGAACCATCGACCGGGCGGACTCCGCGCGGCGATGGAAACACACGAGAACGAGATAGTGAGTGAGGAAAACCAGCGATCGGCGGAGCTCGGCTTAACGATTCGCTTTCGCGGCATCGCGGACCTGTTCTACGTTCAACAGTCTTTCTTAGACGAAGGGGGAAATGATGGGCAAACATAATCAAGGGCGACAGTGCGCGGGCTGTGGGCGCTTTTTCCATGCGGCTATGTTCCTGATCCGGGG
>DIHJ01000063.1:48324-48589 GCA_002420105.1 Nitrospira sp. UBA5699
ATCTGCGCCAAGTGCGCCGCGCAGGAAATCGCCGGATGGAATGCCATGATGCGGGACTTGAACAAAACGCTCGGCGCGGCGCTGCTCGTTTTCGCGCTGCTCGGCCTGTCGGCCTGTAGCGAATCCAACGAAGTGAACTCCTACGGGGTGCAGAAGTGTACTGTTGAAATCAACGGAAAGGAGCAACCATGCAGCAATCCAAGATGAAGAAGAAAGACAAGGCGGGCGCGCTCTCGATGGCTTGCCCGTTCTGCGATGAACCGGC
>DIHJ01000063.1:48684-49954 GCA_002420105.1 Nitrospira sp. UBA5699
TGCCCGTTCTGCGATGAACCGGCGCTCGTGAAAGCCTGCAAGGGCAAACTGATACGAGGCGCGAAGGACCAAGCCTATTACTGGCGCTGCGGCTGTAAGGCGCGCGGCTACTTTCCTGAATCCCACTTCAAGCAGCTGGACAGGCTGAAAAAAATCTCGATTGCAATCTGATTGCATTGGGTTGCATTCGTAATGCAATGGCGGGGAGCTATACGGCTCCCCGCTTCTCCCCTATCCTCGCGGCATAGATGCAGTGAACACAACCCGGAGGTTTTCTATGCTGGCTTGGCTTCCTTCTGTGATTTCGCTGATAATCGGCATTCTCGGACAATTCAACACGGCGGACTTGGTAGCGGCTCATCCCAACGTCGCAATGGGACTCGGTACGCTCGGCATGCTCATCACGGCGCTGACGAAATCTCCGTTGACCGGCGCGAGCTCCCCGTCTCAGAAATTTCTCGTCATCCCGTTCCTCGTCGGCTGCTTGCTGAGCGGTTTCGCGGCTCCTGCCCTCGCGGTCAATGTTACCGTTCAAGGGGCACAGGTGGAGCTCTCCTACGAGGAACCGTCGACGAACGCGGACGGCTCCGCGCTGCTCGACCTGGCGAAGACCATCAGCTACTTTTCGAAACTCCCTGATGGACAACCGCAACGCTGTATCGAGTCTCCGGCCTCGGCTCCGACTGGCGGCGGCGTGATCCGCGCGGTCTGTCTCGTCCCGGTCGCACCTGGCCAAGAAGTAGACGTGCGGTTCACTGTAACGGCGATGGACACAAGCGGCAATGAAAGCGGGCCCAGCGATCCGGTAGACAAGCGGATCGACTTTCTTGCGCCCTCGGCTCCTCGGTGAGGCTCGAAGAGTTTTCGGAATTCATCATCGAAGGTCGGCGGCACGATGGGAGCGTTACACGATACCGAATCACGCAAGGGCAAGCGCAGACCTGGCTCGACCGGGCGGGCTTCTTCCGTCCCGTTATCCTTGCCCGACTCGGACAGCTTGCAGCGTATCGAATCCCTGACAGCCCAACTGGCGGAAGCGAAGGCCAGCGTGGAAGCGAGCAAGCAGGAGCTCGAAACGCTCCGGGCGGAACTGGCGGCGCTGAAGGGTGCGGCCAAGCCGGAGCCGGAACCTGTGAAGGCGAACGATGAAGGCAACAAAGCAAGCAGCTTCTTCGGCTACTGAGGCGCTCGACCCGGAAGACCGGGCGGCGCTCGATCTCACGCAACAAGCGGATGGAGCCGGAAACCAGGGCCCGGCTCCGTCCCCCCC
>DIHJ01000063.1:50018-50780 GCA_002420105.1 Nitrospira sp. UBA5699
GTAGACTCGCCGCAAGGCGCGTCTACTCCGACCCCGCAAGCGCAAACCTATGCCGGGTACGCGGCCTCGCTGTGCAATGAATTCTTTGTCCGGCGCTTTGGGCCGGACAAGGGGCTCTCTCCTCAGCTGCTCGACGCGATCCGGGCAGACTTGGCCCTCGCCCTGGATACCTACTTTCCCCGAATCGAGGCAAAGCCAGGACTCTTTGCGCTCGTTGCACTGGGAGGGCATTTTCTCGCATGTCAAACGGAAGCCAAGGCCAGCGCGAGACAATCGGGATCGTCGGGCAAAGCGGAGCCGGAAAAACTACGCTCCTCAAGTCTCTCATCAGTGGAAGCCAGCGCGTCCTAATTTGGGAGTGGCGCGGAGAATATGACGGCGAAGAAATCACCAGCCTGGAAGCCCTTCCCGCTGCAACCTACTACCGTAAGGCCTTTCGGGTGCGATATCGGCCCTTCGCATTCGATCTCGTGGAGGAGTTCAACCGGCTCGCGCGTTTCCTCTGTCGGCCTTTCGACCGAATCGGGCGCTGCCGAGACTTCACGCTCGTTATCGACGAGGCGGCGCTTGTTGCGCGCAATCGACAGGATGGCGGGCTCGGTTTGCTGCTCCGCGTCACCAGACACCAGAAGATTAGCTTACTCTGGGCTACGCAGCGGCCTAGCGGCTTACCGGGCTCCTTCTTGTCGGAAACGCGGCAACTGTTTGCCTTCCGGCGCTCCAACCCGTTCGATGCGCGAATGCCCGCGGGCCGGTTTCCCC
>DIHJ01000069.1:0-2144 GCA_002420105.1 Nitrospira sp. UBA5699
ACGTGCCCGATCGTCCCGATGTTCACGTGCGGCTTCTTCCGCTCAAATTTCGCCTTCGCCATACCGACTCCTCCCTACCCCCAATACTCAACAATCAATAGTTATTCGCCACGATATTTGGCGATGATCGCCTCGGCAATCTGCTTCGGCACCTGATCGTACCGGTCGAATTCCATGCTGTAGGTCGCGCGGCCCTGCGTGCGGGAACGAAGGTCCGTGGCATAGCCGAACATTTCCATCAGCGGCACCGACGCTTCGATCGCCTGGGCGCCGGCACGCACCTTCATGCCCTGGACTTTTCCGCGACGGCCGTTGAGGTTGCCGATCACATCGCCCATGAATTCCTGCGGCACCAGCACTTCGACCTTCATAATCGGCTCGAGCAACACGGCGTCGGCCTTCTTGCACGCATCGGAAAAGCCCATCGACGCGGCGATCTTGAACGCCATTTCATTGGAGTCGACCTCGTGATAGGAGCCGTCGATGACGGTCACGCGGATGTCGCGCAGGGGATAACCCGCGATGACGCCGTTTTCCATCCGCTCCTTGACGCCTTTTTCGATGGCCGGAATGAATTCCTTCGGGATGGCGCCGCCGACGACCTTGTTGACGAACTCCAAGCCTTTTCCCGGTTCGGACGGTTCGACGGTGAGCACGACATGGCCGTACTGACCGCGGCCGCCGGTCTGCTTGATGTACTTGGACTCGGCCTCCGCCTTCCGCCGGATCGTTTCCCTGAAAGCCACCTCCGGCTTGCCGACGTTCGCCTCGACCTTGAATTCGCGAAGAAGACGATCCACGATGATTTCAAGGTGCAACTCGCCCATGCCGGCAATAATCGTCTGAGCCGTTTCCTCATCGGTACGGACACGGAAGGACGGATCCTCCTGCGCCAGTTTCTGCAAGGCAAACCCCATCTTCTCCTGGTCCTGCTTCGTCTTCGGCTCGATCGCCATCGCGATCACCGGCTCGGGGAACTTCATGACTTCGAGCAGCACGGGCTGCTTTTCATCGGCGAGGGTATCGCCGGTCGTGGCGCCCTTCAGCCCGACGGCCGCCACGATGTCGCCGGCATAGGCCGCATCGATCTCTTCACGCTTGTTCGCGTGCATCTTCAACAATCGACCGACACGATCCTTGGTGCCCTTGGTGACGTTGAGCACCGGCGTCCCGGTCTTCAGGGTGCCGGAGTACACCCGGAAATAGGTCAACTGGCCGGCAAAGGGGTCGGACATGATTTTGAAGGCCAGCGCGGCGAACGGCTCGCTGTCCGAAGGCTTCCGCTCGACTTCCTTGTCGGTGTTCGGGTCGATGCCCTTCACGGCCGGAATATCCACCGGAGACGGCAGGAAATCGACCACGCCGTCAAGCAACTGCTGCACACCCTTGTTCTTGAATGCCGAGCCGCACAGCACCGGCGTCACCTTCATGGCGATCGTCGCGGCGCGAACCACCCGGCGAATTTCGTCTTCCGTCAACGGCTGTCCGTTGAGGTACTTCTCCATCACCTGGTCGTCGAATTCCGCCACCGCCTCGAGCATTTTCTCGCGATACTCTTTGGCCTTGTCCATCAGATCGGCCGGAATCTCCTCGATCTTGTATTTGGCCCCGAGGGTTTCGTCGTCGTAGACATAGGCCTTCATCGTAATCAGGTCGATCGATCCGCGATACTCCGCCTCCCGCCCGATGGGAATCTGAATCGGAACCGGGTTCGCGCCCAGGCGGTCGATGATCGTCTGCACGCTGAAGTAAAAATCGGCGCCCACGCGGTCCATCTTGTTCATGAAGGCGATGCGGGGAACCTGATACTTGTCCGCCTGCCGCCAGACGGTTTCGGACTGGGGCTCGACACCCTGCACCGAATCGAACACGGCCACCGCGCCGTCGAGCACGCGCAACGACCGTTCGACTTCAATCGTGAAATCGACATGACCAGGCGTATCGATGATGTTGATGCGGTGATCCCGCCAAAAGCAGGTCGTCGCGGCCGCCGTGATGGTGATGCCGCGCTCGCGCTCCTGCTCCATCCAGTCCATCGTGGCCGCGCCCTCGTGGACCTCGCCCAGCTTGTGCGTCATTCCCGTGTAATAGAGAATGCGCTCGGTGGTCGTCGTCTTTCCGGCATCGATGTGGGCCATGATGCC
>DIHJ01000069.1:2312-6284 GCA_002420105.1 Nitrospira sp. UBA5699
TCGATGTGGGCCATGATGCCGATATTTCTGGTTCTATCTAATGGTGCTTGCCTAGCCACGTATCATCCTCTAAAAATACACGTGCTGCAGAATGAGCCGACAATCGCTGCGATTCAGGGGCACCCCGCGTCTGCGGATCGCAGCACGGCCCAACTGCAGCACAGAACGACGTTACCAGCGATAGTGCGCGAAGGCCTTGTTCGCCTCCGCCATCCGATGCACGTCTTCCCGTTTCTTGACCGCGGCCCCTGTATTATTCGATGCATCCAGCAGCTCGGCCGCGAGCTTTTCTCGCATGCTCTTGCCGCCGCGCGTGCGGGAAAATTCGGACAACCACCGAAGAGCGAGAGACATCCGGCGGGCCGGACGAATTTCGACCGGCACCTGATACGACGCGCCGCCGACGCGGCGGGACTTCACCTCGACAATCGGCTTCACGTTGTCGATCGCCGCGCGAAACACCTTGAGCGGGTCTCCCCCGGTCTTCTCCTGAATGACGTCGAACGCGCCGTAACAAATACGCTCGGCCGTGCTCTTCTTGCCGCCTTCCATCAGAATGTTGAGAAACTTTCCCACCACCTTGTCCCGATAGCGCACGTCGGGAAGCGGCTCTCTCTGTCCTAAAAATCTGCTTCGTGGCATTGTCGTGTACTCTCTTGAATCTGCGTGACGATGGTCTTACTTCGGGCGCTTGGCGCCGTACTTCGATCGGCCCTGCTTACGATCCGCGACGCCCACCGCATCGAGCGCACCACGGACGATGTGGTAGCGCACGCCGGGAAGGTCCTTGACGCGGCCGCCCCGCACGAGGACGATCGAGTGCTCTTGCAGGTTGTGCCCGACGCCCGGAATGTACGTCGTAACCTCCATCCCGTTCGTCAACCGCACGCGCGCCACTTTCCGGAGCGCGGAGTTCGGTTTCTTCGGCGTGGACGTATACACGCGGAGACAGACCCCGCGTTTTTGCGGACACGATTTCAATGCGGGACTCTTGGTCTTCGCATGGGCCAACTGACGGCCCTTCCTCACTAGCTGATTGATCGTTGGCATCGGTCGTGTTCTCTCGTTTCCAGAACAGTTGAGTTCTTCCCCGCACGGCTTCAAGTGCAAAGCCCGCGGATTATAATGATGAAGGGCCCTGCTGTCAAGCGAGGCACAAATCGCCAGTGTTTATGCGCCTCCGCCGTCTCCCGACGACGCCGCCGCGCCCTCACGGGGCAGCGCCGGAGTCTCCACCGGCCCCACCACCACCGGTTCCGGCTTGGGGCTGATGACGAACGTGTCGCGATATTCCTCGAATCCGCTGCCGGCCGGAATGAGCCTGCCGACGATCACATTCTCCTTCAGTCCGAGGAGATTGTCCTCGCGCCCGTTGATCGCGGCCTCGGTCAGAACCCGGGTGGTTTCCTGGAACGACGCGGCCGAAATGAAGCTGTCGGTCGTCAACGCCGCCTTCGTGATGCCCAACAGAACGGGCTTCCCGAGGGCCGGCTTTCCGTCCTTCTTCAGCACGCGATCGTTCTCCTCCTCGAACAGCATCTTGCTGACCTGGCTGCCCGGCAGGAATTCCGTGTCGCCCGGATCTTCGATCCGCACCTTGCGCAGCATCTGCCGCACGATGATCTCGATGTGCTTGTCGTTGATCGACACGCCCTGCAGGCGATACACATCCTGCACTTCGTCGACGAGATACTTCTGCAATTCGTTCGGTCCGAGCACATCGAGAATGTCGTGCGGATTGGCCGAACCGTCCATCAACGGCTCTCCGGCCCGCACCCAGTCCCCCTCGTGCACGTTGACGTGCTTGCCCTTCGGAATGAAGTATTCCTTCACGTCTCCCATCTTGTTGTCGACGAGCACCTTGCGTTGTCCCTTCACGAAACCCCCGTACGACACTTCGCCGTCGATCTCGCTGATCACGGCCTGTTCCTTCGGCTTCCGCGCCTCGAACAATTCCGCGACACGCGGCAGACCGCCGGTGATGTCCTTCGTCTTCGTGGTTTCACGCGGAATCTTGGCCAGGACGTCGCCCGGGTGGACCATCGCACCCTTTTCGACGAAAATGTGTGCGCCGACCGGCAACAGATAGCGAGCGACCGTATTCGTGCCGCCGGAAACCTTCGCCGTCTTGCCGCCTTCGTCTTTGATCGACACACGGGGACGCAACGTGGCGCCGGAATGTTCGATGATGACCTTTCGCGACAGGCCGGTGACTTCGTCGAATTCTTCCTTCATCGTCACGCCTTCTACGATGTCCCCGTATGCCACTTTGCCGCCCACTTCGGTCAGAATCGTCAGCGAGTAGGGATCCCACTCGACCAGCTTCTGCCCCAGCTCGACCCGGTCACCGTCTTTGATCTTGATCTTGCCGCCGTAGACCACCGGGTACTTTTCGCGCTCGCGGCCGTTTTCATCGACGATCGCGATCTTGGCGTTCCGGTTCATCACGACCCATTCGCCTTCCTTATTGCGGACGGCGATGCCGGCATTATGCACGTCGGCATTTTTCTTGGCGTCGAAGCTCATGAATTTCATGCGCCCCGCATGCTTGGCTTCGAGCACCGTCTGCTCGACCACCTTGCTCGCCGTCCCGCCGATGTGGAACGTCCGCATGGTCAGCTGTGTGCCGGGCTCGCCGATGGACTGCGCCGCGATGACGCCGACCGGCTCGCCCTTTTCGACCAGTCGCCCGCGCGCCAGGTCGCGGCCGTAGCAGGCCTGACAGACCCCGCGGCGCGACTGGCAGGTCAGCACGGAGCGGATCTTGACCCGATCGACCGCGGCTTCCACGATGTCCTTCGTCCGCTCTTCGGTGATCTCCTCGTTGAACGACACGATCACTTCACCGGTTACGGGATCGCGAATGTCTTCCGCGGCCAGCCGGCCGAGAATACGCTCTTCGATGGGCTGAATGATTTCGCCGCCCTCGACCAGCGCGCTCACGAAGATTCCGTCGGTCGTCCCGCAATCGATCTCGCTGATAATGACGTCCTGCGCGATATCGACAAGCCGCCGCGTCAGATAGCCGGAGTTCGCGGTCTTCAACGCGGTATCGGCCAGACCTTTGCGGGCTCCGTGCGTGGAGATGAAGTACTGCAGCACGGTGAGGCCCTCGCGGAAATTCGCCGTGATCGGCGTTTCGATGATTTCCCCCGACGGCTTGGCCATCAATCCGCGCATCCCGCCGAGCTGCCGGATCTGCTGCGAACTGCCTCGCGCGCCCGAATCGGCCATCATGAAGATCGGGTTGAAGGCCTCTTCCTTGCCCGGATCGCCGCCGGCGCCCAGCTCCTTCATCATCTCGCCCGCAACCTGCTCGGTCACATGGGCCCAGATGTCGATGACCTTGTTGTAGCGCTCGCCGTTGGTGATCAAACCCTCGGCGTACTGCCGTTCGATTTCATTGACCTCGCGCTGCGCCTTGCCGATCAGCTCTTCCTTCTTGCTCGGAATGTGCATGTTGTCGATGCAGATCGACACGCCTGCGCGCGTCGCATAATGAAACCCGGTGTCCTTGATCTTGTCCAGGAACGTAACGGTCTCCCGGTGTCCCGACTGCCGATAGACGGAGTCGATCAGCTTCGTGACTTCCTTCTTCGTCATCAGCTTGTTGGCGTAGGCGAACGGCATCCCCGCCGGAAGCACTTCGGATAAGATCACGCGGCCGACGGTGGTCTGCACCAGACTGCCTTCGATCCGCACCTTGATGCGCGCGTGTTCCTCGACCTCCCGCGCATCGAACGCGATCCGCACTTCCTCCGGAGACCCGAACACCTTGCCTTCACCCTTCGCGCCGACCCGCTCCTTCGTGAGCCAGTAGCATCCGAGCACCATGTCCTGCGACGGCACCGCGATCGGCTTGCCGTTGGCGGGCGAAAGAATATTGTTGATCGACATCATCAGCACGCGGGCCTCGACCTGGGCCTCGACCGACAGCGGCACGTGCACCGCCATCTGGTCTCCGTCGAAGTC
>DIHJ01000069.1:6551-6780 GCA_002420105.1 Nitrospira sp. UBA5699
GCTTGAACAGCTCCAGCGCCATCTTTTTCGGCAGCCCGCACTGATGCAGCCGGAGTTCCGGACCGACCACGATGACCGTACGGCCGGAGTAGTCGACGCGCTTCCCGAGCAGATTCTGCCGGAAGCGGCCCTGTTTGCCCTTGAGCATGTCGCTCAGCGACTTGAGCGGGCGCTTGTTGGGTCCGCGGATCGCCCGGCCGCGGCGCCCGTTGTCGAACAGCGCGTCCAC
>DIHJ01000069.1:6893-9784 GCA_002420105.1 Nitrospira sp. UBA5699
TTGTCGAACAGCGCGTCCACCGCTTCCTGTAACATCCGCATTTCGTTCCGGATGATCACGCCCGGGGCCTTCAGCTCCATCAGGCGCTTCAACCGGTTGTTCCGGTTGATCACCCGTCGATAGAGATCGTTCAGGTCGGACGTGGCAAAACGACCGCCGTCGAGCGGCACGAGCGGACGCAGTTCCGGCGGCAGCACCGGAATCACGTCCATAATCATCCACTCCGGCTTGTTCCCGGATTTGCGAAACGCCTCGATCACCTTCAGCTGCTTCGCATATTTCTTCTTCAGCGCCGCCGAAGTGGACGTCTTGGACTTGGCCTTGATCTCGTCCCACTTGGCGTTGATGTCGATCTTCCGCAACAGATCGCGGATCGCTTCGGCGCCGATGCCGACCTTGTAGGAATTCGGCGCGTACTCCGACTGCAGCGTGCGGAGCTTGTCCTCCGTGACGAGTTCCTTTTCGGTCAGATCCGTCGAACCCGCATCGACGCAGACATAGCTCTCGAAGTAGAGGATCTTCTCCAGCTGCTTCAGGCTCATGTCCAGAAGCGTCCCGATCCGGCTCGGCACGCCTTTCAAGAACCAGATATGCGCGACGGGCGCCGCCAGTTCGATATGGCCCATCCGCTCGCGACGGACCTTTGACTGAATGACCTCCACGCCGCATTTGTCGCAGACGATGCCGCGATGCTTCATGCGCTTATATTTGCCGCAATTGCACTCCCAGTCCTTGATCGGACCGAAGATTTTCGCGCAGAACAACCCGTCCTTTTCCGGCTTGAACGACCGGTAATTGATCGTTTCCGGTTTCTTCACCTCGCCGTACGACCAGGACCGGATCTTTTCGGGCGAGGCGATGCGAATCCGCATCGAATCGAACGACACCGAGTCCCGCGGCTTTTCGAACAATGTGTATACGCCTTCCAAGGTAGTGACCTCCTCTGATGCCGGCCGCAGCCGGCACGCAAGTGGTTAGTCCTGCGTCTTGACCAATTCCACGTCGAGCCCCAGACTCTGCAGTTCTTTGACCAAGACGTTAAACGACTCGGGCAACCCCGGCTCCAGGAAAGGTTCGCCTTTCACAACCGCCTCGTACATGCGCGAACGGCCCGGCACGTCGTCGGATTTGACCGTGAGAAATTCCTGCAGCGTCGAGGCGGCCCCGTAGGCCTGCAACGCCCAGACTTCCATTTCTCCCAACCGCTGACCGCCGAACTGCGCTTTGCCGCCCAACGGCTGCTGCGTGACGAGAGAATAGGGGCCGATCGATCTCGCATGGATCTTGTCGTCGACCAAATGGTGGAGCTTCAACACGTACATATACCCGACCGTGACGGGACTCCCGAAGGCTTCGCCCGTCCGGCCGTCCATCAGCACCGTCTGCCCGCTCGGGGGCAGTTTGGCCTTCTTCAAGAGATCCTTGATTTCCTTCTCCGCCGCTCCATCAAACACCGGACTCGCGACCTTGATCCCTAACGCCCTGGCGGCCCAGCCCAGATGGGTTTCCAGAATCTGGCCGACGTTCATACGCGACGGCACGCCGAGCGGATTCAACACGATCTCCACCGGCGTCCCGTCCGGCAGATACGGCATGTCTTCTTCGGGCAACACGCGCGAGACCACGCCTTTGTTGCCGTGCCGGCCGGCCATCTTGTCGCCGACCTGGATCTTGCGCTTCATCGAGATATAGACCTTGACGAGCTTGATGACGCCGGGCGGCAGTTCGTCGCCCCGTTTCAACCGCCCCACCTTCTCGTCGTAGAGCGTCTGCAGGATTTCCACCTGTTCCTTGGCCCGGCGCTCGACATCCTCCAGCTCCTTCTGCTCGTCCGGATCGCTGAGGATGATGTAGCGGACCGAGTCGTCGGACAGCCGCTTGAGAATCTCCGCCGTCAGTTTGCCCTTCTTCTTCAGAATGACGTCGCCGCTCTCGGGATCCATCAAATCGCGACCGACCACTTTGCCGAGCAGCAGTTTCCTCACTTTCTTGTTCTTTTCTTCCTCGATGATGCGCAGCTCCTCGTGGTGATCACGCTGGAGCTTCATCGTATCTTCGCTTTCGATGCTCTTGGACCGCTCGTCCTTATCCAGCCCCTTCCGCGAGAAGATCTTCACGTCGACGACAATCCCCTCCACGCCGGGCGGCACCGTCAACGACGTATCCTTCACGTCGCCGGCCTTTTCGCCGAAAATCGCGCGCAGGAGCTTTTCCTCCGGCGTGAGCTGCGTTTCACCCTTCGGCGTCACCTTGCCGACCAGAATGTCGCCAGGCTTCACCTCAGCGCCGATGCGGATGATGCCGCTCTCGTCGAGATTGCGCAGCGCCTCCTCGCCGACGTTGGGGATATCGCGGGTGATGTCTTCCTTGCCCAGCTTGGTATCGCGGGCCTCCACCTCGAATTCTTCGATGTGAATCGAGGTGAACGCATCCTCGCGCACCAGCTTTTCGCTCAACAGAATGGCGTCTTCGAAGTTGTATCCGCCCCACGGCATGAAGGCCACCAGCACGTTCTTGCCGAGCGCCAATTCGCCCTGGTCGATGGCCGGCCCGTCGGCCAGCACCTGTCCTTTTTTCACCGGCTGCCCGAGCCGGACGACCGGCGTCTGGGTGATGCAGGTGTTCTGATTCGACCGCTGGAACTTGATCAGGTCGTAGACGTCCAGTCCGGTATCGTTGCGCTTGCGGCCTTCTTTCGAATCCGAACGGACGACGATCCGCGTCGCATCCACGCTTTCGACGACGCCGGGCCGCTTGGCCTGCACCACATACCCGGAATCGCGCGCCACCACCGCCTCCATGCCGGTGCCGACGAGCGGCGCCTCGGCCTTGAGGAGAGGAACCGCCTGCCGCTGCATGTTCGACCCCATCAACGCGCGGTTGGCGTCGTC
>DIHJ01000014.1:0-3248 GCA_002420105.1 Nitrospira sp. UBA5699
CGGCGTACTTCTGAGCGGACACGCCTCGCAGGATCTTCTCCAGCAATTCCTCCGAAAACACCCCAGGGCTGCGCAAGCGGGCATAGGACTGGAGGGTGATCTCCCCCTGATCCACATGCCGGAGCCGGGGACGAGTGACTGGGACCTTCTGATCGCCGAGATAGATGGAGCCCTGCTCATGGGCCCATTTCTTCAACGCCGGGTCGGTGGGATAATAATCCGGCCCCGCGATTTCTTCCCGCTCCATCACCATCACGCTCTCGGCGACCATCCGCCCCATCTCCAGCATCACTGCATCCAGCGCCTGCTTGCCAGACCGGATCACGCGGACCAGTGTGCCCAGCATCCAGTCCATCCCGGCGGTACACTTCAATCCAGCCAGGGCCTGCTTCCGTTGTCGCGTATCTTGTCGTCTCATCAGTGGCTCCCTCCTGTGCTGAACCGTGGAGTATCCCACGGCGGAGCCACTCGTCAAATTTCAACGGACTTCAGTATAACTCCCCGTTTTGCGGCGCGTGGCGGCAATCTGGTCTATCTGGTCAAACGGTCTATCTGGTTTGTCTGGTTGATCTGAGAAGATAGACAAGACAGACCCCCGCACCGAATAGACCGCTCCTACCTGTTCGCGGTCACGGCGAGGCGGAAGCCTAGGGCGTGCAGGAGCGCGTCGAGGCTTCTAAGTTCTGGATTGCCGCGTCCGGACAGCATCTTGTACAGACTCTCGCGATTGAGCTTCGTCTTCTCAGCCAGTTGAGCCACACCCCCCTGAGCTTCAGCGACGTTTCGCAGCGCCAGCAGGAATAATTCAGGATCGCCCTCTTCCAACGCCGCATTTAAATATTCCTCCGCCTCGCCTGTGTCGCGCAGACTTTCAATCAGGTCCGGTTGATACGCTTTGCTCTTTTTCATGGTCGCCTCTTGTAGTCGCTCCAATATCGTTTCGCCGTTTCAATATCCTTAACTTGCGTGCTCTTGTCACCACCGCAGAGAAGCAGCACCATCGTCGCATCCTCTTGGGCGAAATACACCCGATAGCCAGGGCCAGAATCGACCCGCAGTTCCTGCACGCCTTCGCCTACTCCACGGCAATCTCCAAGATTGCCCAAACTGGCTCTATCCAGCCGAACCCGGATCTTGGCGCGCGCTTTGGCATCACGGAGAGTGGAGAGCCATTCACTGAACGGCTCGTGACCATCTTCCGTAACGTAGATCCGAAGCTCATTCGGCGTTGCCTCCACAGGGCTAAGTGTAGCTTATAAGCTACTTCCTGGCAAGGGATAGAATTCGGGGCTAGAATCCGTCCGTTTTACGGCGCTCGGCGTTCCACCGCTTACTTTTCATAGGTTAGTTCTACCCACCACTCGTTTTCCCGTCACTTCCAGCGGAGTGATGTCCGTCTGACCGCAGGCGAAGTCTTATCAGTTGCGCCCTCCTTTCATCCTCAGTAAGCTGTCATCCGATGATTCCATCAAAACGGCAAGGAGTCCTCTTCGGGCTCGCAGCGGCCCTGTTGTTCGGCATCAGCCCTCCGTTCGCCAAGCTGTTGCTGCCGGAGAGCGGCCCGGTGCTGACTGCGGGACTCCTCTATCTTGGCGCAGGCCTGGGATTCCTCTTTCTTGAGATGACGTGTCGCCTGTGGTTGCATCTCGGCATGGGGGAGGCTCCGGTTCGTCCGGCCGATGCCGGCTTGGTGACGGGTGTGATTATCACCGGCGGAATGCTCGGTCCTTTTTTGATGTTATGGGGGCTGGAGCGCCTTTCCGGAGTCGTCACATCGTTGCTGTTGAACCTGGAAGCGCCCTTCACAATACTCGTGGCGGTGCTGGTCTTTCGAGAACATTTGACGCGGCTTGAAGTCGGCGGCGTCGCGGTGATCGTGCTGGCCGCGGGAATCCTGACGTATCGGCCCGGCGCGATCCGTGCCGACGTCTTCGGTATTCTCGCCGTTCTTGGCGCCTGTCTATGCTGGGCGGTCGACAACAATCTGAGTCAGCGGCTCTCGCTTCGCGATCCGCTGGCGGTCACGCGCATCAAGACCCTCGGCGCCGGGCTCGGGATGCTCGGCCTCGCGGCCATCACCGGCCAGCGGTGGCCACCATTCACGATCACGCTGGCGGCATTGCTTCTCGGACTTGTCAGTTATGGGATCAGCTTGATCCTCGATATGCGGGCCCTCCGGCTGCTGGGCGCTGCGCGCGAGGCGGGCTTCTTTGCCACCGCTCCCTTCATCGGCGCGCTGGTGGCTGTGCCGGTCTTGGGCGAGCGATGGGGTGCCCACGAGGCCGCCTCCTCCGTCTTGATGATCACCGGAGTGGCCGTACTCCTCCGAGCTCACCACACGCATTCGCACCGGCATGAGGCAGTCGAGCACGACCACATCCATCATCACGAAGAGCATCACGATCATCGGCATGACGAAGAGGCTGTTCTGCAGGAACCCCACGCGCACCCACACCGGCACCTCCCTCTCGCCCATGATCACCCGCACGTGTCAGAACTGCACCATCGTCATGACCACTAGGAGAAGAACATACGCGAATGTTCCGCATTCTCGGTGCGCGAGCAACACGGACAAGAAAAGCCGACAGGCTATTTTTTGACGCGGCGCACAGCGGCCCGCCAACACTAAATACACGTATTTAGGCTGCATCTCTCGGGCCCCTCCTCTCGAAACAACAGCCAAGTTCTCGTCCCCATCCCTCTTCTCCTGCCGCTTCTGCAAATAAGTTCTGCCGCGGCCCGTTGACATGGTATTATTTTCCCATCTTCGTCCCTCTCGACAATCCGGACGGAGGAACGCAATCGCACGAGACTGATGCCGGCGGGACCTCATGGGACAAGGCCGTTGTCCCGGCTGTGCGGACCCACCCCGCCGTCCGCTTCCTTGACGCCCTTGCGGCAGCTGGAGTTGGATTTCCAGGACGCAGATTATCCCGGTTGAAGCCGCCTCCCACCGGCACAAGGTATCACCGTGAGAGCGGCAAGAGGAGAGATGGCAGCCAACAGTACCCCGCGTGACCGGACGCCACAGGCCACGGTGGTGAGTTGCCCCTTCTGTGCGTCGGTGAAGTGTCACCGATCCGAGCGGCACGGCTGGCGGGACTTCCTCCGCCGGCTGACAGGCAGGTTTCCCTGGCGTTGCAATGTGTGCGGGCATCGATTCTATCTGCGGTTGCGGTCCCTCGACTGACGCGCCCGGGCCGGACAACGCGAACGGCTTCTTAACCCGCATTATTCATGACGGTTCG
>DIHJ01000014.1:3459-20943 GCA_002420105.1 Nitrospira sp. UBA5699
GATTGCAGCAGAAGCGCTCGTGAATAATGCGGGTTGACGAAGAATCCCACAGTTTCGGCCTCGCTTCCTGGCGCGCGGCGACTCACCTCGCCAAGACCGAATATTCCAGTCTCACGCCGCTGACAGATTTGTTGGAGGAAAGTAGCCCTTTCCCCTATTCATCCGCCTTTACGGAGACCTCGCCGCCCGCTTGCGGACGGCACGCTAAGCCGACTCTCTTCACCCGGCCGGCGCTCTCCGCGCCGAACCGTCGTTTTTCCCGTTTCTCTCCCTCGCTCCCCTTACAATTTCGCTTCGAGCACGAGGTTGAACGGCGTCCGGGTCGCGCGCCTGAAGGTGCGAAAGCCCGCCTTTCGAAACACGGCTCGCAGCCGTGCTTCTCCGGCTTGGGCGCCGAGCGCCATTCTGCCGTCTTCGGACAGCGAATGGGCGCAGCAGATAGCGGCCGAAGCCGAATAATACAGGCGCCCGACGGGGGTCAGGTTGTCTTCGACGCGATCGTTCGCAAACGGTTCGACCAGCATCACCGTCCCGTCTTCTGCGAGGGCCGTCGCGGCATGCTCGGCTGCGGCGACGGGATCGCCCATATCGTGCAGGCAATCGAAGAAACAGATCAGGTCGTACTTGCGGACCGGATACGAGCGCGCCGTCGCCACCTCGAACGTCACGGAGGCTCCGGACGGCGACGCCCCGGCATGGTTCCGGGCTGCGACGATGGAGTCCTCATGACTGTCGAATCCCCAGAACCGTGAGTGAGGGAATGCGGCGGCCATGAGCAGCGTCGAGTGGCCGTGGCCGCAGCCGACGTCGGCGACCGTGGCGCCTTGCTCGAGTTTCTCGAGAACGCCGGACAGGGACGGAAGCCACTGGCGAATCAACGAGCCGCGGTAGCAATTCCGGTAGAAGGCCGCGACCCCGCAGGACAGCCGCTCGTGGCGGTCGCCCCAGGAAATGCCCGCTCCGGTCCGGAACGCCCCGGCGACCTTCTCCTCGTCGAACCACAGGGAGGCCGGGACGTTCCAGGCCGGCGGAAGGAACAGGGGGCTGTCCTCGTCGGCCAGCACGAGGGCCTGTTCGGGCGGGAGTTCGTAGGTCTCGCCGGCGGCGTGGTACCGCACGTAGCCTGCGGCCGCCTGGCTGTTCAGCCATTCGCGCACGTAGCGTTCGGCGCATCCGGCTCGCTGCGCGACTTCCCGCGCGCTCAGCGGGCCGGCTCCGGCCATGGCCTTGTAGAGGCCCAGTCTGTGTCCAAGGGAAACCATGACGCCGCCATAACTCGCGGAAAGATCGTTGACGGCCCGTGCCAGGAATTCGTCGAGGGCTTGCTGATCGATCGGCATGTGGTCCTCCTGTGGCTGAACCGTTGATGCCCCATCCTATGAGTTGCGACGGTAAAAGGAGAGAGCTAGACTGGCCACATCCGGTTCATTTATGCCACCAGCCTCATCACAGCGGAACCATTCAAGCTGCCGGCACGTCAGCCTGGTCGTCATTCCGGAGGCGACGATCTCGTCATTGGGCGGAATGTACGACGTGTTCAACTGTTTCGAGGCGCTCGGGAGCTTCGATGACGCGGTGCCGGCCTCGGCTCCCTTCACGGTGGAATTCGTTTCAACGAAGCGCGGGCGGGTGGATACGGCCAGCGGGCTGCCGCTGGAGGCGCACCGGTCTTTTGAAGAGGTGGCCTCGACCGATATCGCGATCGTTCCCTCTCTCCCGGTCGAGCACGGCGAGTAGGTGCCGGGACGCCATGCCGGAGTCGTGCGATGGTTGACGGCCATGCACCGTAAGGGAGCGCTGCTCTGCTCCGCCTGTTCGGGCGTCCTGCTGCTGGCCGAAACGGGGCTGCTGGACGGACAGGACGCGACGATCCACTGGGCCTACGCGCCCACCTTCAGGAAGAACTTTCCTTCGGTCCGCCTCTGTCTCGACAAGGTGCCGGTGGCGTCGGGGCAGCGGGCGCAGTTCGTGATGTCCGGCGCGTCGGCTTCGTGGCACGATCTGGTGCTGTGCCTCGTGGCCAGATTGGTCGGTCCGACCGCCGCGCAGGCGATCTCCAAGTTTCTGCTCCTCCAATGGCACAGGGACGGTCAGACTCCCTATCTGTCGTTCCAGCCGAAACTCGACCACGGGGATGCCGCCGTGCTGGCGAGTCAGGAGTGGCTGGCAGGGCATTTCTCCGTGGCGGGCCCCGTGGAGGAATTGGCGCGACGCTCCGGGCTGCCCGAGCGAAGCTTCAAGCGCCGCTTCACCAGGCGACGGGGCATTCACCCATGGACTACGTCCAACGCCTGCGCGTGCAGGAGGCCAAACATCGGCTTGAGCGCACGGAAGAGGCCATCGATGAGATCAGTTGGAAGGTCGGCTACGAAGACCCCGCGTTCTTCCGCCGGCTCTTCAAACGCCTGACCGGGATGACACCCGGCGCCTACCGCCGCACGTTCAGGGTTCCTTCCGTCGCGAGAGGTACAATCCCTTCACGCACACCTGGGGCGCTCTCCCGCTGATAGACAGGTCTCACCCGAATCGCCGGGCCATGCTCCCGCCCGCGGGGGGGGGACGCCCTGTTCCACCGCCGCTTGATTGCTCGCCCCTCCGGGCTTAGCCTACCGCCATTCACACAACGGGAAACAAGCATGGAAGAGAAGACACACCTCGGCAGCATCCATTTTCCCCGAGCCGGCCGGAGACTATTTGTGAATCCTATCCATGATGGTCCGGTCCGGCAATCCGGCGAGCCATTGCCCGGCCGACCGGCCGGCTCCCGCCCCGCGTACCTTTCCGGCCGGCCGGTCGGGATCTCCCATCGCATGCGGCTGCAACAGGCTCCGGCAAGTTATTGATTTGTGGGCCCCGGCATAGCCCGCGCTCAGGGCTTCATTCTTGCTCCATGCCTTCTCCGTACAGGCCCGTGCGAATCACCCGCACGGACGCGAAGACGCGAAGAAAAATGGGAGGGTCCCGGCATGGAACAACGGATGTCCGCCTTCGATGCCTATGAACGCGGTCTCGTGCTCAAGCAGGTCAAAATTTTCGCGTCGGCGATCGAGGCGTTCCGGCAGGCGGCGCTGGACCCTCAACATGCAGGGAAAGCGCACGTCCAGATCGCCCTCTGCCTGAGATCTCTGGAGCGTCACGACGAAGCCGTCGCGGCATTTCGCCAGGCATTGGAATCGGCGACGTTTTCCACCAAAGAACGGGTGCACATCCTCTATCTGCTGGGCCAGACGCTGGAATCGCTGGACCGGGAGGTCGAGGCCCTGGTGGTCTATCGCCGGCTCAGGAGGGAGGACCCCGAATTCCGGGACGTCGAGGCCCGGATTCGATACCTGAGCTCGGAGGAATGCGACCCGGATCCCTCCGGTCAACCGGGCGCTCTGGCCCGCACCGAAGACATCCTCAGGCTCTGGAGGGAGCTGAAACCTCAGCTCACAGCCCTGCTGGGCCGGACGTGGGAATCGCTGGGCCGGCAGGTCAGATCGTCGGAGAGCTATCGCCGGCTCAGAACCCTGTACCCCGAACTGCGTGAGATGGTCTCCGGGGCCGCGCTGCCGGAACCGGGGCCGGAGCGATGCAGTGCGCCGGCCCCGACCGGTCGGACCGCCTCCGTTCGAAGAAACCAGACGGACAAGCGCCGGCACACCCGCGTGGCCGTCCGGTTACGCAGCCATTTTTCGTCGAAAACGAGGACGGTGGCCGGCGAGGGCGAGCTGCGGGACCTCTCGCCGTGGGGATGTCGCGTGACGAGCCCCGTCGGGGTCCCCGTCGGAGCCGAGTTGGAATGTTGCATCTTCCCGCAGGACGGGCTCAACCCCTTCACCGTCGAAGGGGCGACGGTTCGCTGGAGCCGTCCTCAGGAGTTCGGCCTCGCCTTCACGAGCGTCCGCCCCGGCGTGCAACGGCAGATCGCGCAGCTCTGCCGAACGGGAGTCCTGTCGTCGTAATTGTTATCGTTTCTCCGGGGGGATGGCGTCGAGGTCTGCGGCAAACTGCGCGTGGGCCTGCGGATCGACCGGCCGGTGTCTCACGGTGGTGCCGGCCGGATACACGCCGAGGTAGTTGTCGCCCTTCCAATTCCGTTTCGGTCTGACCGGTCTCGGCACGAACCCGCCGCCGCAGTTCGGACAGACGTTGCCCAGAATCTGCTCCACGCAGGCCGCGCAGAACGTACATTCAAACGAGCAGATCCGGGCGTCCGGCGAGTCCGGCGGCAGCGCGACGTTGCAGTGCTCGCAGGTCGGCCTGAGTTCCAGCATGGCACCCTCGTTCCGGACGCGCCCCCGCCGGCCCGCCCTGCCGGGCTCAGCGGTTTCCGAAGGCACGGAGCAGATCGGACACCGAAAGCACGCCGATGATGGTGCCGTCCGCCGTGACCGGCAGGTGGCGGATCCCCTGCTTCTTCATCAGCGCCATCGCTTCGGTCAGCGGCTCGTCTTCCTCGATCGTCACCAGCGACTTGCTCATGCAGGCCGTGACGGTCGTCGTATTGGGGTCGAGCCCCCTGGCCACGGCTTTCCGGCTGAGATCCGAATCCGTGACGATGCCGATATAGCGGGAACCGTCGTCCACGATCAGCGACCCGACTTTGTGTTTCTGGAGCAACTGGCCGGCTTCTTTTATCGTCGCGGCGCGATGAATGCTGCGCACGTCGTGGGACATGTAGTCTTCCACTGTGGCCCGCAACATCCCGTTGCCGCCGCGGCTCCCCTGGCGCGTCGCCTGAAGCCGGCGGCGCAGTTCCAGATCGGCGAGACAGCTTTCAAGAACCTGCCGCCGCTGCTGGAGGCTCTCGCGTTCGACGTTGTGCGTGCCGCTTTCCTGAGCTTCCTCTGGCAGGGAAGCGGATTCGCCGGTCTTGGCGTAGAGATAGGCCTCCGCTTCGTCGGATGCGGCCCCGAACACCTGGGCGATCAATTCTTCCGCCGCCTCGTCGAATTCCTCCAGCGATGAATTTCCCCGCTTGCGCGAGAGAAACGGCTGGAACTTGACCAGCTTCAGTTTGAACCGTTCGATGTATCGATCGAGAATGTCGCTGCGCTGCAACCCCGTTCGTGCTCGTTTGGCCATCATGTCCCTCCGATTGGTGCGCAAGAGAATAGCGCAAGCCGGCGGGCGGCTCAAGAGTCGAACGGTCAGGCCGCACTGGCGATCCCGTTTTCCTTGTTCGCGGCCTGTTTCTTCGGTCCGCCGCCGCGCACGCGATGCATCTTCTCCCTCGTGTGATACGGCACCAGCCCCTCCAGCACCATCGGCAGCTTGTCGCAGGGCACGTCCTCCATGAGCTTGATCGCCGGCTTGGCGTCGGGGCCCGAGCGTCCGCCGACGTAGATATCCACGGCATCGACGACCTTGCCATCCACTTTGGCTTTTTTCCCCAACAGCCCGATGTCCGCCACCGCATGGTTGCCGCATCCCGCCGGACAGCCGGACCAATGCATGGTAATCGGTTTGAGCGACTCGCCCAGCCGCTTCTCCAGGGCCTTCGCTGTCTCAACCGCCCGGCTTTTCGTCTCGATTACCGCCAGGTTGCAATAGTCGTTGCCCACGCAGCTGACCAGCCCCTTGTAGAGCGGGGACGGGTTGTAGGCGAACTCTTTGAGGAGGGACTCCTCGGCCAGTTCACCGACCTTCCGGTCGCTGACGTTCGTAATCACCAGCGCTTGATTGGCCGCGATTCTCAGCTCCCCGTTCCCGTAGCGTTCGGCCATGGCGGCAATTTTGAGCAGCGCGTCGGCCTTGAGCCGGCCGACCAGCACTTTCAAACCGGCGTAGCTCATTCCGCGGTCCCGTTGGCGGAAGATCCCGAGGTGGTCTTGTTCCGTCGTTTTCCGCGCGTCCACCCCGGCCCGCGCGAGCGTCTTCCCCACCCGCGCTTCGACTTCGGCCCTGAAGCGGGTCTCGCCCCAGTCCTCGATCAAGAACGCCAGCCGCGCTTGGGTGCGATTCTCCCGCGGGCCATGGTCCCGATAAAGGCCCATGACGGCGCGACAGACCTCCAGGGCATCGGCGGGATTCACAAACACATCCAACGGAGTCGCAATCCGATAGCCGCCCGAACCCAGCTTGCCGCCGACCAGAACATTGAATCCGACACAGCGGTCGTGCCCCAGGTCGTAATAGGCCGGGACCAAAGCGAGATCCTGCGTCTCCATGTGCAGACAGTTATACGGGCATCCCGTCACCGCCACGTTGAGCTTGCGCGGCAAATTCGAATAGGCCGGATTGTTCAGAATTTCCTCTGTAATGGCCCGCACCAGCGATTCAGTTTCCACGACCTCGTCGGGGCTGATCCCGCTCACCGGGCAGGTCATCACGTTCCGCACCGTGTCCATGCCGGTTTGGAGCGAGGTCAACCCGACTGCTTCCAGTTTGGCAAAAACCGCCGGTACGTCGTTGATCCGGAGGTGGCGGACTTGGACTTGTTGCCTCGTCGTGAAATCCAGGAGTCCGTTGCCGTAGGACGACGCCGTCTCCGCCAGCGCACGCAGTTGGAACGAGGCGCTGTGTCCCCCGGGAATCCGCACCCGCAACATGAAAAACCCGGGAGTCGGATTGCGTAGAAAGAGGCCGTGCCACTTCAAACGCTGGACGTCGGCCTCGGGAATGGACTCCCACCCATGCTCCGCATAGTGGGCGATCATCTCCCGCACGGCCAATCCATCGCGTTCATGTTTCAGGGCCTCGATCTTGTTCATGGCACTCCTTCCTGTTGTTCGCTTATCCCCCGCCGCGCTTTCCTTGCATCTCCTTGTCGTAGAACTCCAGCATCTGGGCGATCTCCTCCTTCGTCAACCCTTTCTCCGCCCACCGGTGGGATTCCTGCGCCAGCAAGTCCTTGGCCACTTGCGGCGAGAGCTCCCGCACCTTGGGGAGAAACTTGGTGTAGAAGTGCTTCGCCACTTCGTAGAAGCCCTGCCAATGGACATAGTCCGGCGCCATCTTGGAGAGCCCGTGTCTGGCGCGCCGCCCCTCATGGTGCCAGAGCTCATAGAAGATCCATTCGATTTCTTCATCGAACGGCGTCGGCGTGATCTTGCCCATCTCCTTGAGCCGGTCCATCGCCACCTTGGCCGGCTTGCCGAACTTCTCGTTGTAGAGGTTGATGCCGCTGTCCATTTGCGTAAAAAACCGGTCCACGATCTCCGCGCTATGGCATGACGCGCACACCTGCTTCATGGCTTTCCGCCGGTCCTCGTAGTTTTCGAGTCTCGTCGACACGACCGGACGAAGCGTCCAGCTGATGCGGTCGCCGACGTCGTGCGTAACCTCCTGGGTCCCTGTCGCGCTCATGTGGCAGGTCGCGCAGGTCGGAAACAGATAGTCTTTGCCGGGACGCCATTTCTCCGATGGATCGGCCAGCTTCATCTTCTCCTTGTTGGCGGTGAACATGACGCCGTGCTTGCTTTCCATATAGGCTTCGAGTTGGGGGTGATCCGGTCCCATATGGCAGCGACCGCAGCTTTCCGGTTGCCGGGCCTGGGCGATCGAGAAACTGTGCCGGGCGTGGCAGGCCGAGCAGGTGCCTTTTGATCCGTCGGGATTCACCCTCCCGATCCCGGAATTCGGCCAGGTCGACGGATGGAGCTTGCCGTTCTCCATCACCTTGACCACGCTCCCGTGACATCCGGCGCAGCCGGTCGTTCCCACCTCCGGCCCTTCCACCACGTTGCCCAGGAAATTGTCTAGCGAGCCGATGAATTGCGCGGCCTTCGCGTGATGGGATTTGTCGAACTGCTGCGCTTCCTTGTCGTGGCAGCGCATGCAGTCCTTCGGAGTGACGAGCGTGGACACCAGGAATCCCTCGTGGTCGTAGGCGTCCGCATCGCCCTTTTCGGCGCGATGGCATTCGACGCAGCCGATGCCTTTCGGCGCGTGGCGGCTGGTCTTCCAATCGTTGATTCCGCCGACTCCGACGTCTTTAGCCATGTGGCAATCGATGCACTTCTTGTTCTCGGCCGAGACGAACGGCCGGAGACCGCCGCCGCGGCGCTCTTCCACCTGAATGAAGCCGACTCCCGTCAAGGCGAGGAATAAGATCAGGCACAATCCGCCGATCATGTAGCGGGTAAAATTCATCTTCCCCTCGGTCGAACGGGAATGCTCGTCGTCATGGTTGATCCGGTCTGTATTCGGCACGTCCATGTCGGTCTCCTTACAAGATTCTCTTTCCTATGACCTCTCGCCTCCTGCCCGCGGCCGAGTCTACATCTGCATATCCAAGTACATGAGGATCACCATCCCCGCGACAACCGCTGCCGCGACGACTCCGTTCACCAGCGCCATCGGCCATCGACGCTCCGCCAACGCACGGTCGATGAACGGATACAGCACGAACAGACCGGCCCCGCCCATCAAGCTCCAGAGAGCAAGCGGTCCCGGCAGCAACGAGATCCACATGTAGGGAGCCGAAAAATACCAGGGAGGCGAGACATCTGACGCCACCTCCTGCGGATTGGCCGGCGGGCCGAGCACGGGAGGAAAGATCATGACGACGTCCACCATCAGGACTAACAATCCCACCGCAACCGCGCCCATCTTCAACGTGTGTTCCGGATAAAAAGGATGGAAGCGGCGACTGGCCTCTACGTCTGCAAACCCCATCAGCCGCACGATGACGACGTGACCGAGCACCAGCCCGCCCAACAGAACGGGCAGGAGTTTCGTATGGAGGTCGTACAGCCGCAGCAACGTGATGCCCGACACCTCCTCGCCCCCCCGCAGCAAATAGAGCAGCGGGGGGCCCGCCACAGGAAACGTGCCGATCATGTTGGTGACCACCGTCATCCCCCAATACGACACGTTGTCGAAGACCAGCGAGTATCCGGTGAACCCCATCGCAAAGGTGACGAACAGCACGATCGAGCCGCTGACCCATTTCAGCTCCCCCGGTGCACGATACCCGCGCGTGAGAAACACCCGGATCACGTGGAAGAGCAGAAACAGAATCATGAGGTCCACGGACGTCTTATGAAGACCCCGCACGAACCATCCCAAATACACCCCGTTGGTAATCTCGTCGACACTTTCATAGGCCTTCTCCGGCGAGGGTACGTAGTAGAAGGTCAGCAGCAGGCCGGTGGCCACCAGGATGCCGAAGAGCGTGAGCGGAATGGCCCCCAGCGTATAGGGCCACCACTCCAGATGCTCGGGCAGATCCTTCTGAATGTGGTCGATCCATGACTTGCCGGCGCCGGCGTTGCCAGGCTTCACAATCTCTGTAATCGGTGATGCCATGAGCCCTCCCCTTGGGAGTGGAGTTTGGAATGTTGAGTTATGCGTTCCGAGTTACGAGTTAGGAACTATGCGATTCCGGTCTTGTACCACTCAGGGCCCGGAACTGCGCGCCATGCGCTATGCGCTTTGAATATTCACGTACAGCTGGTCTCCGCGTTTGACGATCGGCAGCCGATCGAGGGGACGCGGAGGAGGGCCCGCGATGTTCAGTCCTGTCTTGTCAAAAGTTCCCTGATGGCAGGGACAGACAAACAGCTCTCGCTCCTTGCTCCACGACACCAGGCAGCCGAGGTCCGTGCAGCGCCGCGAGAAGGCGGCGATCCCCTCGGCCGTTCTCAGGACGACGATCTTTTGACCGCCGAGATCCATCGGCACCGCCTCGTTCAAGGGAATCCGGGATTCGGCGCCGATCAAGACGGCCTCGGCCTGCCGCTTCTTGCGGTTCGGCACCAGAAACTGGAGAAAGCGAAACCCCAGGGTCCCGATCCCGAACAGAAGCCCGAATCCCATGACGGCTTGGCTCAGAAAGCGCCGTCGACCGGCATCATCGTGAATAACAGCCATGACTCACCCCGTGTATGCTTTCTCTCCGTGTTGATGGAGGTCCAACCCCATGATCTCTGCTTCCTCGTCCACGCGCGGCGACAGCACCATCATGAGTCCTTTCGCCAACAGCCAGCTCATCACCCCGGCGACCACCCACGCCGCCAGCGCGCCGCCCGCTTGGATGAAGAATTGATAGGGATAGCCGTAGAACAGCCCGTCGCTCCCGCCCGCGTTGACCTCGGTCGACGCAAACAATCCCGTGGCGATCATGCCCCATGTCCCTCCGATCCCGTGCATACCGAAGGCATCCAGCGAATCGTCATAGCCCAGAATGAGCTTGACGTAATTGACGACCATGTAGCAGAGCCCCCCCGCCCCGATTCCGATCACGATGGCCGAGAGCGGACTCACATAGCCGGCTGCCGGAGCGATCGCGACCAGCCCGGCCACCGCCCCGCTCACGGTTCCCAAAGCCGTCGGCTTGTCCCGCTGGAGCCACTCGACCGTCATCCAGGTCACCGCGGCGGCGGCGGCCGACATCTGAACGGCAACAAAGGCGCCGGTGACCGTCGCCATCGACTCCGATGCGCGGGCGCCCATGAATCCGAACCACCCCACCCACATCAATCCCGCTCCGCAGAACGAGAGCGGCAAATGATTCGGCATCATCTCGATCCGCCCGTACCCTTTGCGGGGACCGATCGCGATCGCCGCCACCAGGGCGCTGACCCCGGCGCTGACGTGGATTACCGCACCGCCGGCGAAATCGAGACATCCCAGATTGGCCAGCCACCCGCCTCCCCAGAACCAGTGAGCCAGCGGCACATACACGGCGGCCACCCAGAAGAGACCGAACAGCAGAAAGAACGAGAACCGGATCCGCTCCACGATTCCTCCGACAATCAGCGCCAACGCGACCGACGCCAGAATCCCGTGGTACACCACCAGCAACGGCCCCGTGATCGCCTCGCCACCAGGGAGGCCGCCCGCTTCGCGGCCGAACGTCAGTCCGTTGCCGAACAGCCCCCACTCGATCGAGACGAACGCAAGCGCCACGAACGGCAGCGCAATCGTGTTGAGAACGTTCTTCTTCCGCACCATGCCGCCGTAGAACAGCGCCACCCCGGGCACCGTCAGCAGCAGCAACGTCGTGGAGATCAGCAACCACAACGTGCGATCAGAATGCGGCATCACGCTCCCCTCCGCTCAACGACACCTGGTATTCGCACGTTCCGATCCGCTTCATCGTCACCGTGCCGGACCGGGTCAGATGATCGACCGCGAGCAGCACCTGCGCCCAACTCACTTCGGGTAGCGCGCAGAGACCTTCGAGGGTCTGCGGGCCGTAGTCGCGCAAGACATTGAGAAGTCGCTCATTCACGGGACAACGTTCGCTCATCGGCGTATGCATCACCACCTCCGTCATGAGTAGGCCCGTTCGTTGTGCTGACTGATATCCAGTCCCATTCGCTCCTCTTCCGGCGGAACGCGCAACCCGACCAATCGATCCACCAGCTTGAGAATGATGAACGTCCCGATGGCGCAGAAAAGCCCGACGACTACGACCGTCAGGGCCTGCGCCCCGAAGAACGCCGCATTCCCGAGCAACAATCCGTCGGTACCGCCGGCATTCACCGCTTGGGAGGCCAACACCCCGGTCAGGAGAACGCCCATCACACCGGCAACGCCATGAATGCCGAACACATCCAGAGAGTCGTCATAGCCGAGCCGTCCCTTGCTCATAATGGCCGCGTAGGAGAGTCCTCCGGCGACAAACCCGATCAGGAAAGCGGAGAACGGGCTGATATACCCGGCCCCCGGCGTGACCATCGCCAACCCGGCGACGGTTCCGCTGGCAATGCCGAGGACGGTCGGCGCGCCCCGGTGCCGCCATTCGATTGCCATCCAGCTCAGCGCCGACGTCACCGCGGCGGTATGGGTGGCCACAAACGCCCCCACGGCCGTCTCATTGGCGCCCAGTGCGCTTCCCGCGTTAAATCCGAACCACCCGAACCAGAGCAGCCCCGTCCCCAAGAGCACCATCGGCAGGTTGTGCGGCGCCATATAATCGGTGCCATAGCCTTGACGAGCCCCCAGGACCAGCGCACAGACCAAGGCACTGATCCCGGAACTGATGTGCACAACCGCCCCGCCCGCAAAATCCAATGCCCCCAGCCCCGCCAGCCAGCCCCCGCCCCACAGCCAGTGGGTTATGGGACAGTAGACCAGAAGCGACCAGAGCGCCGAAAACATGAGCAGCGCACTGAACTTCATCCGCTCGGCAAACGCCCCGGTAATCAAGGCCGGCGTAATCGCCGCGAACATCAGTTGAAAGACCATGAAGGCCTGATGAGGGATCGTCGGGCCATAAGTCGCGTGAGGCGTCAGCCCCACGCCCCGCAGTCCGACCCAGTCAAGCCCGCCGATGACCCCTTTGACATCCGGACCGAACGCCAGGCTATAGCCGCCCAGGACCCAGAGGAGGCTGACGACGCAGAGGACCACAAAACTTTGCATGATCGTCCCCAGAACGTTTTTGCTTCGCACCAGACCGCCGTAAAACAGCGCCAGGCCGGGAACAATCATGGCCAGGACCAGCGCAGCGGAAATCAGCACCCACGCCGTGTCGGCTCCGCTGACAGGCGACGCGGTCATGACCGCAACCACCGGCTGTGCCCGGACCTGTTCCGGCACGGTCAGCCCGACGCTCAGCGCAAGAACCGGCCACCATCCACGGTTTTGAAGGCCATTCCACATTGCTCGCTCCATCATCTCCTCGCTGAAGAGTCCGGATTCACAAACACAAAGGCGTCCGCCATTCCAGGTTGAATGACGGACGCCTTTGTCCGTGTCACTATGGGCTGCGCGAGCGAACCGAAGACGACATTGTCTCGGTTCGGCCCGCATTTCGTTCGACCGCTGGTACGCCCCCGCCGTCGGCAGCTTTTCAGTTTCGTTGTTTCAGCCCGATCGGATCTTCCGTCTCCGACGTCAAAACGTCTTGTACTCCAGCCACTTTCCGTTGAGCGTAATCTTGCAACGCGCCTCGCCCTGACTCCCCGTCACTTTCTCCATGTCGAGCGTGAAATCGATCGCGCTCATGATGCCGTCGCCGAACATTTCGTTGGCCTGCTCGCGCATCGAGTCTCCGTACACGCCGATGATCTCCATCAGGCGATACTTGAACGGGTCCGTCGTGTTCGGGAAATCGGCGCGGACCGGAAACTTGCTCAGCGAGGCCGTCAGTTCGGCATCCAACCCCAACAGATCGCCGACTTTCTTCCCTTCTTCAGGAGACAGCTTATGGTTCCCCTGCAACACCGCCGCGACGAACGTCGGGTTCCGCCCGACGGCCTTGGCCACCTCGGCGATCGTCACCTTCTTGGCCAGTCGTTTCGCCTTGATCGTCTTTCGAATCTCGTCCTTCTCCATGAGCTACCTCCTGGTCTCCGTAATGTGCTACAGCGCCGTAAGCTGCGCACGCGGTGATTCCTTCTCGAAATTGACTTCCACGATCTGAGCGTCGCCGCCGGAGTCGCCCCCGGGCGTCATGCCGCTGCCTCGTTCATGTTTCGCATGGCGAACCAGGAAGTGGATAATGTGGTTTCTGATCCTGTAGTAATACGGGTGTTCGATGACCGTTTCCCGCGATCGGGGCCGCGGCACGGTCACATGCACCATCTCGGCGATTCTCGCTTCCGGTCCGTTCGTCATCAACAGGATGCGGTCTGACAACAGAATCGCCTCATCCACGTCATGGGTCACCATGAAGACCGTGTTGCGGGTCGCGTTCCACATTTGAATCAGCTCTTCCTGAATCACGCCTCGTGTCAGCGCATCAATCTGGGCAAACGGTTCATCCAGCAGCAGAACTTTTGGCTCGATGGAGAAGGCCCGGGCGAGGCCGACCCGCTGTTTCATGCCTCCGGACAATGCGACCGGCCGCTTGTTCTCTGCTCCCTTCAGGCCAACCAGCGCGATGTACTTATCGACATGAGCCTTCACCTGCGCCGCGCTCCAGTCTGGATAGGCGGACCGGACCGCCAGCGCGATGTTCTCGAAGACCGTCATCCAGGGCATCAGCGCGAAGTTCTGAAACACGACCATCCGATCGAGCCCCGGTCCGCTCGCCTCCCGGCCGTTGAGGATGACGCCACCCTCCGAGGGCGTTTCCAACCCGGCAATGATGTTCAAGAGCGTGCTCTTTCCGCACCCGGAATGTCCGATGACGGTGACGAACTCCCCTTTTTCGATTTTGATCGTGGCATCCCTGAAAATGCAGATCTGTCCCTCGCCGGACGGGTTCGGAAAGTATTTGCTCACGTGATCGATATGTAGAAAGGACATGGGCTACTCCTGATAGGTGACAAGGCCCGCCAATTTGTTGAAGCCGGAATCCAAAATCACGCCCACCACGCCGACGACAAGGATGGCAAAGATGACGCCTGCAATGTCGAGGTTGTTCCATTCGATCCAGCTCAGATAGCCCACGCCGAGCTCACCGAGCAACATTTCCGCCGGCACGACCGCGACCAGCGCGCTTCCGAAGGAGATGCGCAATCCGTTCACGATGGTGGGCGCCGCCCCGGGCAGGATCACCTTGAACAGCCGCTTGTGCCAGGACAATTGCACGATGGCGGCGACGTGCAGATACTCCTTGCGCAGCGAACTGACCCCGAACGCCGTCGTGGCCAGGGTGGGCCAGATCGCCGCCATGAACACCACGAGGATGGCCGTCCATTTCGGATCTTTCACCGTGTAGAGCAACAGCGGCATCCAGGCTAGAGGAGAAATCGGTTTCAAAATTTGAATGAAGGGATTGACCGCGCGAAACAGCACCTTGTTGAGGCCGAGAACGACCCCGAGCATGATCGCGATCACGGAGGCCGCCAGGAACCCGCCTGCAAACCGTGAAACCGTGTAGAAGACCAGATAGGCGATGCCGTGATCGTTCGTCCCCTTGATCACAAAGGCTTCGGCCAGTTCGGCCTTCGCCTTTTCGAGCACCGCCAGGGGACCCGGCACTCCTTTCACTTTTTCCTTTTCCGGATTCCACGCATACCCGCCATCCGGCGTTTTGACGATGTCGCCGTTAAATTCCATGAGCTGAAGTTGCTCGTCCGTCAATCCTCTCGCATCGAACAAGGAGGTCAGCGTGAAGAAATGCCAGGCCAGCAGAAAGATCATCAGCACGAACACCGAGATAAACCATGGATTGCCCTTCGCCTGACCGGCCATGCTTCCTCCTCGTTGGGTCTCAGCATCTCGGCGCGATTCCGCACTCCGAGGCCATCCAGACAGCCGGCCCAGGACGTCGGGAATAGGCGGCATACGCGGAGCCTCAGCGGGCACCGCCGGAATTTCGTCGGCTCTTACGGCCTGTTTCGTCGATTCCATTGCACCCTCACGCCATACTGTGGATGTGGAAACTCTTGACATAGGCTTCAGGATTGTTCGGATCGAATTCCTTGCCCATAATCCTATGCTTCATCGTCGTGGATTGATGGGTCGGATACCCGAGTTCTTTCGCGATCCGGTCGCAGTCCGCAGCCCGATAGACCTGTTCGGCCACCGACTTGTAGTTCACATCCCCCTTCAGGTGCCCCCACCGTTTCATCTGCGTGAGGATCCAGACGGCCATCGAATGCCAGGGATAGGGATCGAAGTCGATGCGATTCGGATCCTTCTTGATGCTGCCCAATCCATCGGCATACGTGCCTGTCAGGACCTGTTCCAGGACGGTCACGGGCTGATTCAAGTAGTTCGTGGGGGCGATCGCCGACGCGATCTCCTTCCGATGCGCCGGGTTCGACGCGTAGTGCGTCGCATCGACGATGGCCCGGAAGAGCGCCCCGAACGTGTTCGGATATTTCGTGGCGAAATCCTGCGATACCGTAAATGCGCAGCAGGGATGCCGGTCCCAGATCTCTTTAGAGAGTTTGAAGATGAATCCGACATTCTCATAAATCGCCCGTTGATTGAACGGATCGGGCGCCAGATAGCCGTCGACGTTTCCGGCTTTCAAATTCGCGACCATCTCCGGAGGCGGCACGACGCGAATCTGCACATCCTTGTCGGGATGTACGCCCCCCTCGGCGAGAAAGTAACGAAGCAGATAGTTGTGCATCGAGTAATCGAACGGCACGCAAAACCGGAAACCCTTCATGTCGGACGCGGTTTTGACCGCCTTATGCTTGATATGCAGCGTAATCGCCTGTCCGTTGATGTTCTCCACGGCCGGCATATAAAACGGCTTCGGAACCGAACCTGCGCCCATCGTGATGGCCAACGGCATCGGGGTGAGCATATGCGCCGCATCCACTTCGCCGTTGATCGCCCAATCGCGTATCATGGCCCAGCCGGCAGCCCGCCGTACGGAGGCGTTCAACCCGTACTTCTTGTAGAATCCCAGCGGCTCCGCCATGATGATCGGCGTCGCGCATGTGATCGGAATAAACCCGACGCTCAGATCCTTCTTCTCGGGCTTGCCTACGGGGTCCGCGGCAAAAGCCCGCAGCGTTTCCAGCGGAAATACCTCCGAGACGAGCGCCGTCAGGGCAGCTGCACCGAGACCGGCCAGCAGCTGCCGCCGCGTGGGACCCGCCGCTTGCAGCACGGCGGCGGTCACGGCCCGGTCGAGCGTTTGCTCAAAATGCTCTTCGAACGACGCTGTCTCGCGCGAAGCTCCGTGATCGAAGCTCAGTGTCCGAGTTGCGATTCGATCGCTCATCATGCGCTCCTTTCGGTCCGCCATACCGTCGTATCCGCCGGACTAAACACAAAAGGCGTCCCTCTCTCGATCGAGAGAAGGACGCCTTTGTCCGACTGCTGCAGGTCTTCGGCGACCTGCGAATCTGTTGTCTGCGCCCGGCAACGCGGTTATCGGATCACCCGCCGCTGCCGGAAAATAAAAAGGCGTCCGCCATCCTTGAGAGAATGACGGACGCCTTTGTCCGTTGCCTTATGTTCATGAGCTGCGACCAGGCGTCGTTGCCTCGTCAAGCTCTGGGTCGAACTTATATCACGGCCGTTCCCACCCCGTCAACTCCCCTTTTCATTCGAGGAGGGCGGCGGAGTTTAGACGTCGTAATACAGGAAGAACTCGTAAGGATGCGGCCGCAGGCGCATCGGGTCGACTTCCTTGCTCCGCTTGTAGCCGATCCAAGCCTCGATCAAATCCTCCGTGAACACCCCGCCCTTGAGCAGGAATTTGTGGTCCTTTTCAAGGTTATCGAGGGCTTCGTCGAGGCTGCCGGGCATCGTCCGGATCTTGGCCGCTTCCTTGGCCTCGAGATCGTAGAGGTCCTTTTCGGCCGGCTCGCCCGGGTTGATCTTGTTCTCGATCCCGTCCAGGCCCGCCATCAGCATCGCGGCAAAGGCCAGGTAAGGGTTGGCGCCGGGGTCCGGGAACCGGACTTCGATCCGCTTGGCCTTCGGGCTCGGCGAATACATCGGAATCCGGATGCCGGCCGACCGGTTCCGGCTGGAATAGGCCAACAACACCGGCGCCTCGAATCCCGGCGTCAGACGCTTGTAGGAATTCGTCGTCGGGTTGGTGATGGCCGCGAGCGCGGGCGCGTGCTTCAGAATGCCCCCGATGTAGTGCAGGCACATCTGGGAGACGCCGGCATATTCCTTTCCGGCGAACAGCGGCTTGCCGTCCTTCCAGATGCTCTGGTGCGTGTGCATGCCCGAGCCGTTGTC
>DIHJ01000014.1:21063-37960 GCA_002420105.1 Nitrospira sp. UBA5699
ATGCCCGAGCCGTTGTCGCCGAACAGCGGCTTCGGCATGAAGGTGACGGTCTTGCCGTGCCGGCGGGCGACGTTCTTGACGATGTACTTGTACATCATCATCTTGTCCGCCGTTTTCAGCAGCGAGTCGAACCGGATGTCGATTTCCGCCTGGCCGGCCGTCGCCACTTCGTGGTGATGCTTCTCGACGGCGATCCCCGCCTTCTCCATTTCGAGGATCATCTCGGTGCGGATGTCCTGCTGCGTGTCGGTCGGCGGCACGGGAAAGTAGCCTTCCTTGTGGCGGATCTTACCGCCCAGGTTGACGCCTTCCTGGCCCATGTTCCAGACGCCCTCGTCCGAATCGATGAAGTAGTAGCCGCTGTGGTTCGTCTGATCGTAGCGGGCATGGTCGAAAATGAAGAATTCGGCTTCGGGTCCCCAGTAGGAGGTGTCGCCGATCTTGGTGCTCTGGAGATACTTTTCGGCCTTCTGGGCGATGAAGCGCGGATCGCGCTCGTACGTCTCGCGCGAAATCGGATCCACGACGTTGCCGATCAGGCTCAGCGTCGGCACGGCGGTGAAGGGATCCAGGCAGGCCGTGCTGGGATCGGGCACCACCAGCATGTCGCTGTTGTTGATCGCCTTCCAGCCGCGGATGGACGAGCCGTCCAGTCCGGAGCCGTCCTTGAACAGATCCTCCGTCAGCTCGCTGGACGGGATCGTGAAATGCTGCCACGTCCCGATCAGGTCGACGAACTTCAGGTCCACGACCTGCACCTTGTTTTTCTTCGCAAACTCCAACGCCTCACGAACGTTCATTCCCTCCTCCTTTCAGAGATCCTGACAGCCCACTGTATGATCGGCCTACGCCGCTTTCGCCTCAAGAAAACTTTCGATCGCCGTTTCCACCCCCGCCCGCACCGACTCGATACGGGCCTGGTCCTGCAGTTTCATCCCCCGCTGGTCCGTCACGTAGAACACGTCGGCGACCTGATCCAGCCTGGTGGAGATCCGCGCGGCGTGAATCGACAGCCCGAGCTGAAAAATCGCGTTGGTGATCACGTACAACAACCCCTGCCGGTCGTCGGCGAACACGTCGATGATCGTGAACCCGTCGGACGTTTCGTTGTCGATCCGCACTTCCGTCGCTTCGCGCGATTTGGGCAGGGGCCGCGTCAGCTTCAGCCGCGCGCCGCGCCGGAGCACGTCGTCGACATGCTCCCAGCCTTTCAAGACCGCGGCGATGCGGTCGCTCACCGTCTGCCGCCGGTCGGCCGGCGGCTCCCCCTGATAGTCCGGGTCGATGACCTGGAACGTGTCCACCACAATCCCGTCGGCCCGCGTCAGAATCTGCGCGTCGAGAATCTGCAGGCCGCTCCCCGCCATCACGCCGGCGATCTTCGAGAAAATGCCCGGCGTCAGCTCGTTGTGGGTGATGACGGCGTACTCGCAGACTCCCAGCTCCCTGTTGAAGTCGGCCTCGACGAGCACCTGCCCCCGGTGGAGCCGGCGCACGGCCGCCAGATGCGCCGCGATTCTGGCCGGCGCCGTGCCGTACACGTAACGCTCCGGGAACTGCCGCAGCTGCGCTTCGATCCAGGCCCGGTCGGCATCGGCCTGTCCGGCCAGGCTCGGGTGGCGGCCGATCTCCTCGGCCACCTGCATCAGCCGCTCCGGCGCGCCCTGCGCTTCGCGGTCGCCCGACACTTCCGGCATCGTCCTCGTATAGAGTTCAATCAGCAGCGACTCCTTCCACTTGGTGAGGACACCGGGTCCGACCGCCGCAATGTCGGCCGCAGTCAGCACCAGCAGCTTCTTGAGCACTTCGGGCGTGCAGACTTCCCGGGCGAACGGCAGCACCACTTTCTCGTCGTTGGGATCACGGCGAAACGCCGTATGCGCCATCAGAAGGTGCCGGTGCACGAGAAACGAGAGCGTCCGGCTGTCCTGTTCATCCAGCCCCAGACGAATCGCCACCTCTTCGGCCAGCCGCTTGCCCGCGTCGCTGTGATCCTCCTCCTGCCCCTTGCCCAGGTCGTGCATCAGGACGGCCAGGTGCAGGATGTCCTTGCGCTTGATGCTGCGATACACCTCGCCGAACATCCCGGCATTCTGCCCCAGGGCCTCGGCGCGGCCCACCGCCAGCAGGCTGTGCTCGTCCACGGTGTACTTGTGGTACTGATTGAACTGCATCAGCCCGCGGACCGTCCCCATCGCCGGCACGAGTTTTTCGAGCAGATGGGCCCGGTGCATCGCCTCGAGCGTGATGGCGGTTCCGGGGCCGGCCATGATCTTCAAGAACGTGCGGCTGACCTCCGGCATCCGGTAGGCATCCTCGGGCACGTTGTCCACGTGGCGATGAATGTCCTCCAGCAGCGGCGGGGCGATCGTCAGTTTCTTTTCGCGGGCCAGATCGAACAGGCGGAAGAGCAGGGCCGGATTGTCCAGCACCCTGGTCCGATGTTCGTCGGCCACCGACAACACGACGCCGCGCACGACGAAATACTCGTCTACGCGGGGCGCCGGGAAGAATTCGGTGAGCCGCCGCCAGAAGGGCACGCTCCGGCAGCGCTCGACGAACCGCACGCAGCGTTCGTGGAGCCCCATCGTGTGCTGGTAGTACAGCTGCATGAACTGCTCGACCGCCAGCAGATGGGGCTGGTCCTGGTAACCGAAATGCTGCGCCAGCCAGACCTGTTCGTCGAAGGTCAGGATTTCCTGCGCCGTGCCCGCATGGACGTGGAGCAGCGCCCGCACGCGCCAGAGAAAATCCCGGGCGTCGGTCAGGGCGAGGTAATCCGCCCGCGACAGAATCCCCCGGTCGGAGAGTTCGCGGATGGTCGGAGCCTGGAAGCGGGCCATCCCGGCCCATTGGAGCAGGTGCAGATCCCGGAGGCCGCCCTTGCTTTTCTTGACGTTGGGTTCGAGGAGATACACGGTCTCGCCGAACTTCTCATATTCGCGCCGGCGCTCCTCCAGCTTCTGATCCAGATAGGCGTCCGGGTTTTTGCTGACGACCTTCCGCAGGTACCGGTGGTGAAACTCCTGAAAGAGATCGGAGCTGCCGGCGAGAAAGCGGGCCTCCATCATGGAGGTCTTGACGGTCATGTCGGCTTCGGCCAGCTCGATGCTGTCCGCGATGGAGCGCACGCTGTGGCCGACCTGGAATCCGCAATCCCAGAGGGGATGGAGCACGGCGCGGACGAAGGATTTCGCCGATTCTTCCGCGCCCGGACGATAGAGGAACATCAGGTCGATGTCCGAGTGCGGAGCCAGCTCGCGCCGCCCGTATCCGCCGAGCGCCATGACGCAGCATTGCCGGAGCCCGGCGCTCGCCAGGGCCTCGCCGCCGTGCCGCACCGCGTCCCGATACCGGCCGACGATCAGGCCGTCCACCAGCTCGGTCATCGCCGCGAGCGTCTCCGCGCCCGAGGCTCCGCCCATGACCCGCTCGCCGATCAGGCGGCGCTGCTCCGCCAGGAAAGCGCCGAGATTCCCGGCGTCGACGTCCTGCGCCGAGGGACCATTGCCCTCCTGTTTCACCCCGCTTGTCACAATGCGGTCTCTCCGGTTTCGCCGGTTCTGATGCGCACCGCCGCGCTGAGCTCCCGGACGAAAATCTTCCCGTCGCCGATGCTGCCGGTCTTGGCCGCGCGCGTGATCGTTTCCAGCACGCGGGGCACCTGGCTGTCCTGCACCGCCACTTCCAGCTTCACTTTCGGGACGAATTCGATCGTGTATTCCTGACCGCGGTACGTCTCTTTGTGCCCCTTCTGACGGCCGAACCCTTTGACCTCCGTCACGGTCATGCCCTGGATGCCGATTTCCAACAACGCGTCCTTCACCTCGTCGAGCTTGAAGGGTTTGATAATCGCTTCGATCAGTTTCATAGGGTCTCCTCGTGGGCTAGAGGCGAACGGCACGAGGCGAGGGGCAAGAAGGAACACACACGCTCTTCCCCGCCGTCCGCCCCCGAGCCTCTTGCCTCATGCCTTTCCGTCATGAATAGGCGCGCTCGTTATGCTGGCTGAGATCCAGGCCCGTCGCTTCTTCCTCCGCGGGAATCCGGAGCCCCGTCATGCCGTCCACGACCTTGAGAATCATGAACGTGCCGACCACGGAAAACAGCGTCACGGCAACCGCCGTGACCAGTTGGACGCCGAATTGACCGGGATTCCCGAAGAACAGACCGTCGGCGCCGCCGGCATTGATGGCCTTGCTCGCAAACAATCCCGTGGCCAGGATGCCGATGAATCCTCCGACCCCATGAATTCCCACAACATCGAGCGAGTCATCATAGCCGAATCGCCCCTTCCAAACAATTGCGAAGTAGCACGCCAGACCGGCTGCCGCGCCGATCAGCATGGCCGGAACCGGGCCGACATAGCCCGATGCGGGCGTGACCGTCGCAAGCCCGGCAACGGCGCCGCTGGCCATGCCGAGCACGGTCGGCTTGCCCCGGTGCCGCCACTCGACCAGGCACCACACGATCGCCCCGACCGCCGCGGCCGAATGGGTCGCCAGGATCGCCGACACCGCCAGGCCGTTGGCCCCCAGGGCGCTGCCGCCGTTGAACCCGAACCATCCGAACCAGAGCAGGCCGGTTCCGAGAAGGGTCATGGGGAGGTTATGGGGCGCCATGTAATCCGTCCCATAGCCCCGCCGTTTGCCCAACACAACGGCGCAGACCAGTGCGGATGCCCCGGAACTGATGTGCACCACGGCGCCTCCGGCGAAATCGAGCGCGCCCAGCTTGGCCAGCCAGCCCCCGCCCCACACCCAATGGGCAAGCGGCACGTAGACGATGAGCGTCCAGAGCAGCGAGAACAGGGCCACCGCGCCGAAGCGCATCCGCTCGGCGATGGCGCCGACGATCAGCGCGGGCGTGATCGCCGCGAACATCAACTGAAACAGCATGAAGGCCTGATGGGGAATCGTCGGACCGTAGGTGGGGTGAGGATCGGCGCCGACGCCGTTGAGCCCCGCCCAGTCCAATCCGCCGATGACGCCCCCCTTGTCCGGACCGAACGCGAGGCTGTACCCCAACAACACCCAGAGCACGCTGACCATGGCGAGAATGGCGAAGCACTGCATCACGGTGCCGAGCACGTTCTTGCTGCGGACCAGCCCCCCGTAGAACAGCGCGAGGCCCGGCACCAGCATCAGCAGCACGAGCGCGGACGACATCAGCACCCAGGCGGTGTCCCCCGTGTCGATCTTCGGCGCCGCGGATTGGGCGAACGCCTCTGCGACCGAGAGGAGCATCAGCGCCGCCACCCCGCCCAATCCGAACAGAACGGACATTCCCGGCCGTTTCTGTGCCATCGCAATCTGCCTCCTTCGCATCAGAAACGAAGGGTCCGAGGCCAGCGGTAAGAGGATCGTCTCTTCCCCTCACCGCCGGCCCCTCACCCCTGATCTGAGATTAGAATGTCTTCGTGAACTTCAGCTTGTAGAAGTCCTGGTTGTCGGTGAAGTCATGTCCCGCCGTGAACCGGAAGGCCATGCCGCCGGCCAGCTTCATTTCCACATAGGGACCGAGCCAGCGATAGTAGTCCTGCGCCGCGCTGGGCCCGCTGTTGTCGCGGGTCGTGAGCAGTTGCTCGTAGTGCACGCCGAGCGACCACATGCTGTTGACCCGATAACCCGCATGCGCCCACCAGTGCAGGAAGTCCCAGGTGCCCCGGCCGCCTCCGGCATTGGCTCCCAGACAGTTGCCCCCCGGTCCCGTAGCCGTGCAGACCGGCCCGGGGTCGCTGGGGCTTCCGCCCTCGCTCCGGATCGCCTTGTAGTAGCCCAGGTAGAACTCGCCCTCGAAGTTGTTGTCGAGGTAGTTCATCGTCAGGTTGGGTACGGCTCCTTCGAAGGCCGTGGTCCGTTCGTTCACGCTGCCGCCGCCGTTCGGAAAGAATCCGCCGCGCGACGAGAGCAACTGCCCGTGCACGAACCCGATCATCGGCGTGATCGACAGCCGTTTGTCCAGGAAAGTCAGGTTGAGGCCGATGTCGGTTTCCAGCCAGGGATTGGCATCGTGCACCCCGACGCCGGAAATCATGGTCCAGTAGGTGAAGTTGAAGGCCAGGGCCACGTTGTCCGTCAAACCGTACGTGCCGTAGATCGAGGGATTAAATCCGAAGAAGCTGTCGGCCTGCATGGCCATGGTGACCGAAACCGGATGCTTCGTCGTGTCCATCAGATCGTCGGTCATGCCGGCGCGCACCTGACCGGCCGGCACGAGCAACACACCGGCGGCAATAACCAACCCCCAAAGCAACCCTTGCGCAGAACGTCGTTGTAACCGTGGCATGGCACCTCCCAAAGAATAAGATTTCTTCCGAATTCCGCCGGCCCGAAAAGCAGGGACGACGGGCCCACGTTCTCTGGCGCCATTGCCAGCCCGAATGGCCGACGCCGTTGTCGGCCTTGTCTTTTCACGTACCTGTCTGACGCGGCGTCGTCGCGACGGTCCGCGTTACCGATACCCGTTCGTGATCGGCATCCGGCGGTCCTTGCCGAACGCGCGATGCGTGATCTTGATGCCGATCGGCGCCTGCCGGCGCTTGTATTCGCTGCGGTCGACCATCCCCATGACCTTGGCCACGACCGTGCGCTCGAACCCCATCGCGACGATCTCGTCGAGCGAGCGATCCTCCTCGACGTAGGCCTTCAGGATCGGATCCAGCAGCGGATAGGGCGGCAGGCTGTCTTCGTCCTTCTGGTTCGGCCGCAGTTCCGCCGTCGGCGCCCGTTCGATCGTGCGCTTGGGGATCACCGCCGCCGTCCCGAGCCGGTTCCGCAGCGCCGTCAGCTCGTACACCATGGTTTTCGGCACATCCTTGATCACCGCGAACCCGCCGGCCATGTCGCCGTACAGGGTCGCGTAGCCGACGCTCATTTCGCTCTTGTTGCCCGTCGTCAGCACCAGATGACCGAACTTGTTGGAGAAGGCCATCAGGATGTTGCCCCGGATGCGGGCCTGGAGATTCTCCTCGGTCGTATCGGCCGGCCGGCCCCCGAACGCCGGCGCGAGCGATTGCCGATAGGCCTCGAAGGTCGGCGTGATCGCGATGGTCTGATAGTCGATCCCGAGCCGGCGCGACAGATCCGCGACGTCCTCCCCGCTTTCCTTCGAGGTGTAGGGCGACGGCATGAAGAGCCCCAGCACGTTGGCGGCACCGAGGGCATCGACGGCGATGGCCGCCGTCAGAGCGCTGTCCACGCCCCCGCTCAGCCCGATCACCGCCTTCCTGAACCCGTTTTTCCTGACATAATCCTGCACGCCGAGCACCAGCGCGCGGTAGACCTCGTCGAGTTCCCCCGGCGGCGTCTCCAGTGGCGGGATGGCCTTGGTCCCTTTGCCCGCCCGGGCCGGCAACGAGACCGCTACGCGTTGGATCGAAGAGGCCGACCGGCCGGTGAGACTCTTGCGCCGCCCCGGCGCCATCCGCCCGCGCGACACCGCATCCACCGCCAGATCCGCCACGATCAGGTCCTCTTGGAAAGCCTTGCCGCGCGCGATGATCTCGCCGGATTGGTCGAGAATCAAGCTGTTGCCGTCGAACACCAGTTCGTCCTGGCCGCCGACCGTGTTCGTATAGGTCACGATGACGCCGTTCTCCCTCGCCCTGGTGGCCAGCAACTGCTCGCGGGATCGGCCCTTCGCGATATGGAACGGCGAGGCGTTGATGTTCACGATCACTTCCGCCCCGGCCGCGGCCTGCGCCGGTGTCGGGCCGTCCGGCACCCAGATGTCCTCGCAGATGTTGACGGCCATGGTGACCCCGCGCAGCGTCACCAGCGCCAGCATCCGGCCCGGATGGAAATACCGGCGTTCATCGAACACGCCGTAGTTGGGCAGGCGCCATTTGCGATAGGTCGCGAGCACCCGGCGCTCCGTCACGATCGCCGCGGCGTTCGAGAGTTCGTGCTGGCCGGCGGCAGGCTGCGCTTTCGCATGGCCGTGGGCGCCCTGCCCGACATAACCGACCACCGCCACGATGTCTTTGCACTCTTTGGCGATCTCGTCCAGCGCGCGCCGGTTATCCTCGACGAACCGGGGCTTCAGCAGCAGGTCTTCCGGCGGATAGCCGGTGACGGCGAGTTCCGGGAACGCCACGACGTCCGCTTTGGCCCGACGCGCCTCCTTGATCCAGGATTTGATCGCGCGCACGTTGCCCGCAATATCCCCGACCGTCGGGTTGATCTGGGCCATCGCGATCCGGAGCGTCCTCACCTGTCTCGTTCCTTCCCGCTTCCCGCAAAAAAAATCCTCCGGACATTCCCGCCATCGACGGGAGGCCGGAGGACGTCATTGTCCTACCAGATTTGCGCCACTACCGGAGACTCCTTTGTCCCCGAAATATGTGGGGACCTTATAGCAATCGACCTTCGAATCTGTCAATGACTTTCTCCGGCTTTCGGCCGCAACAGCCGACAAGACTCCCGTTCGTTTCCTGTGTTACAGTGGCGCCCAACCCCATGAACTTGTTGCGATACAGCCGGTTCACCCCTGTCGTCTGCCTGACGGG
This sequence comes from Nitrospira sp. UBA5699, assembly GCA_002420105.1. Lineage (GTDB taxonomy): Bacteria > Nitrospirota > Nitrospiria > Nitrospirales > Nitrospiraceae > Nitrospira_C. Next base: position 29,573 of record DIHJ01000014.1, read on the forward strand.
CTGGCTCGTCTTCGTTGCCGGCTGCTGGGGCGGTCCCGACCGTATCGTCGTGCACGATACGCCCGGCGGCACCGTGGCGTTGCAGGCCTTCGCCAAGCGGGGCGCCACCGGCCGATACCCGGGGCCTCTGAGATCGATCAAGGCGAGCCACCCGCTCCTCATTTCCCCCGATCAGGTGAAGCAGCTCTTGGAGGGCATCCGGATCGGCATCCTGCCTTCCGATCGACAGCCCGACGCCACGGGGATCAAGCCGACTCCTCTCTTTTCCCCCGCCGAAGCGGCGGCCCTGGCGCCGGCCGTGGCCAATGCCTTGAAGCAAGCGGATCCCGACCACTACGTGACCTTCCAGACCGGCGGCACGGAGAGCACCGGCGGCGCGCTCTATGTGGCAGGGCCGGTGATACAGTTGACGTTGAATCACTATCGGTCGCCGGCGCGACAGCGCGACGACGGCCTCGCCGTCTACCGGCTCTCGTTTACGCCGGCGGCGGCCCAGGCTGCGGTCGCCGGATCGCCCGACTGGATGGAAAGCGATTCGCACAAGCCGCGCCTGGCCGTCGAATACGGGAAACTGGAGACGGGAACCGCCTCCGTCGGAACGCCGTCGGCGGCGGAGAACCACGGCTCCTCGACAAGGGCCGAGCCGTCGGCTCCATCCGAGATGGAGCGCATGAAAGCCGCGATGGACAAGCAGGCGCTGGAACTGGAATCGCTGAAGGCGGAGCTGGACTCCCTGAGGAAACAGCTCGGCGGACAATCCGCCCCGCAGAAGACCGGCCCCAAGAGCGGTACGCCGCCCCGATAACCGCCGCAATCAGCGCGCCGTCAGTAGCGTCGCAGCGAGACCGCCGGCAACCGCCACAGATGCGAGCGGACGAGGCGCCAGACCTCCTCCAGCGCGGCCGTCAGGTCCGGAGCCGATCTGGCGAGCATCTTGAGGGCCAATCCCGGCGCCGCGGGTTCCGACAGGCCTCCGAGGATGCGCCCCGGCCAGCGGTCGAGGACCGAGGCAAGCGTGTCCTCCAACCCAGACCAGACCTCAGCCGGCACACGATCGCCGATGACGAAGGCGGAGGCGACGTAATCCCAATCGGACGCGAGGCTCCACGCATCATCGGTCGATGAGGGCTCGAGGCGGAAGCGCTCCACCACCGAGGCTCCCGAGGCGGTCGTGATACGGATCTCGTTCGCGAACGAGGCGAAGGACCACCGTTCGTCGCGCGCGACCCGCCCCGATGCCATCGCATCCCAGACCAGCGCCGTCGCCCCCTCGGCCAGATCCACCCGGAACGTCTGTCTCAGTTTCGAGCCGGCAAAGGGAATCGTGACATCGGGCAGCCATTCCAGTCTGGCGTCCGGCCCGACCGACAGTCTGATCTCCTGTTCGACGGGAGCCTGCTCCGTGCGATAGACCCTCGTGGCCGACGGCGTCGTGAACAGCACGTGACTGCCGGCCGCAAGCCCGGCCTCCAGCGAAATCCGATCGCCCCCCACCAGCCCGCCCGAAGGGTTCACCAGCCAGACGTAGGCGCAGCCCGACTCATCGAGCTCGGAGGGAGGGAAGACATGCCAGGGGCTCGTGGCGGAGGCACCCGTCTGGACCGTCCGCCGCCCCCGCCGCTCGAAGGCGAGTTTCAGCCGGCCCCGGCGGCCGACCTGTGCGAGCTGCTCCGGAGGCATCGTGATCGACATGCGGACCCGGTCAATGTGAATGGGCCAGTTGCGAGACGCACCGCTCGATCCAGGCGACGACCTGATCGAGCCCTTCACCGGTCTTGAGATTCGTGAAGACGAACGGGAGGTCGCCCCGCATGCGCCTGCCGTCCCGCTCCATCACGCCGAGGTCCGCGCCGACGTGAGGCGCCAGATCGATCTTGTTGATCACGAGCAGATCGGAGCGGGTAATGCCGGGGCCGCCCTTTCTGGGAATCTTGTCGCCGGCGGCCACGTCGATGACATAGATGACCCTGTCCACGAGCTCCGGACTGAAGGTCGCGGCCAGATTGTCGCCGCCGCTTTCGACGAACATCAGCTCGACGTCCGGGTGGAGCTTCACGAGATCGTCCAGCGCTTCCTGGTTGTGCGACGCGTCTTCGCGAATGGCCGTATGGGGGCAGCCGCCGGTTTCCACGCCGAGAATCCGGTCCTGCGGGAGCGCGCCGCGCTTTGTCAGGAACTGGGCGTCTTCCTTGGTGAAAATGTCGTTCGTCACGACCGCGAGGCTGCAGCGGTCGCGCAATCGCAGGCAGAGCGCCTCCACCAGCGCCGTCTTGCCGGAACCCACCGGCCCGCCGATGCCGATCACGGGAATGTGCCCGGCGCGTGCCGCCGTCACGCGGCCGTTGCCGGAAAACTGTTCGTCCGCACGGTGCATGCGATACCCCTTCCCTCGACCGCTACGACCGGAACAGCCGCGATTCCAGCCGGCTGTGACGCATCGCGTAGATGTCCTGAACCGGCGTCCACGACATGAGCACGGACGCCGCCGATGCCTTCGCACTGATCTCCGCGATCACCGGCAGCCATCCCTGCAGCAGACGCTGACTTTCCCGCTGCCCGACCGGCAGCAGCTTCAACGCGGCGGAGTGGTAGCCCACGACTGTCTGGTAGAGGAAACCCGCGATCGACTCCTGCTTGCCCCACCCCGCCGCATGAAGCGTCAGTCCCAGCGAAACCGGCAGCTGTCCGGGCGTCTGTCCCGCTTCGACGGCGGCGAGATAATCCGGGACCAGGGCCTGCGCGGGAAACTGTTCCGCCGCAATCCGCGCCACCTGCCGGCCCATCTGTCGGCTCGCCCGGCGCGTATCCCTGCCGAACTGCATCGACTCCAATTGCCGGTCGAGATCGCGCACCCGTTCAAAGGAGCCTTCCTGCACGGCCTGCCAGACGGATCCGACGACCACCGCCTCTCTCTTCCCCACACCGCCACGCAAGGAATCGGCGACGTAGGCCTGCAACCCCGCCGCATCGCGCACCGCGCCGCCCTGCACCGCCGCTTCCAATCCGGACGAGAACGCGAACCCGCCGGACGGGAAGAAACTGTCGAGGAAGCGGAGGCCGGCCAAAAGTGAGAGGGCGTTCATATCCTTCCCGGGTTCGAGGTCAGGGGTTCGAGGCGAGCGGTCGAAACCGAAACGTCTCTGTGTTCACTTGCCCCCGGCCTCTCACCCCTAGCCTAAAAAAGAAAATACCGTTGCGCCATCGGGAGCACACTCATCGGCTCACAGCTCAGAAGCTGCCCGTCCGCTTTCACTGCATAGGTTTCCGGATCCACTTCGATGTGCGGCAGCGCGTCGTTGAGCTTCAGATCGCGCTTGCCGATCCCGCGGCACTTTTTCACGGCCGATATGTGCTTCCGGAGGCCGAGATTCCCGGGCACACCGGCGTTCAGCGCCGCGCCGGATACAAACGTCAGGCTGGTCGAGAACGGCGCGCGCCCGAAGCTGCCGAACATGGGCCTGGTCAGAACCGGTTGCGGCGTCGGGATCGAGGCGTTCGGATCGCCCATGGCGGCCGACGTGGGCAACCCTCCCTTGAGCACGATTTCGGGCTTCACGCCGAAGAAGGCCGGCTTCCACAACACGAGGTCGGCCAGCTTGCCGACTTCCACCGACCCGACTTCGTGCGCGATGCCGTGGGTGATCGCCGGGTTGATCGTGTATTTCGCCACATAGCGCCGGACCCGGAAGTTGTCGTTGGAGCCGGACAGTTTCTCGGCCGCGGTCTGCGAGAGGTGGCCCCGCTGGATCTTCATCTTGTGCGCCGTCTGCCAGGTGCGGATGATGACCTCGCCCACCCGCCCCATGGCCTGCGAGTCCGACGACATGATGCTGATCGCGCCCATGTCGTGCAGCACGTCCTCCGCCGCGATCGTCTCCCGCCGGATGCGCGATTCGGCGAATGCGACATCCTCCGGCACGCGGGGGTTCAGGTGATGGCAGACCATGAGCATGTCGAGATGCTCGTCCATCGTGTTCACCGTGAAGGGCATCGTGGGATTGGTCGAGGAGGGCAGCACGTTCGCCTCCCCGCAGACCTTGATGATGTCCGGCGCATGGCCCCCGCCCGCGCCTTCCGTATGGAAAGAGTGGATCGTCCGGCCCTTGAAGGCCCTGATCGTATCCTCGACGAAGCCCGCCTCGTTCAACGTATCCGTATGGATCGCCACCTGCACGTCGTACTCCTCGGCGACATCCAGACAGGTCGAAATGGCGGCCGGCGTCGTGCCCCAGTCTTCGTGCAGCTTGAGCCCGATCGCCCCGGCTTCGACCTGCTCGCGCAGCCCCTCCGGCAGCGAGGAATTGCCTTTCCCCAGGAAACCGAGGTTGATCGGGAAGCCGTCGGCGGCTTCCAGCATCCGGTGGAGATTCCAGGCTCCCGGCGTGCAGGTCGTGGCGTTGGTACCCGTCGCGGGACCGGTCCCGCCGCCGATCAAGGTCGTCAGCCCGTTCGCCAGCGCTTCGTGGATGATCTGCGGACAGATGAAATGGATGTGCGTATCGATCCCGCCCGCGGTGATGATCTTGCCTTCGGCGGACAACACCTCGGTCCCGGCGCCGACCTCCATCCCCTTCGTGACCCCTTCCATAAGGTCGGGGTTCCCGGCCTTGCCGATCCCGACGATGCGGCCGTCCCGAATGCCGATGTCGGCCTTCACGATCCCCCACCAGTCGACGATGATCGCGTTCGTGATGATCAGATCGAGCGCGCCCCTCGCCCGCGTCGCCGCCGGCGACTGCCCCATCCCGTCGCGAATGACCTTGCCGCCGCCGAATTTTGCCTCTTCGCCCGGCACCGTCAAATCACGCGTGATCTCGATCAACAAATCGGTGTCGGCCAATCTGATCCGGTCACCGGTGGTCGGGCCGTAGAGGTCGTTGTATTGGCGTCGAGATAGCTTCATGCGAAACCTCGCTGGAAGGTTGAGGTCAAGGTTACGTGTCGAATTCTCGCTCGTGCCCCGGACTCGACCTCACCTAAGCCCTGGCCTTCCCGACAAATCCGTGCTCACGCGCCGCGGCCAGAGCCTTCGTCCGTACGGCGGGATCATCCAGCCGGCCGTTCACGAGTCCGTTAATCCCGTACGCCACGCGATTGCCGCCGATGGCGACGAGCGTGATCCGCTTCTCCTCGCCCGGCTCGAACCGCACCGCCGTCCCGGCCGGCACCTGGAGTCTGAACCCGTAGGCCCGTTCGCGGTCGAATCGCAACGCACGATTGGCTTCGAAGAAGTGACAATGGGATCCGACCTGAATCGGGCGGTCGCCCGTATTCGCCACCGTCACTTCGACGGTCTGTCGGCCGTGAAACGCGACGATGTCGCCCTCCCCGAGAATCACTTCGCCGGGAATCACCGCAGGGGACTGGCGCGACGCCTTCTTCGAAACCTTCGCAGGAGGTTTTCTTCGAGTGAGCTTCCGCTGTGCGTGCTTCTTCATAGGCGCCCTATCGGATCGGTTGATGCACCGTCACCAGCTTGGTTCCGTCGGGAAAGGTGCCTTCGACCTGGAGTTCCGGGATCATCTCCGCGACGCCCGGCATGACGTCTTTTTGCTTCAAGAGGGTCGCCCCGTAGCTCATCAGATCCGACACCGAACGGCCGTCGCGAATGCCTTCCAGAATCGCCGCCGTGATGTAGGCCACGGCTTCGGGGTGGTTCAGCTTGAGGCCGCGCTTCTTCCGATCAGCCGCCAGTTGCGCCGCCACGTAGATGAGGAGCTTTTCCTGTTCCCTCGGCGTCAGATGCATCGCGCAACCTCGTCACACGTCAATCGTGGAACCGCCCGTCGCATTCGAGCGTGCCCTCGTCCAGGAGGGGAAAGAAGATGTCCCGTCGGCATAGCGAATCGCCGGGACGAGGGCATCAGGAATTTCCTCTTCCTTGCGGACAGCGCAGGACGCCGGCTCGGAGAACGCACCAGCCTATACCGTCAAATGCTGTCGCACCATGTCGGCATTCAACTCGTCGCTCCTGCCCGCCGCCACCACCGCCCCTTTGGCCATCACCACGTACTTCTCGGCGAGCCGCGCGGCAAAATGCAGCCCCTGCTCGACGAGGAGGATAGCGAAACGCCGGGAGTTTTTGAAGCCGATAATCACGTCTTCGATATGATCGACGACGGAAGGCTGGATGCCCTCCGTCGGCTCATCCAGCAGGAGCAGCTTGGGATTCGACAGCAAGGCCCGCCCGATCGCCAACTGCTGCTGCTCTCCCCCGCTCAACACGCCTCCGGGACGGTCGAGAATCTGCGTCAGCTTGGGGAACAGGCGATAGACCTCCTCGAAGGCGGTCTGTTCGACCGCGCGGCCGGGCGAGTCGGGCCTGGCCCAGAATCCGAGCAGGAGGTTTTCGCGCACGGTGAGGTGGGGAATGATCTCCCGCCCCTGCGGAACGTACGCCAGCCCCCGGCGGGCCCGGCGATCGGGAGGCGCCTTCGTCACCTCCGCGTCGTCGAACCGTATCAGACCGGAGCGCGCAGCCAGAAGGCCGGTGATCACTTTGAGCGTGGTGGTTTTGCCCACGCCGTTCCGGCCCATCAGGCAGGCGACTTCCCCCGCCTCGACAGTGAACGAGACATTCCGGAGAATGTGGCTCTCGCCGTAGTAGGCGTTGATGTTCTTGAGTTCCAGCATCGGACGTGGCTTTCAGCCATCAGCTCTCAGCATTCGGCTCTTTCCGAGTCTCCTACCCCCCGCCTTCGACCCCTCGCCGATCCTTACGCATGCGCGACCCGCTGCCGCCCCAAATAAATTTCCCGCACCCGCTCGTCGGCCTGCACTTTGTCGACGGGCCCCTCGCAGATGACCGTGCCTTCGTGCAGCACGGTGACGATCCGGGCGATCTGCCGCACGAACTCCATGTCGTGCTCGATCACGACGATGGCATGCCTGGCGGACAGCGACTGCAGGAGCAGCCCGGTCTGTTCCGTTTCCTTGTCGGTCATGCCGGCGACCGGCTCGTCGACCAGCAACAACAGGGGGTCCTGCAGGATCACCATCCCGATCTCAAGCCATTGCTTCTGCCCGTGCGACAGAGATCCGGCCCGGGTTCCTCCATGGTCCTGCAAGCCGATGGTCTCCAGGGTTTCGTCGATTGCCGCCCGCTCTTCCTGAGTCGATTCTCCCAGGAGCGTCGCCCAGACGCCTTTGCTGGGCCGCTTCAGCGAGAGGTCGAGATTCTCCCGGACGGTCAGGTTCGCATAGATGGACGGCGCCTGGAACTTCCGGCCGATGCCGAGCTTGACGATCTCGTCCTCCCGTTTCCCGATCAGCTCCGTATCCTTGCCGAAGATCACCCGCCCGGCTGCCGGCCTGGTCTTGCCGCAAATGACGTCCAGCAGCGTCGTCTTGCCCGCTCCGTTCGGGCCGATCACGACGCGCAGCTCGTTGTAGTTGACGATGAAGTTCAGATTGTTCAACGCCTTGAACCCGTCGTAATCGACGGTCACCCCTTCGAGATAGATGATCGATCCGCGCTCGGACATCTTACCGGTCCCCCTCTGCGGCCGCGGCGGAGCGGCGGCCCCCCGCCTGTTCCCTGAGCTTGCGCAGGATGCCCACGAGGCCGTCGGGAAACAGGAGCACGACGGCGACAAAGAGCCCGCCGAGGATGAAGGGCCACAGTTCCGGAAAATAATTCGTGAGGACGCTCCGGCCGAGATTCACGCTGACCGCTCCGATGACGGCGCCGGCGAGCGTGCCCCGCCCGCCGACCGCCACCCAGATGACCATTTCCAACGAGGGCAGCACGCCGATCTGGGCCGGTGTGATGATACCGACCTGGGGGACATAGAGCATGCCGGCGAGGCCGGCCAAGGCCGCGGCAACGACGAAGACGAAGAGTTTGTACTGCGCGGGCGTGTAGCCGGAAAACACGACCCGCGGCTCGCTGTCGCGGACGGCGACCAGGACCCGGCCGGCCCGGGATCTCGTGATCCACCGGCACAGCAGATAGGCCCCTCCGAGACAGAGCACGGTCACGGCGTACAACGCGCGCTGCGTGCCCGGCTCCGACAGGCGGAATCCCAGGAGCTGCTTGAAATCGGTCAGCCCGTTCGTCCCGCCGAGATTCGTTTCGTTCCGGTTGAACACCAGCCACGCGACGAGCGCGAGCGCCTGGGTGATGATGGCGAAATAGACGCCCTTGATCCGGCTGCGGAAGGCGAAAAAGCCGAACATCAGCGCGAAGGCGGTGGGCACGAGGATCGCGCCGATCAGGGCGACCGGGAAACTGTAGAACGGCTTCCAGAACAACGGCAGTTCCTTAACCTGGTTCCACACCATGAAATCCGGAAGTTCGCTTCCGTAGACGCTTTCCTTCCCGATCGTAAGCATCAGGTGCATGCCCATGCAGTAGGCGCCGAGACCGAAGAACACCCCCTGCCCCAG
>DIHJ01000014.1:38070-41467 GCA_002420105.1 Nitrospira sp. UBA5699
GATGCCGGTGTACCCCCAGATCAGGTCCAGGCCCAGCGCGAGAATCGCGAAGGCGAGAAACTTGCCGAACCGGTTGAGACTGAAATCGGAAAGGTGCAGCCACGAATCTTCTGGCGGCAACACGTTCAGGAGCGGCATGGCGATCAGCAGGACGAACCCGATCGCCCAGAAGGCGATCCCGACGTCGCGCCGGGCTTGAGAATGGATGTCGTGGTTCCCGGCCATTCCGGCTTACGCGCTCCTGCTCTCGCTACGAATCGGCATGGCGGCCTTTGACCGCGAACAACCCGGACGGACGCCGCTGCAGGAAGAGGATGACCAGAACCAGGATGCAGACCTTCCCGTAGACCGCGCCGAGGCTCGGTTCGAGGAATTTGTTCAACCCGCCGATGCCGAGCGACGCAACGACGGTTCCGGCCAGTTTGCCGACGCCCCCGGTCACGACGACCATGAACGAATCGACGATATAATTCTGCCCGAGCCCGGGTTCCACGTTGCCGATGAGCGTCAATGCCCAGCCGGCGATGCCCGCGAGACCGGACCCGAACGCGAAGGTATAGGCATCGACCTTTCTGGTCGGGATCCCCAGGCAGGCGCTCATGCTGCGGTTCTGGGTCACGGCGCGGACGCGCAACCCGACGGCGGACCGGAACAGGACGGCATAGATGGCCAGCACGCAGATCACGGACAGCGCAATGATGAACAGTCGGTTGTTCGGCAGATACACCCCCACCATGACCTGCACCCCGCCGCTGAGCCAGGCCGGCGCAACGACCGCCGTCAGGTCGCCGAAGTAGACACGGGCCGCCTGCATGAGCACCAGACTGACGCCCCAGGTCGCCAGCATCGTTTCCAGCGGCCTCCCGTACAGGAACCGGATCACCGTGGCTTCGAGCAGCAACCCGCAGCCGGCGGCGACCAGAAACGCGACCGGGAGCGCCGCCGCGAAGTACCAGTCGAACATCGCCTGGGGGAGCAACGCCTTGAACAGCTCCTGCGTCACGAAGGTCGCGTAGGCGCCGACCATCATCAGCTCGCCGTGGGCCATGTTGATGACGCCCATCAGACCGAACACGATGGCCAACCCGACCGACATGATCAACAGGATTGAGCTCAGACTGATGCCGCGGAAGATCGTTTCGATTGCATTCGACCACACCGCCCAGGTTTCGATGCGTTCGATCGCCGCGCCGGCGGCTTTGGCCAGGGCCTTTTGGGACTCGCTCGCGTCCGGCCCGGATCCGGCCGCGGCCAGTTCTTTCAACGACGGGACGCCGTTCTGGCTCGCCAGCCGGCCAAGGGTCTCCGCCGCCGCCAGCTTCGTGGCCGGATCGTCCGTCGCCAGCTTCAGCAGGGCCGCGGACTCCTCCATCGTATAGCGCACCCACCGGTTGGTTTCCCGGACCGCGGCCTCCTCGAGCCAGGGAACGGCCAGCGCTCGGCCCGACATGCCGAGATCCGTGGCGGCGGAACGGCGGACGTCGGCGGACGGATTCACCAGGTTCGCCCGGTTCCTGAGCAGGTCCATCACGGGCTTGACGGCCTGCCTGATCGGCCGGTCGGCGTTCGCACGGATCTCATCTAGCCGGGGAATCAGCCGCTCATCGCCCTGTTCGATGATGGTCCGGAGCGCCGCGTCGCGTAGCGCCGCGTCTTCGCTGGTGACCTGCGTCAGGGCCTGTTCGACCGGCGGAAGCACCGGAGGCGACGCCGGCGGCCCCGCCGCCAGAGACCAGCCCTGCGCTGAAATCGTCAGGAGGAGGAGCGCGAGGACCCGCTGAAGACCGCGCACGGTTCGGTTCACAATCGTGATGACTCCCCGGTTCTCTTCCTTACGGTCTATTTCTTCTGATAGGTCCCCTGGTGGCCGATCCAGTCGCAGCCCTTGTCCGGATTCGTGTACTCGCTCCAGGGCTCGGGCTTCACAAGCCCCTTGGATCGCCAGACGATCTTGAACTGGCCGTCCTTCAGGATCTCGCCGATCAGCACCGGCTTGTGCGTATGGTGGTTCCCGGAATCCATCATGATTTCCCCGCCCGGCGCAAGGAATTTCTGGCCATAGACCGCCTTCCGCACCTTGTCCACCTCGGTGGACCCCGCTTTCTCGACCGCCTGTTTCCAGACGTGGACGCCGAAATAGGCCGCCTCGATGGGATCGTCCGTCACGCGTTTGTCGCCGTCGGGCAGACTGTTCTTCTTGCAGTAGGCTTTGAAGTTCGCCACGAACTGCTTGTTCTGCGGCGTATCCACGCTCTGATAGTAATTCCACGCCGCCAGGTGTCCCACGAGCGCCGTCGTATCCATGCCGCGCAATTCGTCCTCCGCGACGCTGAAGGCCATGATCGGCGCGTCTTCCGCGCGCAGGCCCTGATTGGCGAATTCTTTGTAGAACGGCACGTTGCTGTCGCCGTTGATCGTGCTGATGACGGCCGCGCCGCCCCCGGCCGAGAATTTCTTAATCTTCCCGACGATGGTCTGGTAATCCTGATGATGGAACGGCGTGTACTCCTCCATGATGTTGGCCTCCGGAACCTTCTTGGCCAACAGCATGGCGCGCAGGATCTTGTTCGTCGTCCGCGGATACACGTAGTCCGTCCCAAGCAGGTAGAATTTCTTGATGCTTCCGCCTTCCTTGCTCATCAGGTATTCCACCGCCGGCACCGCCTGCTGATTGACCGCCGCACCCGTGTAAAACACGTTGTGCGAACATTCTTCACCTTCATACTGCACGGGATAAAACAGCAGGCCGTTGTTCTTCTCGAAGACGGGCAGCACCGATTTGCGGCTCACGGAGGTCCAACACCCGAACACGACGGCCACCTTGTCCTGCAACAACAGCTGCTTGGCTTTCTCCGCGAACAGATCCCAGTTGGAGGCGGGATCGACCACGACGGGCTTGATCTGGCGGCCCAGCACCCCGCCTTTGGAGTTGATCTCCTCCGTCGCCATCAGGACGACGTCCCGCAGCGAGACTTCGCTGATCGCCATCGTACCGCTCAAGGAATGCAGCACGCCGATCTTGACCGGCTCCTTGTCGGCGGCATACGACAGCGCCCAGTTCCCCAGATTACCGAGCAGCGCCGCGATGCCGGCTCCTGCGGTGAGCCGCGCCCCCTGCACCAGGAAGTCCCGCCTCGACGGACCCGCTTCGGCCGCCCGTTCCGCTTCCGGTTCGTCGTTGGTGATCGCTTCGGTCTGATCTTGTGACATCGTCCGACTCCTTTCGCCGCGACAGGCGCCGCTAGAAGTTGTACCAGGTTGAGAGCATGAAATTGTCGCCGGCATACCGCTCACCGGTCGACCACTCCGTCATGAGGTGATTCCATTCGAGCGAGGCATAGAGATCTCCCCAGATGTGGCGCACCGCGGTCACATAGGTGCGATGGTTCAGGAGATA
>DIHJ01000014.1:41662-42851 GCA_002420105.1 Nitrospira sp. UBA5699
ACGGCTCTGATCGGTTTCCCCGTGCCCCAGTTGCGGTCCTGGCCGAACCGGAAGAACTCCACGCCCAACGCCTGGCCATAGGCGATTTCTCCGGAAAACTTCAGCTGCCTGATGATCGGCACGACCAACTCGGCGCCGACGAGATAGGAGTTGATGTCGACGCCCCCCGGTGCGGCAAGCCCCGCCCCGGGAGCCCCCGGCGCGGACCGATAGTAGCGATAGGCGGCGTTCAACGCGACCATGACCCCTTGCAGGTTCCCCGTCCCGTTGTACCCGAACCGGGTTCCGAAGTACGGCGACTGGTCCGGATCGTTGAAGGCGTTTTCCGCCGACGGCACGCCGTTCCCGTTGGAGGTGCGCCGCATCGTCTGAGGAGCGATCGCCGTCAGTCCCCGCTCGAACCGGAAGACGGTGATCAAGCCGTCGACCGTGTCGCTGAACTGATGCCGGACCGTGAGTTGGGGGAGACGTTGCCAGAGATTCCCGTTGTAGCCCATGATCGAAAAATCGATCAGGTTCGGGTGTAACCCCATGACGGGCGTCCAGTCCATCCCGGCCGTGATGCTGGTCTTGTTGTTGTTCGGCGAATATTTCGCGTAGGCGAGACGAAGACGCGGCGAAATGTTGCCGGCATTGTCGGTTTGACTGTAGAAATCGGTCTCCACAACGCCCGTCAACTGATGGGTGCCGTCCGTCCGGTCCGCCCGGATCCCGAAGACGCTGTAGCGGGGATTGAGCGTGCTCGAGGCGTTGCTGCTCTTCCCGGCGGCCGTGGCATAGCCGTTGAACTGGCCGGGGTCGAGCGGGTTGGTATTGCGGTTACTGTATATCGCGTCCAGTTCGATGCGCCCGTACGGCACGATGCTGCCTTTGCCCTGCCCGTCGTGCGGGTGGCTGATACAGCCCCCGCAGATGACCGCGGGCGGGGTTTCCGTTTCTCTGAGCAGCTGCCCGGCGCCGGCGGCCTCTCCGGCGCTCTGCTCCGCCGCGGACAGGGGCTCCGCGCAGAGGGCGACGAGGATGACGATCACCGATCGACACATCCGTTCCCATCCGTTTCGATTCATGTAGGACTCCTCCCGGCCTCATGTCTTGATTCAATCGCAATGCAATTGAGACCGGAGTGGACGTGCAGGCAAAAAAAACGCCCTTCCGGCCCAACCTCTGGACCAAAAGGACGCCGTTGTCC
>DIHJ01000014.1:42954-51570 GCA_002420105.1 Nitrospira sp. UBA5699
TTGTCCCACTCTCAGCCGGATCGAATGGCGAGTCTTATAGTGCCTTGGTATCCGATCTGTCAAGCGGATAACGGCTCACGACGCCCCAAGACTCCAGTATCCGCCCTCTCACGCCTGTGCTAGACTGGCCTCCCACGAGAGAAATGGAAATGTCTGTCCGCGGTACTCTCTTCGCCTGTCTGCTCTTGGGATCGGCCCTGGCAGCCCCGGCCTGCTCGACCGGCCCCGAACTGGATCTGACGCTGGACGAATCCCCCCGGGGCGCCGTGTACCTCCAACGAATCCCCGATCGCGCGTTTCAGGCCGCACACCCCATCAAAATCGCCCCCGCGACGATCGCGCTCGTACTTCGAGGGGTGTGGGTTCGCAGCGACCAGGGAGTCCTGCACAACCTGGTGGCAGGAAAGACGGACCCGCTGCGAGCATTTACCGATGACGAGGTCGCCTACCTCGCCCCGCTGATCGCCGACGGCCTGTCGCGTGCGGCGGCGGATCAGCAAGTGGGATTTCGCATCATCCAGGCCGGCGCTCCCGGGTATTCACAATCCGTCGGCGCGGGCGTGGGGTCGTCAGAGCCTCCCTTGAGTCTTGCGCCCTCTGAGTCGACGAGCGGGGTCATGTACGCCCATGGCCGATCGCTGCACCTCACCGTGACCGAATACCGCCGTCGGCCAGAATCGGCCGCGACCATCAACATGGCGAACCGCAGAATCCCGGACAGCACCGGCTTGGTCAATCGCACGGTGCTGTTCACGCCAGAATCCGCCAGGCGGCCCGACAGCTTTCGTCTCGCCCATTCCCTCGCCTCCACGCTGGTCATCGATTACGAACTGCTCGCACGCCTGCCGGCGGGATCGGACCAGCCGACCGCGCTACAGGCGGCCCCGGCACCGGGGACGCCGCGGCCGAACGCTTCGTCAAAAGAAGGACCGGCGCAGCGGGATGCTGAAATCGAAGCGCTACGAAAAGAACTGCAGGAGATCAAACGCCGGTTGGCCGAGCAGGAGGCCGAGCGGATTCGTTCGCAACCCCGGAAACCGGTCGCACCCAGATAAGACTCTCTACCCTCGATGCTTTTCGGCCTTCTCCTCGAGCTCTCCGGCCAGGAGCACCGCTTCCGCGATCTCACGCATCGACTTTCGCAAGTCCATGCTCTGCCGCTGAATGAGCTTGAAGGCTTCCTCTTCCGTCAGCTTCTTCGACCGCATGAGATAGCCCTTGGCCCGGTCCAGCAGCTTCCGGACCGCCAGGGCCTCCTGCATCTCGAACGACTTCTCGAGCAGCGTCGTGTGTTCGATCGCGATGGCCGCCTGATTGGCGATCGCCTGCAGGAGCTTGACCTCCTCGGCCGTAAACATATGCGGGGCGGACGTATAGCTGTTGATGACGCCCACCGCCTTTTCCCTGACCATCATCGGAACGGACAGCAACGAGCAGAGACCTTCCTTCTTCGCCATGTCCGGATACATGTAGTCGGGGTCTTTGACGACGTCGGCCACGATGATCGGCCTCCGCTCCTGCACGGCGCGGCCGCTGATACTCTGCCCGATCTTGAGATTCGGCTTGCGCCGATAGAGCTCGCTCAGGCTTTGCGTCGCTTCGATCCGCAGGTCGCCGGTCGCTTCGTCCAGCAGCATGATGGAACAGATCTTGGAGTTCATCATCTGCGCGGTCATGGTGACCAGCAGCTGAAGCACATCTTCGATGAGGCGGTTGGAGGCGACGGTTTCCGAGACCTGCGACAGGGTTTCGACCTGCAGCGCCTTGCGTCGCATCTGCTCATAGAGTCGCGCATTCTCGATCGCGCCGCCCACCTGATTGGCGATGGTCGACAACAGCGCCAATTCGTCGGCGCGGTAGCGTTTCGGCCGTTTGTGCTGCACATTGATGACGCCGATCACTTCCTTCTTCGCCATGATGGGCACCGACACGAACGCCTGATACCGGTCCTCGGGCAGATTGTGGAAGAATTTGAACCGCGGATCGTCGCTGGCATTGCTGGGGATCACCACGCCCGTGCGCTCCCTGGCGACCCATCCGGTGATGCCTTCGCCCATGCCGATCGTGATCCGCCCGATGAGTTTGGGATGCGGGTTCTTCGAGGCCCGCAGGATCAGCTCGTCATGCTCATCGGACAGGAGGTAGAGCAGGCAGGCATCGGCCTTGGTTACTTCGACGACCACCTCCACGATGTGCTTGAGCACGGCTTCGAGATCGAGCGTGTTGCTGATCGAATCGCTGATCCGATGCAACACGTCGACCTCGCGGGTCTTCTCCCGCAGGGCCTGGTCCAGTTGAGCCGTTGACGGTGCGCGCTTCGTCGCCATCCCTTCACCTACCTCGTAATCCGGTCGATCGACGCCCCCGGCGTTGAAGGGACTGCGACCGAGTCGACCCGTCCGCCTTGCGCCTCCATAGGCCGCGATACCAATCTGCGCAAGCCGGCTTCTCGAGCGGACGCATCACGACCTCGCCGATGCGGACCGGCCACACGCCGATCACTTTTCCGCCGACGACTTTCTTGTCATGCTGCATGGCGCCCCACAAAGATGCAAACGACGCCTTCGGCATCTCGGCCTGCAAAGCCGCACGCTGCACGAGATCCCTGATTCGAGCCGCCACATCCCCTTCGCAGAATCCGAGATGGACGGCCAAGTCGGCCTCTTGAGCCAACCCGATCCCTACCGCTTCGCCATGAATCAGCCCGCGGTAGCCGCTCAGCGATTCCAGGGCGTGTCCTATCGTATGTCCGTAATTCAAAATCCGCCGACGGTCGGACTCTCGTTCATCGTCCGCCACGACCTGCGCCTTGATCTCGCACGATCGGGTAATCGCCCGAATCACGGCATCGTCTTCAAGTTTCAGCAGCGCGGGCATCGCCCCTTCGAGAAACGCGAAGAACCGCTCATCCGCAATGATGCCGTACTTGATGACTTCCGCCAGGCCGGCCACCCATTCGCGGCGCGGCAGGGTCCGAAGTGTATCGGGATCGACGAACACTGCTTTCGGCTGATGAAACGCACCGATCAGATTCTTTCCCAGACGATGATCGACGCCGGTTTTCCCTCCGACACTCGAATCCACCTGGGCCACCAAGGTGGTCGGCACCTGCACAAACGGGATCCCGCGCTGATAAACGGCCGCCGCAAACCCCGTCACATCGCCGACGACGCCGCCGCCCAAGGCGATGAGCGTCGAACTGCGCTCGAACTTGTGTTTGGCCAAAGCGTCCAGGATCCTGGCGGCGGTTGCCAGAGTCTTCGCCTGTTCTCCCGGCGGCAACACAACGGAGTCCGGCTCGAATCCGGCCTTCCGAAGGGATCGAACGGTGCGCTCAAGGTAGTGCCGCGCGACGTGGCGATCCGTTACCACGCACACCTTCTTGGACGCTCCAAGCTTCCGGAGACGATCGCCCAATGCGGCGCTGATACCTGCTTCGACGACGATGTCGTAGCTCCGCTCTCCCAAACTTACGGGAATCGTCTGCACGGTCGTTCTCGCCACGGTTGAGATGCGCACTAGGCAGCCTAAACAAATCCCCTATACTTTTCCCGGTAGGACCGAGCGGGAAACGACGGGCTGAGTCGTTGTCCGGAGAAGTTACGCCAGGAGAAGCAACCGGATGGTAGCACAACCCGGTGAAAGACAAAAGCAGCGGCGCGGAACGCCGCCAGGCAGAAATCGATCCGCAGGCTTCGTCGAACCGGCCGGGTGACTCCTGGAAGAAGGGGGATTTGAGGGGGGGCACCGTCCTTGCCGGCCCCTTGCAGCCCGCATTGCGGCTACAAGAAGCCGGCAGATCCGGCGCTATGTTTTCACGATCGTCGGAGTGAGGAAAATCAGTAACTCCTGCTTGGCCACGTTCTCCGACTTGTTCTTGAACAGCCACCCGAGAACCGGGATACGCGACAGGTACGGTACTCCTTGCACGTTGTTGTTCTGCGTGTCGATGAACACGCCGCCGATCACCATCGTTTCCCCGTCCCGCACGATCACCTGCGTATTGGCTTCGCGGCGGTCGATGCTGGGACCCGCAGGATTGCTTCGGGCGCCGACCGCATTACGCGTGGCCCGCACCTTCATCATGATCATCTTCCCGATCTCTTTCGGATCACGCGACGTAATCTGGGGCGTCACGTTCAATTCCAGGTTGGCGTCTACGAAGGTGGTCTGAGTCCCTTGAAGCGACGTGGTTTGGAACGGAATCGATTCGCCCTGGGAGATCTTTGCCTCTCGCTTATCCAGCGTCGTAATCTTGGGCGCCGCGATAACCTTGGCCAACCCCAGCAATTCTCCCGCCGACAGCCTCATGTCCAAGGCAAAGCCGGGGGCAATTTTCCCGAAGGTGTAGCCGATGGACGGCACCGACGGCAGACCGGCAACCTGCGCCGGCAAGTTCACCAGAAAATCCCTGGTGATTCCGGTTGTCGCTCCGGTTCCGGCAATCGGCGCAAACGCACCGGTCAGGCCGCCGACAGCCGAGAATGTGTTCGGGCCGACATCGGAGTTCTGGACCCCCCATTGAACGCCTAACCCTCTGGCGTACACGGTATCGGCCTGAACAATGCGGGCCTCGATCTGCACCTGCGGCACCTCAAGATCCAACCCTTCGATCAGCTGCTTGAGCACGGCGATCTTGCTTTCCCCATCCCTGACAACCAGAGCGTTCGTGCCTTGGCTGACCTGCATGACCCCCCTCGGGCTCAGATTTGTCCGCAAGGACGTCAACAGCTCCATCGCCGGAAGGTTGCGGATGTAAAACACCCGATCCACCAGTTCTTCGGCCTTGACCTTGGCTTCCTTGGCCAGCGCTTCCTCGTTCTCCTGCTTCGCAATATTGGCGAGGGTGTCAATCCAGAGAATATTCCCCTGCTTGATCTTGCCGAGACCGTTCATCTTCAAAATCATGTCGAGCGCCTGATCCCACGGCACGCTCACCAGCTTCATCGTGACCTTGCTCTTGACTCCTTCGCCGATCACGATGTTAAACCCGCTGACCTCGGCGATAAGCCTGAGTACATTGCTGATGTCCGCCTGCTGGAAATCCAGAGAGATGCGGCGGCCAACGTACCGGGTTTCCCCAAGAACAAGATCGTCTTTCGGTGTATGCTTCTCGGCGGCGTCCGGCTCGGCCATCATTTGCACCGGACGGACATGAAGTGCCGGGGACGCCCGACGGGCGACGATTCGGGCCCGTTGAATGCCTCGAGTCCGGGCGGTCTCGAGCGTTCCTGGATTGTCGACGCCCGCCGCCGCAATGGATCGGCTTGCAGACGCGGCCGAATTGTCCTGCGCCGAAGCGGTTTCTCCGGCCGAGGCGTCTTTCAGCGTGACAAGGAGGCCGGCGCTTTGCGGTTCGATCGAGTAGTCGGCCTTCTCCGCCAGATCAAATACGACTCTGACTCTATCCGCGTGATGCCCCAACCGCACTTGCCTGAGAAGTCGATGGTCGACGTTGATCACGGGCTTCCGAATCGCGGAAGCCGCTTGCAGAATGTCGACCACCAGTCGTCGCTCACCGAGCTTGGTCGCCTCATGCAGGAGTTTCCCGTCGCCGGAAATGGTGACACTCACTCCCTCGTTCCCCTTGTGCACGTCGATCCCGGTCACGGTCGGCGCCGCCTCAAGCATCTCCGTCACGAGCGCCCGGTCTCCGCCGGAACCGGCGCTTGCCATATCCTTGTCCACCCCGACAGCCTCGACCGGAGCTCCCATCGACGGTACCGCGACGGGAAAGCTGAAGACCGCCAAGGCGGACAGGATCCGAACCGTTGTCGTTGTCTGCATCTTTATGTGTGTCATTCTAGGCCCTCTTTCGGATGGAGAAGCTTGACATACTCGCGCTCTTGCTTCCTGCCGTAGACATCGGTAAACCGCTCCTGAACGATGATCCCCTTCTCTGTAATGGCACTGACGACGCCGTTGTTGGGTCCCATTCTGGTTCCCTTGCGCACGGTATATCCGTTCCCGTCCGGTGTCTGGACCATCGCCGTGTACCCGTAGGCTCCCCAGATCACCGCGATCAGATTCATATCGGTGAGGCCGACTCGTTGTAACGGAGGGAGCGCGGGGTCCACTTCGCCGGGCTTCAGTTCATTGAGAACCGGAGAAAAGGGATCGCGCCGCCCGGACGGATCGTATCCGCTCACAACGGACGGCGACATGGGTTGCGAATTGTCAGCAGCGGCGGCATTGGCGGTGCCGCCCTGGCCAGACAGTGAACTCGTCGGAGCCGGAATATCCCTGGGGACGTCGCTGAGGGAAGGAGGCTTGAGCGACTCTTGGCGCATTGGAGCAACCTGCTTGAGGTTGCCCGCCGGCGCAAATTCAGCCAGCCCGCCGCCTGCCGTCCCGAGGATGACCGCACATGCCAACGCAGAGGCGGCGACCGTTGTGTTAGTCATCTGAACCACCTGTATTCACCCTTCCTTGGTCTACTTCCGTGTGTCGTCATGCACTCAAGGGCACGGACAGCCATTACTTGGCGGCTGCAACGGGTACGGCGGCAGCCACTTTTGTTTCCTGGGGGGCCGCGTAGGCGACCAGATCGAACACGGTCTGCGTGACGATTCGCCCCTTATCGACTTTGGGACTCCCCATCTTCAGATTCGACACCGTGATGATCCTCGGCAACGTATTGATTCGATCAAAGAACAACGCGGCCGTATGGTACCCGCCCGATACTTCCACATTCACGGGCAGGCGCACGAACAATTTGGACGGGTCCTCGCTTTTTCCGTTCGGCTTCCAGAGCTTGATGTCCAATCCCAGCCTGATTCCGAGATCTGATATCTGCTTCAGCAGCATGACCGCCTCTTCTTCCGGCGGCAACCGTTCCTTCTTCTTGGCCAACTCGATCTCCAACTGCTTGTTTGCGGCGATGAGCTCGTCGAGATGCTTGACCTTGATCGTCAACGTCTGAATTTCCGAGTCGAGATTCCCGATCTCCCCCTGGAGCCCGGCAATCTCGGTGGACTTCGGCTCCGCCACATAGTAATAGAAGGCGACCACGATTCCGGCCAGCACCAGGACGAGAAACGCGACTTTTTGCATCAGGGGAATCGTGCGGAGGATTTCAAGATTCAAGGACGGCAGCTTCATGCTCATTATCCTTTGAGGCGGAAGCCCAGTTTGAACTGATAGACGCTGATCTGACTCTCGACGGCCGACCGGCTCTCCTGAAGATTGATGTTGGTAAAGTAGTCGGTTCGCCGCAGATTATTTACGAACTCCACGACGTCATCGTTCGTGAGCGCGCGTCCTTCCAAGTCGATATCCTGGCCGTTGATCCCCACCCTGACCAGCCACAGCTTCAGCGGTTCCAAACTCTGGCTGACGTGATCCAGCACTTTCACGGGCCCGACCCGCGATTTCTCCAACTGGTCGATGATCCGGTTCTTATCCTCCAGCTGCTTCTTGCGCTGCTCGAAATCGGACACCTGCTTGACCTGCTCTTTCAACAGCGCCACTTGCTTCGTCTTTTCTTCCTTCTCTGCGACTCTCGCGGCAATCTCGTCGTCCAGAGAGGCGGAATACCACCAGCAGCCCGCCAGGGTCACGACCAGCAGCCCGACCCCCAGCAGCGCCTGAGCCCGAACATCGTACTGCGGCTTCGCCGCTCTACCCTTGGGTCCGCTTGACAGTAAGTTTATGCGAATCATCGGTCCCCTACCGATCTGAGCGCCAGTCCGATGCCCACGGCGGCCATCGGAGCCATCTCGGCCAGCGTCGCCTGATCAAAATCGCTCCCCGAAGTGTCGACTTCGGCAAACGGATTCGCGACTTCCACCGTCACCTGCATACGGTCGCGCAGCTGTTGCACAAGTCCGGCCACTTGGGCACCTCCGCCGCACAATAGCACTTGCTGTACATCCCCGTCGGACACGGTGGACTTGAAATAATCGATCGTGCGGGCAATTTCCGACGCCACTTCCGCGTTCACGCTGTCGATCACCCCATGAACCGCAGCCTGGTTGTTGCTCGAACTCCGTCCGCCCTTCTTCAATTCCTCCGCCTCTTCATAGGCCAGCCCGAGCTCCCGCTGAATGGCTTCCGTATAGCGATTGCCGCCGATCGGGATATCGCGCGTAAAGAGCGAGACTCCCTTGGACACGATGTTGATGTTCATCACGCTGGCGCCGACGTTGACGAGAGCCGTCGTTTCGTCCTGAGAGACGGGATAGTTGATCGCGTGCATGTTCTCGATGGCAAAGGCGTCCACATCCATGACCATGGGAAACAGTCCGGCGCCCTTTACCAATTCGGTGAGTTCGTTGATCTTGTCTTTCTTGGCGGCGACGAGAATCACCGACATCTCCTGCCCATCCGCATCGCCTTCGGACGGGGGAAGCACGTGAAAGTCGATGTTCACTTCGTTGATATCGAACGGGATGTACTGCTCGGCGGCCAGCTTGACCTGCCCTTCCAGCTCATCATCGGGCATAGGCGGCAGACTGATTTTCTTGATGATGACCGCATGTCCTGAAATCGAGACCGCCACCTGCCTGACCTTAACGTTGAGCTCGTCAAAGAGCTCCTTGATCGCGGAGACGACTCGACCCTCATCCATCACGGTTCCATCGACGATGACTTCCGGCTCGAGGGACTTAAATCCGA
>DIHJ01000014.1:51628-57956 GCA_002420105.1 Nitrospira sp. UBA5699
CTCGAGGGACTTAAATCCGAACTTCTGCAGGATATACCGTCCGCGGTTTTCCTTGAGCTGAACCAGCTTGATTCCGCTCGAGCCGATATCCAGCCCGACGAGTTGGCGCTTGGGCGCCAGCATGGAAAAAATGTCGGTGTCGACCAGACTCTTCAGTGAATTCAGCATACGTGCCTCAGACTGTACATGACTTTCCTTGGATCGCAAATCAATTTACGTTTTTGCAGCAACACCGGGTTCGCTCCGTCACGAGATGCGGATCCTTGCGCACAAGAACGCACGAACGTGGCTTAAACACTGATGATTCTTACGATGCACAGGCTAAGTATAGTTCATATGCCCCGCCTGTCAAGAAAACGGGACAAACCGGAGCGCGACGTTCGCACCCGCAAGCCGGCAGGCTGACTGTGTGGGAATTGAGGGAAGGACGCTACGACTTACCGAGATCTCGATGAGACAGAGTCACGTGATAGCCCGCGGCGGAAAACGTTTCCTGCAAGCGTGCGGCGATCGCCACAGACCGGTGCCGTCCCCCGGTGCAGCCGATTCCCACATTGAGATAGCTCCGGCGCTCGCGCTCAAAGAGAGGAACGAGAAATTTGAAGAGTTGCTCCAGCTGCGACAGGAAGGGCTCCGCATCGGGGTCGTCCAGCACATAACTCCGGACCCGAGGATCTTCGCCCGACAACGGCTTGAGTTCCGGCACGAAGAAAGGATTGCGCAGGAATCTCACATCAAATAACAGATCGATGTCGTACGGAACGCCGAACTTGTACCCGAACGTGATGAGCGAAATGGTCAGCCGGCGGTCTGCGTTCTCCCGGCTGAATTGTCTGCTCAGGAGATCGCGCAGCTCATGGACGCTCAAATTGGAGGTGTCGATGATGCGATCGGCATGTCCCCTCAACTCCGCGAGTCGCTCCTTTTCGAACCGGACCCCTTCGAGAACGGGACGGTCCGGCAGCAGCGGATGAGGCCTCCGCGACTCGGAAAACCGCCGCACCAGCACCGCATCGCGGGCCTCGAGAAACAACAGCTCCACCGAATGACCAAGATCCTTTACCCGCTGGAGGATTCCGACGAGGTCGGCGAAGAACACGCGCTCCCGAATGTCGATTCCCAACGCCACGTTCTTGATTTCACCGCCTTGCTGATGACAGAGCTCGACGAAGGTGGGCAATAGCGCCGGCGGGAGGTTATCGACACAGAAATATCCGACGTCTTCGAAGCATTTCAGCGCATGGGATTTGCCCGCCCCGGAAAGGCCGGTAATCACCACGAGCTTCAATCCCGACATCGCAACCAACCCTCAGGGATCAATGAGCACGACGTTGCCTGTCTCGGATCGCTGCAGGATCTGCAGCTTGCCGGAATCGGCGCACGTGAACAACACCATCGCGCCGGGGCGGCTCTCCAATCGATTCCGCGCTTCTTCCCGGGACAGCACGGCGATTTTCGGACGCACGACCTTCAAGCCGGCATCTTCCGGAGCGGAGAGGGCCGCCGGCAACGGAGGCCGCGATTTTCTTCCCTTGTGCTCCACCCGCCGTTCCTTGTGTTTTCTGATTTGCGCGACAAGTCGATCCACCAATTGATCGATCGTGGCGTACATTTCTCGCGTGGACGTTTTCGCCTGAAACCGCTTTCCATTGATGGAACACACGGCCTCGGCCGCATGCTGGAGCTTGCTGACGCTCAACACGATCTCCAACCGGTCGAGGGACACGTCGTACCGCTCCAACCGTTCAAAACGAGACCGAATGTGCCGTTTCAATGCCGGCGTCACCTCCATATGCCGACCGGTAATCTTCATGCGACTCACCCTTTCTGTATGGAATACGTGGGAAGCGACCTGCACCTGGCTAGAAAAACCGTTTGCGCTGTGTGGCTGGAGGGATGTTCTCTTCGGCTCGATACTTGGCGACCGTCCGCCGCGCGATCAAGACCTGCCGCTCGCGCAATCGCGCCGCAATTTCCTCGTCCTTTAACGGATGGTTTGCGTCTTCCTCTGCCACCATCTTCCGAATCATTTCCCGAACGGTGACGGACGACAGCATGTCGCTCGGCTGATCCGCCCGCTGAAGTCCTGCATTGAAGAAGAACTTCAATTCGAGCATTCCCTGCGGGCAATACATGTACTTGTTCGCCGTGACCCTGCTGATCGTCGACTCATGCATCCCGATATCCTCGGCAACCTGCTTGAGGACCAAGGGCTTCAAGTACTGGATGCCATGTTCGAAAAACTGCTCCTGAAACTTCACGATGCTGGAGACGACCTTCACGATGGTCTTGTTCCGCTGCTCGATACTGCGTATCACCCACTGCGCGGCGCGCAATTTCTCGTCGAGATACGCCTTGGTCTCGGCCGATCCGCTCTCGCCCGAGACCATCATGTGCTTGTAATAGGGGCTGATCCGCATGCGCGGCAACCCGTCGTCGTTCAGGAGGACCACCCACTCCCCTTCGTTCTTGACGACAAACACGTCGGGAACGATGACATAGTTCTGCGTATTGGCAAAGGGCCGACCCGGCTTGGGCTCCAGCCCCTCGATCACTTTCGTGGCCTGAAAGACCTCCTCGACCGTGACGTCCAACGCCTTCGCAATTTTGGCGTACTGTTTCTTCTCGAGATCCTTCAGATGATGCTGAACCACCGCTTCGACGATGGATCCCTTGAGTGCGCCGGGACGGGCGCCCAGCGACCCCATCGGACTTTTGCCCAGGTGCCCGAGCTGCAGCATCAAACATTCCGGGAGATCCCGCGCTCCGACCCCGGTCGGATCAAATGTCTGGATGTCGCGCAAGACCGACTCGGCCTCCGCCTCGGTAATGTCGGTGCCTTCAACGATCTCGGTCAGGGGGGTCCTGAGATACCCGTCGTCATCCAGATTGCCGATCAATAATCGTCCGATCGCCTTCTCCCGATCCGACAACCCCGACAGGGAAAGTTGCCACAGAAGATGGTCTTCCAGGGAAGCGGCCTTGGCTACCGTTTGTTCATAGGAGGGGAACTCCTCGGACGACGACTGCTGTTCGCTGCCTCCCGTCCGACGGTCGCTGCCGAAATACTCTTCCCATCCGGCCGCGGACACTTCATCCGGGGTGTCCCGCTCCTCTACGGTCGATTCGCCCGACTCGGAGGTCTCGCTCTCAGGAGTCGCCGACGCCGCCGCGTCTTCAGCCTGCTCCTCCGCGCTGTTGGATTCGGATTCTTCCGTTTCCCCGGGAGCCTCCTCCAACAAGGGATTGTCCATCAAGTGTTGCGCCAGGCTTTGCTGCAACTCCAGCCGGGAGAGCTGCAGCAGCTTGATCGCCTGCTGCAACTGCGGCGTCATGATCAGTTTCTGACTGAGTTTGAGATCGAGTCGTAGCTTCATTGCGGAAAACTCGTGGCTAGAGTTTGAAGCGATCTCCCAGGTACACGGCGCGGGCGGTTTCACTTTTGACGATCGCGCCCGGAGAACCCGCTTCCAGGATCAGGCCTTCGTTGATGATATATGCGCGGTCCGTAATCGAGAGTGTCTCTTGAACGTTGTGGTCGGTAATGAGGATGCCGATGCCCCGTTCCTTCAACCGGGTGACGATCTGCTGGATGTCGGCCACCGCGATCGGATCGATGCCGGCAAACGGCTCGTCCAGGAGCATGAACGACGGGCTTGTGGCCAACGCCCTGGTAATCTCCAGACGCCGTCGCTCTCCGCCCGACAGGGCATACGCCATGCTCGCCCTGATATGCACGAGATCCAGCTCTTTGAGCAACACCTCCACCCGTTCCATGCGCTCGGGACGAGAGTAGTCCAGCATTTCAAGAATTGCCAGAATATTATCCTGAACGGACAGGCGTCGAAAGACGGAGGATTCTTGCGGGAGGTAGCCGATCCCCTTGCGCGCCCGCTTATACATCGGCAGCGCCGTAATCACTTCGTCGTCGAGCGTGATCGTGCCTTCATCCGGCTGGGTCAAGCCGACCATCATGTCGAAGATCGTGGTTTTGCCCGCTCCATTGGGTCCCAACAATCCCACGACCTCACCGGCTCCGACCTCGACTGAGACGCCTTTGACGACCTTGCGGGTGCGAAAACTTTTCACCAGGCCTTCCGCGCGCAATACGGCCCTTCGGGATGATTGATTGGACAGGCTGTCCACCGCCGGATGGGCATGAACGGCTTCCACTATTTTGCCCCCCCGTCCGGCTCGATCCGGACATGTGAACCGCCCTCGACCACCGTGCGGTCCTCGCCCAAAAACATGGTGATGCGCTTGCCGCTCACCCTCGTCCCTTTATCCCACGCAACAGGGTCTCCCGTAAGAACGATCTTGTCCTCATCGCGGTAATAGACGGCTTTCTGACAGGTCGCATTCCCGGCATCCCGTTCGATCTTCACCCGCCCGGTCGCTTCGATCTGGCTCACTGCACGGTTCGACACGGTATCAGGCCCTTTTGTGGTCACTGGCCCTTTTCCCGGATCACCGGCCTTCTTCGGCTCACTCCCGCCTGAGTCCTGCCCGCGAAACGAGACCACCATCCGATCCGAGTACACCACGAGCGTTCCTCTCGTCAGAACGACGGCGCCGTCGAAGACCGCCTGACTGTCCTGGTTCTTGAACGTCATCCTCTGGGAAGTCACGGTCGTGCCGACGGCCTGATCGGGCGCTTCTTTGGGCGCATTCGGGACAGCCGCTTCGCCGACCGACGCGGGAGTCGCCAGGCTCAGACTAAGACACAGGAGCCAGATCCACATGTACATCCTCGAGCACTTCAAATTCTTCCGTATCCAGATGACCCAGGAGCCCCCGGCCTTTCACATCCAATCCGTGCCCGACGATCCGCACGGGGTCCTCCGTCCGAATCTCGCGGGTCTGATCCGTCCATGCCAGATGATTGGTGTAAATGGTATACCCGCTGTCCGTATGAATCACCAACGGCTCAGAGCGGTTCGCCAAAACAAAATTCTTGGTTTCCGTGTCCAACGTGCCTTCATCCCCCTGCACCGTCATTTCCCTCCCCTGCAATCCGAAGAGGGTAACCGCAACCTTGTCCAGGATCGCCTTCTTCTCCTGTTCGAACAGTCGAGCCTGCTGAGCATCCACCTGCCATTGCACCCGATCACCCTTGGTTTGCGTAAAGGTGAATTTGGAGATGATGGCGTCCGCCTGATTGATCGTCCCTGGCGCAGTGGTGGTCGGGGGAGAAACCGAGGCCGAGTTGGTCATGAGCAGATAGACCAGAAAACAGGTCAGCAAGAGACTGAGCGTTAACAGACTTCGTTGTGCCCAACGCCGCAACACAGGGGTTTGCTTTCCGCCATTTCATGAATAATTCGCTGGCACGATAGTAGCATGTGCATGGCGGCAAGTAAACTCTGGCTGCGGTGCGCGAGGAGCACTCACGATCGTTCAGCAGAAGTCCGCGGATGGATCTGATGCGGGGAAAAAGAGAACCGAGTGCCCGACTAGGCCCCGCTGGGAACCTAGTCGGCCTTCGCAGGTTGCGCCGCGGATTGAGGAGACTTTTTCGTCGCAGCAGCCTCGGGTCTCGACACCAACTCGATGGCGACCAGCTCGGCTCCGTCTCCGATCCGACGCCTGGTCTTTACCATTCTCGTATAGCCGCCCGGACGGTCCTTGAACCGTACCGCCACGTCGCTGAACAGTTTGGAGACGACGTCTTTGCTCCGCAGGAAGCTCAGTGCCCGCCGGCGGGCCGGCAATGATCCCTGCTTCCCCAACGTGATCATGCGGTCGGCGAACCCCCGAATTTCCTTCGCCTTGGCTTCCGTCGTCTCAATCCGCTCATGTTCAAGCAGGGAGGTGACGAGACTTCTGAACAACGCCCACCGGTGCTTCGTTTGCCGCCCGAGCTGTCTGCCTTTTTTTCTGTGACGCACGGTTCCCTCTTCCTTCGTTACTCGCTCTTCGGATTCCCGGCTGAAGACACGGTATCGAGCTTGACGCCCAAGCTCAACCCCATATCCGTCAGAATTTCCTTGATCTCGTTCAGCGACTTCTTGCCGAAATTCTTCGTCTTGAGCATTTCGGCTTCCGTCTTCTGGACCAGGTCGGCGATCGTCTTGATGTTGGCGTTCTTCAAGCAATTCGCCGCCCGCACCGACAATTCCAGTTCATTGACGCTGCGGAACAGATTCTTGTTGATCTCACGCTGGGCTTCATCGCCGACCATCTCCCCGCGGCCCTCCACTCGGGCTTCGGGATTGATGAAGATATCGATGTGATCCCGCAGAATTCCGGCGGCCGTGGACAGGGCATCGCTCGGCGAGATCGTTCCGTCCGTCCAGATTTCGATGGTCAGCTTGTCATAGTCGGTCAT
>DIHJ01000014.1:58042-72789 GCA_002420105.1 Nitrospira sp. UBA5699
GAAAAGATCGAGTCGATCGCGATGACGCCGATCGGGAGGCCTTCCTCCTTGTTCCGTTCAGCCGGCACATACCCGCGTCCGTGCTTGACGGTCATCTCCATGTCCAACGTGGCATCCTTGTCCAGCGTCGCGATGTGAAGGTTCGGCGTCAGAATCGCCACGTCCGCGTCGTGGATGATGTCCGACCCCTTGGCCTCACCCGGCCCCTTTTTCTTCAGGCGGATCGTCTTGGGCTTGTCCGTGTGCAGGGCCAGCCGCAACCCCTTGACGTTGAGAATGATCGAGGTTACGTCTTCCGTAACCCCCGGAATCGTCGAAAACTCGTGCAGTACGCCCTCGATCTTCACCGTTGTCACGGCCGCTCCCGTCAGCGACGACAGCAGCACGCGGCGCAAGGCATTCCCCACCGTCGTCCCGAAGCCCCGTTCAAACGCTTCGGTAGAAAACCGTCCGAACGTGGGAGAAGCTGTTTCCTTATCGACTTCGACCCGCATCGGGATCTGAAAGTCCTTCATCGCTTTGATCATGAGTCCCCCTTCATCCTGTCAGCCGCCACACCCTCCTGCGATGCATTCTGCACGAGAGCGGCGCTGTATGAAGTCGCCGTTACCTTGAATACAATTCCACGACCATCTGCTCGTTGACCGGCAGCGTGATCTGATCCTTCGTCGGCAATGCTCGGACGGTCCCTTTGAACGCGCCTTTGTCGAGTTCCAGCCATTCCGGAATCCCGCGACCGTCGACGGACTCCAACGCGGCCTGAATCGAAACGAGAGCCCGGCTCCGCTCGCGGACCGCCACGACATCCCCCGGTCGTACTTGCGCGCCGGGTACGTTGGTCTTCCGGCCGTTCACCGTAACATGTCCATGGCTCACCAGCTGCCGCGCTTCCTTGCGCGATGCGCCGAAGCCCAACCGGTAGGCCACGTTATCCAGACGGCATTCGAGCAAACGCAACAGCGCCTCACCGGTCACCCCGGACTGCCGCTCCGCCCGCTCGAACACGCCGCGGAATTGCCGTTCCTGAAGCCCGTAGATCCGCCGCAATTTCTGCTTCTCGCGGAGCTGCGTGCTGTAGTCCGAAATTCTCGGCCGGGCTTGCCCATGCTGCCCCGGCGGATAGCTCCGGCGCTCGATCGCACATTTTTCAGTCATGCAGCGCGAGCCTTTCAGAAACAATTTCTCACCCTCTCGCCGACACAACCGACAGACAGGACCGCGATACTTTGCCACTTCTCTACCTCCGGTTACCGGACACCTTTCCAAGGGGGGTGTCCTCAATTCTTCACTGCCAGACGCTCTTCGCCGTGTGATTACACCCGTCGCCGTTTCGGCGGCCGGCATCCGTTGTGCGGGATCGGCGTGACGTCGCGGATCAAATTGATCCGCAATCCCGCTCCCTGCAACGACCGGATCGCCGACTCGCGCCCCGATCCGGGGCCGTTGACATAGACATCGACCTGCCGCATGCCGCTTTCCATCGCTTTGCGCGCGGCGGCTTCACCGGCTCGCTGCGCCGCGAAGGGCGTGCTCTTACGGGATCCCTTGAAGCCCTGATTGCCCGCGCTGGCCCAGACGACCGTATTGCCGCTCATGTCGGTGATCGTCACGATGGTATTGTTGAACGAGGCCTGCACATGGGCGATCCCGCTCTGGACGATCCGCCGTTCTTTCTTCTTGCCCTTTTTCACGCTCATAACAGACTCCCTACAACGGAACGGTTAAGCGCTCGGTGCCGGACGCGAGGCCGGCCTGGGTTTGCTGCCGACTCCGGCACGGCGCCCCTTCCTCGTGCGCGCATTGGTCTTCGATCGCTGGCCACGAACCGGCAACCCCTTCCGATGACGAAGGCCGCGGTAGGTGCCGGTGTCGATCAATCGCTTGATGTTCATCGAGAACGTTTTTCTGAGGTCGCCTTCGACCTGATACTCCTGATCGATGATCTCGCGGATCTTGACGATTTGATCTTCACTCAAGTCCTTCACGCGAATCGCTCCGTCGATCCCGGCCTTGCCCAGGATATAACGGGCCGCGGCCCGACCGATCCCGAACACATAGGTCAGCCCGATGTCCGACCGCTTCTCTCTCGGCAAATCCACTCCGGCAATACGTGCCATACTCGTTCTCCTCGTCAGACGTCAGTCGTTACTCGTCAACCGCAGCACACCGAACTCATCCCGGACTCCGCGCGATCGACGCTCGACGTTGTTATCCTTGGCGCTGCTTGTGCCGGGGATTCTCACAGAGAATCCGCACCACTCCGCGGCGTCTCACAACTTTGCACTTGGCACAGATCGGCTTGACCGATGATTTGACCTTCATGTCTCTTACACGCTCCTACTTGAACCGATAGGTGATTCGTCCGCGCGTCAGATCGTATGGCGACATCTCGACCGTCACCTTGTCCCCCGGCAGAATCCGGATAAAGTGCATGCGCATCTTCCCCGAGATGTGCGCAAGAATCTTGTGACCGTTGTCGAGTTGGACGCGAAACATGGCATTGGGCAAAGTTTCCAGAACCGAGCCTTGAATTTCGATAATGTCTTCTTTCGGCACGAACCCTTACCCCTTCTCCTTGCCTGCCGCCTTCCGGCCCGGACTCACAGCCGGCTCAACACCCGCGCAGGTCCGCTGGGCTGAATCGCGATCGTATGCTCAAAATGCGCCGACAAACTGCCGTCCGCCGTCACCGCCGTCCAGCGATCGTCAAGCACCCGGACAGCGGGGCCGCCCATATTGACCATCGGCTCGATCGCGAGAACCATTCCCGGCTGCAACCGGGGTCCTTGGCCGGGCTTCCCGTAATTCGGCACCTGCGGCTCTTCGTGTAGCTGGCGACCGATGCCGTGGCCGACAAACTCCGTCACGACCGAGTATCCCGCGGCTTCGACGTGCCGCTGAACCGCGTGGGAAATATCCGACAACCGATTGCCCACAACCGCCTGTTCGATCCCGAGCGCCAACGCCTCTTGAGTCACGCGCACGAGGTTCGCCGTCTTTTCCTCAATCCGTCCCACCGCGACGGTGACCGCCGAATCTCCGTAGAATCCGCCGACGATCGCGCCAAGGTCCAGACCGATGATATCCCCCTCCTTGAGAACCCGCTTGGAGGGAATGCCGTGGACGACCTGTTCGTTCACCGACACGCAGAGCGTCTTGGGGTAATTGCGATACCCTTTAAACGCCGGGACCGCGCCCCGCGAGCGAATCTCCGATTCAGCCAGGCGATCCAATTCGTCGGTCGTGACGCCCGGCTTCACGGCGCCCTTCAGGATCTCCAGAACCTCAGCAACCACCCGCGACGCCTTCGCCATGACGGCTATTTCACTGGGCGTCTTGTACTCGATCATGCCGCTCTATACGGCGCGAGCAACTGCGACAGCTTCAGAAACACCGCATCAACCGCGCCGGACCCATCAAGCTCAGACAGCAGCTGCCGATCCGCGTAGTAGCGGATCAACGGAGCCGTCTGCTCTTCGTAGACGCGCAACCTGGTCTCGATCGCCTCACGCCGGTCGTCGCTGCGTTGAATCAGCGCTTCTCCGCACCGATCGCAGGTATCGCCGGTCTTCGACGGCGCAAAGTCGACGTGGAACGTCGCTTGGCACTTCGGACAGCTGCGGCGACCGCTCAGCCGCTTGATGACGTCGTCACGAGACACTTGAAAATTCACGACGCGATCAAGACGCAACTGTTTCGACCTCAGTACGTTCCCCAGCTCCTCCGCCTGCGGCGCGGTCCGGGGAAACCCGTCCAGCACAAATCCGTTGGCACAGGCGGCGTCGCCGAGCTTATCTCGAACCAGCCCGATCACAACCGAGTCGGGAACCAGCTTGCCCTGATCCATGAAGCTCTTGGCTTCGAGACCCAGGGGAGTCTGGTTCCTCACCGCCTCCCGGAGCAGATCGCCGGTCGAAATCTTCGCGACTTTGAACTGGGCGGCGATCCGATCAGCCTGAGTGCCCTTGCCGACTCCTGGTGCTCCGAGAAACACGACGCGCATACGGCCTCATCCGCTCCGTCCGCGCAGAGGCCCCATGCCTTTTCCTAAAAAGCCTTCGTAGTTTCGCATCAGCATGTGCGACTCAATCTGCTGAGCCGTGTCGAGCCCCACGCCGATGACGATCAGCAGCGAGGTGCCGCCGAAATAAAACGGCACGTTCAACTTATAGATCAGGAATTCCGGAATCACGCACACGACCGCCAGGTAGATCGCCCCGGCAAAGGTGATGTGGGTCAGGACCTTATAAATGTAATCGGAGGTCCGCTGCCCCGGACGAATCCCGGGGATGAACCCGCCGTACTTTTTCATGTTATCGGCCATATCGACCGGGTTCAACACCACCGCCGTGTAAAAGAAACAGAAAAACAGAATCAACCCGACGTACATCAGCGTGTAGAGCAGGGAGCCGGGAGCCAGTTGGGCCCCGATCGCCTTGATCCAGGGGGTTTCAAAAAACCCCGCGATGGTCGCCGGAAACGCAATGATCGACGAGGCGAAAATCGGGGGAATGACCCCCGCCGTATTGATCTTCAACGGAATATGCGTGCTTTGCCCCCCGTACACCCGCCGCCCGACGACCCGTTTGGCGTACTGCACCGGTATCTTCCGCCGGCCGCTTTCGAGAAACACGATCGCGGCGACGACCCCCACCATAAGGGCGGCCAGGCCGATCAACAAGAAAGCGTTGAGCTGCCCGATCTCATACAGGTTGTACGTCTGCGCCACGGCCGACGGAAGGCGCGCGACGATCCCCGCAAAAATAATCAGCGAAATCCCGTTTCCGATTCCGCGTTCCGTGATCTGTTCGCCCAACCACATCAGGAAGCCGGTGCCGGCGGTGAGCGTGATGACGGTCATCAGGCGAAACGCCCAGCCCTTGTCCAGCACGAACGCGCCGCCGTTCATCTGCTCGAGGCCGACGGCGATTCCGAAGCCTTGAATCAGCGCGATCCCGATCGTGCCGAATCGGGTGTACTGAATGATCTTCTTTCGGCCCCGTTCCCCCTCTTTGGCCAGCTTCGACAGATGCGGAACGACCACCGTCAACAATTGAAGGATGATCGATGCGCTGATGTACGGCATGATACCGAGCGCAAAAATCGTCAATCGCGACAGGGAGCCGCCGGAAAATATGTCCAGAAACCCGAGGAGCGCGCCGCCCTGCTTCTGGAGAAACTCCGACAGCGCCTCTCCGTTGATGCCGGGAGTGGGAATATGGGCGCCGACCCGATAGACGACCAGCATCCCCAACGTGAACAGGATACGGGTCCGCAGTTCGGGGATCTTGAAAATATTCTGAAAACTGGTCAGGAGCCGTTCAAACACCGGGGATAACCTCGATTGAACCTCCCGCTGCTTGGATCTTCGCCTCGGCCGACTTGCTGAACTTGTGCGCCTGAACGACGATGGCCTTCTTCAGCTCGCCGTTGCCCAGAATCTTGATCGGCAACGTCACGCGCTTGACCAGCCCCGCATCGACCAGCGCCTGCGGCGTGATGGGCCCTGACGCGGGCAGGTCGGCCAGACTCTTGATGTTGACGATCGCATATTCCGTGCGGAACGGGTTCGTGAACCCGTACTTGGGCACACGACGAATGAGGGGCATCTGACCGCCCTCGAACCCCGGCCCCTTCCCTCCGCCCGATCTGGCAAGCAAGCCCTTGTGGCCTTTGGTGGCCGTCTTGCCGTGCCCCGAACCCGGACCGCGACCGATACGTTTCCGCTTTTTCTTGGCTCCTTTTGCAGGAGCGAGATCATGTAAGTTCATGATGGCTGCACTTCCAGTAGATAGCCGACCTTGTGAATTAACCCGCGCACCTGAGCCGTGTCCGGGCGTACGACCGATTGCCGGATCTTCCGCAAGCCCAATCCGCGCAGGACGAGCCGATGCCGCTCCGGAGTCCCGATGGGGCTCCGTTTCAAGGTAATGCGCAGGCTTTGCGCCGCAGTCTTTGTGGTCTTTCCCGTAGCCATTACGCCGTCACTCCGCTCTGTAATTCCTCACCACGGCGCAACCGCATCACCTGCTCGGGATTTCTGAGCTGCGTGAGCCCGTCGAGCGTGGCTCGAACGGTATTAAACGGATTGCCCCGTCCCAATGTTTTCGAAATAATGTTGTGCGCGCCGACCAACTCGACGACCGCACGCACGGCACCGCCGGCAATGATCCCGGTACCTTCGGCCGCGGGCTTCAACAACACATGCTCACCGCCGAAGAGTCCGTGCACCTCGTGCGGGATCGTGCCCGACTTCAGAGGAACGTGGACCAGATTCTTTTTGGCCTGCTGCACCGCCTTGGCGATCGCCACCGGCACTTCCGCCGCCTTGCCCTTTCCGATACCGACCCAACCCTGCCCGTCTCCCACCACCACGAGCGCGCAGAAGTTGAAGCGCTTCCCGCCCTTGACCACCTTGGCCACGCGGTTGATGAAGACGACCTTGTCTTTCAGGCTTAATTCATCTGGATTAACTCGCACGCCTCATCTCTCCTCTTGGTTCCTCCCGTCCTCTCAGCGAGGCAGCGAGAGCGATCACACTAGAACTGCAGGCCGCCTTCCCGCGAAGCTTCCGCCAGGGCTTTGATCCGGCCGTGATACAGCCGGCCTCCCCGGTCGAAGACCACGGCTTGAATCTTGGCGCTCTTGGCCCGTTCAGCCAACAATTTCCCGACGGCCTTTGCCGCTGCAATGCTGCTGGTCGATTTCAGCGTCGTCCGCAACGACTTGTCCAGGGAGGAGGCAGCCGCCAGCGTCGTGCCTTTGAGATCATTGATGATCTGCGCGTAAATATGGCCGCTGCTGCGGAAGACGTTGAGCCGCGGGCGCTCGTCGGTCCCGAAAATCCGCTGACGAACCCGCTGTTGCCGACGTGCTAATTGACGTACTTTTTCTGCGCTATTCATAGATCAACCTACTTCCCGGTCTTTCCTTCTTTCTTCCTCAAAACTTCTCCGGCGTAGCGGACACCCTTCTGCTTGTAGACATCGGGCGGCTTGATCGCGCGAAGATTGGCGGCAACCTGCCCCACCAGCCGTTTGTCCGCCCCCTTGATGTTGATCAAGGTTTGCTTGTCCACCTTGACGTCGATTCCCGCGGGTACCGTGTACACCACCGGATTGATATACCCGACGTTGAAGCTCATCGTGCGGCCTTGAATCGCCGCCTTGTAGCCCACGCCGGTGATTTCCATGTTCCGCTCATACCCCTTGGTCACACCTTGCACCATGTTGCTCAGCTCCGCGCGCACGAGTCCGTGCATCGCGCGAACATTGCGATCGTCGCTGGCCCTGGTCACCACGACCTGCCCGTTATCGACGGTCACTCCGATTCCCGGGGTCAACGTCCAGTCGAGCTTGCCCAACGGCCCCTTCACGGATACGACGGACCCCGCCACTTTGACATCGACTCCGGTCGGCACCGGGATCGGCTTTTTTCCTATGCGTGACATCGCTCCCTCATCTCTCCCGCTGATTCACCTAGCCGCCTGTCTTACCAAACCGAACAAAGGATCTCTCCGCCTAGCCCCGCCTTCCGCGAAGCCTGGTCCGTCATCACACCCTTGGACGTCGAGAGAATGGCCATGCCGATCCCGTTGCGCACGCGGGGAATGTCCTTGGTTCCCACGTACACACGCCGTCCCGGCTTGCTCACCCGCTGCATGCCGGTAATCATGGACTGCCCTTCGCCCACATACCGCAGTTGCACCTTCAGGACGGGATGACCGTCCTCCGTCGCCGTCTCGACGCCCTGGATGAATCCCTCGGCCTGGAGCACCCGCAAGACTTCCCGTTTCAACTTCGAGGCTGGAACAGTCACGACGTCATGGTGACGTCGAAACCCGTTCCGCAGCCGCACCAGCAGGTCACTAATCGGATCTGTAACCATACGAACCCTTTCACCAACAGCCTGGTTCCACAACAATGACCGGTCTTGCAGATGACCGGCGATGACACGCTACCAACTTGCTTTTCTGACCCCGGGAATTTCGCCCTTCAAGCTCAGCAGCCGGAAACAGATTCGGCACATCCGAAACCGGCGCAAGTACCCGTGCACGCGGCCGCACAACCCGCACCGATGATAGCCTCGGGTCTTGAACTTTGGCTTCGCCGCGGTCTTATTTCTCAGGGCTAGTCTCGACACTGCTGACTCCTTCGTTCTGTGTTAGGTCCGGAACGGCATCCCCAATTGTCGGAGCAACGCCTTTCCCTCGTCGTTCGTACGGGCCGTCGTGACGATCGTAATATCCATTCCGTGAATCGAGGCCACTTCGTCGTATTGAATCTCCGGGAAAATCAACTGCTCTTTCAGCCCCAGCGTGTAATTACCCCGTCCGTCAAAGGCCTTGGGGGAGACCCCCCGAAAATCGCGGATGCGCGGCAATGCGATCGAAACCAGCCGGTCGAAAAACTCGTACATACGGCGATTGCGCAGGGTCACTTTCGCCCCGATGGGCATGCCCTGCCGGAGCTTGAACCCGGCAATGGCCTTCTTCGCCCTCGTGATGACCGCCTTCTGCCCGGTGATCGTGCCCAGTTCGCCCGCGGCGCTCTCGAGCAATTTGACGTTCTGAATCGCCTCGCTCATGCCCACGTTCAGCACGATGCGTTCCAGTTTCGGCACCTGCATCACGTTCTTGTACCCGAACTCCTTCATCAGAGCGGGCACGACTTGGTCCCGATAGGCATCGCGCAATCGCGGCTGAAACTTCGACTCCTCGCTTCCGTCATCCAACTTCTGCGGGGCCGAGGCGCCCTCTTTCTTCGCCGGACGACCTGCCGGCTTGCCGCCTTTCGCCTTCTTGCTGTCCTTTGCTTCCGCCATGCGACCGTCCTCACTCCTACTCTACGAGATCGTTCGATTTCTTGCTGAACCGGACCCGGCGGCCATCGGCCTGAGTCCGTACACCCAACCGCGTCGGCTTCTGCGTCACGGGACACAGGAACATCACGTTCGAGATGGCCAACGGGGCCTCCCGTTCAAGAATGCCGCCCTGCTTCACCTTTTGGTTCGGTTTGGTGTGGCGCTTGATCATGTTCAATTTCTCGACCACGATCTTTCCCGCCGACCGATCGACGGACAGCACTTTTCCGGACTTCCCGCGATCGCGTCCGGCAATCACCATCACCGTGTCCCCTTTGCGAATACGACTTTTCTGCAACGCCTGCACGTTCACCCCTACTTGCAATCTGGTTAAAGCACTTCCGGAGCCAGCGAAATGATCTTCATGAACTTCTTCCACCGCAACTCGCGCGCCACCGGACCGAAGATCCGGGTGCCGATCGGTTCGCCGTCCTTGTTGATCAACACGCAGGCATTCCGGTCGAATTTGATGTACGAGCCGTCTTCGCGACGAACTTCCTTGGTGGTCCGAACGATCACCGCCCGGCTCACATCGCCTTTCTTCACCGTCGCCTGGGGAATCGCCTCCTTGACGGCCACGACGATCACATCCCCCAGCGAGGCATAGCGGCGCTTGGATCCACCGAGCACGTGAAAGCACATGGCCTGCTTCGCACCGGAATTGTCGGCCACGTCCATGTATGTGTAATTCTGAATCATGATCTCTGTTTATCCTCAACGAGCAGGCGTTGCCGCCTACTCAGCTCGCCCCTTTTCCAACACCTCGACGACGCGCCAGTGCTTGTCTTTGCTGATGGGCCGCGTCTCGATCATCCGCACACGATCCCCGACATTGCAGGCATTCTGCTCATCGTGGGCCTTGAACTTCGTCACCCGCCGCATGACCTTGCGATAGATGGGATGCACGACCGAGCGTTCCACCGCCACCACAACGGTCTTGTTCATCTTGTTGCTGATGACACGACCGACCCACTCCCGCCGCTTCGCTTCCGACTCTGCCATGATCCCAACCCTTTCGCCTTAAGAGCCAGACTTCCGTTCGGCCCGTTCCGCTTCGCGCAACACGGTCTTCACCCGGGCAATCGTCCGCTTCGTCTTCCGGATCTGCATGGGATTTTCCAGTCGTCCGGTGCCCAACTGAAAACGAAGATTGAAGAGCTCCTGCGTCAATTGCTTGGCCTTTTCGGAAAGCTCCGCGCCGGTCATCTGTCTCAGTTCTTTTAGGTCCATCGGAATTCTCGCCCTTCAGCTATCCGTGCAATGATCTTAGAATTCGCCGCGCGTCACGCACTTCGTCGCGATCGGCAGCTTATGGGACGCGAGCCGAAACGCCTCGTGCGCGATCTCCGGCGTGACGCCGCCCATCTCATAGAGGATCCGTCCCGGCTTCACAACGGCCACCCAGTACTCAGGGTTGCCCTTCCCTTTACCCATTCGAGTTTCCGCCGGCTTTTTCGTGATCGGCTTGTCCGGGAAGATCCTCGTCCAGACCTGACCGCCGCGCTTCACATAGCGGGTAATCGCGATACGAGCCGCTTCGATCTGTCGGCTGGTCACCCAGCCCGGCTCCAGCGCCTTTAAGCCGAATTCCCCGAGCGTGATGTGGCCGCCACGATAGGCTTTACCGCGCATCCGCCCCTTCATCATTTTTCTAAACTTGACTTTTTTCGGTGCTAACACGATTTCCTCTTCGCCTACCCGAGACGCCGTTCAAATGCCGCTTCAGGCTTCAGCGGCTGAGCGGGGAGAATCTCTCCCTTGTAGATCCACGTCTTGACTCCGATCTGTCCCATCGTGGTATGGGCTTCCGCGAACCCGTAGTCCACTTCCGCGCGAAGCGTGTGGAGAGGCACCCGGCCTTCGCGATACCATTCGGTCCGCGCGATTTCCGCCCCGCCGAGACGGCCCGCCACCATGATCTTGATGCCCTGCGCGCCGAGCCGCAAGGCCGACTGGACCGATCGCTTCATGGCGCGGCGGAACGCCACACGCTTTTCCAGCTGAGTCGCCACATTTTCGCTGACCAGTTGGGCATCCAACTCCGGCTTCTTGATCTCTTTCACGGTGATGTAGACCTGTCCGCCGTACTGCTTCTCCAATTCGGCCTTGAGCTTATCGACTTCGGCGCCCTTGCGTCCGATGATGATGCCGGGTCGGGCGGTGTGGATGATGACGCGCGTCTGGTCTCCGGACCGTTCGATCTCCACCTTGGCGACACCCGCGTGGTAAAGCTTCTGCTTCACGACCTTCCGGATCCTGATGTCCTGGTGAAGCAACTTGGCATAGTCCTTCCCGGCATACCACCGGGAACTCCACGTGTAGTTGTATCCGAGCCGATAACCTATTGGATGTGTTTTCTGACCCATACGGTGCGTGCCTCAGTTCTGCGGCGGCCGACCGGCCACGCCGCTCAGTCTTCGATGACTTACGACTTCCCCGTTACGCTCGGGGCTTCCACCACGACGGTGATATGACTTGTCCGTTTTTGAATCGCATTGGCGCGCCCCATCGAGCGGGCACGGAATCGCTTATAGATCGGCCCGCAGTTGACGAACGCTTTCGACACCCGCATGGACTCGCTGTCGCCCAGTTCCTTCTGTTCGGCATTGGCGACCGCCGACCGAAGAACCTTTTCAATCACGCGGGCGGCATGACGGGGGAGATGCTTCAGCATCGCCAACGCCATGGGGACCTGCTGCCCTCTGATCATGTCGACAACCGGACGGGCCTTCCGAGGGGCCACGCGAACGAATCTGAGTACTGCTCGTGCTTCTGCCATATCCTATTCCTTACCCGCTGAGACCAATAACCGCTGCGTCAGCCGGCGCCTACTTGAGGGCGACGGCCTTTTCCGTCTTCGCCTGTCCGTGCCCCTTGAAGAATCTGGTCGGAGCAAACTCGCCGAGCTTGTGTCCCACCATGTTCTCCGTCACGAATACGGGAATGAATTTCTTCCCGTTGTGGACGGCGAAGGTGTGCCCGATCATATCCGGCACGACGGTCGATCGTCTCGACCAGGTCTTGATGATCTTCCGATCCTTCGTCTGATTCATCTGCTCGACTTTTTTCAGCAGATGATCATCGACAAACGGGCCCTTGCTAATCGATCTAGGCATTGCGCACTCCTGACTTGCGACGGGCAATGATGTACTTATCCGTCCCCTTGTTGTTGCGCGTCTTGTATCCCTTCGTCGGCAATCCCCAGGGAGAAACCGGATGCGGGTTGCCCTGCCCGGACTTGCCCTCACCGCCCCCGTGGGGATGGTCCACCGGGTTCATGACGACGCCGCGCACATGAGGACGGCGCCCCAGCCACCGAGTGCGCCCGGCTTTGCCGACGTTGATGTTCTCGTGGTCGAGATTGCCGACCTGCCCGACCGTCGCCATGCAAGACGCCAGAATACGGCGCATTTCTCCCGACTTGAGGCGCACCTGCACGTACTCGCCGTCACGCCCCATCACCTGGGCGAATCCGCCCGCGCTGCGGATGAGCTGCCCGCCCTTGCCGGGCTTCAATTCAATATTGTGAATCGTCGTACCGAGCGGCATGTTGGCCAGCGGAAGCGAATTACCGGTCCGCACCTCCGCATCCGCCCCGGATTGGAGCACATCTCCAACCTGCAAACCGACGGGCGCGAGGATGTACCGCTTTTCGCCGTCCTTATAGCTCAACAACGCGATACGGGCGGAACGATTGGGATCGTACTCCAGCGCCGTCACCGTGGCCGGGATCCCGACCTTGTCGCGACGGAAATCGATTTTCCGGTACAGCCGGCGGTGCCCCGCTCCTCGGAACCGAACGGTCGTCCGCCCGTCGTTGTTCCGTCCCCCCGTCCGCAAGTGAAAGGAGGTCAGCGACTTTTCCGGCTTCTTCTTTGCCAGTTCTTCAGTGGTGACGATCGTCATGCCGCGTCGGCCGGACGTCGTCGGTTTATAGGCCTTCAGTCCCATGCGCGTATCTTCCTTCTCTAGGCGCTCTCGTAGAGTTCGAGCTTTTCGCCTTCTTTCAATTTCACGAAGGCCTTTTTCCAATCGGATCGCTTGCCGGAGAAACGTCCCAGGCGCTTGACCTTCCCCCGCACGTTCAACACGTTGACCCGCGCCACCTTCACTTTCAGCAAGGCCTCCACGGCCTGCTTGATCTGCACGCGATTCGCATCGGGATGAACCAGGAAGCTCACCGTATTGTTCGCCTCGCGCATCGCCGTGATCTTTTCCGTCAACAACGGCTGAATGAGCACGCTGTGGAGATCCATCTTCATGCCCAGACCTCCTTGACACGCGCGAGATCCCGTTCGGGAATCACGATCATGCCGGCCCGCACAATGTCGTAGACGTTCAGCCGATCCGGGGTCACCACGGTGACCTTGGCGAGATTCCTGGCCGCCTGCGTAAGTCCTGTCTGCCCCTCTCCGGCCACCACCAGAACCTGCGAGCCGGCCCCGAACTGATCCAACGCCTTCGCCAGCAGCTTCGTCTTGGGCTGCTCAAGCGACAAACTGGACACGACGATCAGGTGTCCCTCCGCAAGTTTCGCCGAGAGCGCGCTTTGCAGCGCCGCGCGGTACTTCTTCTTCGGCATGCTGAAGGCGTAGCTCCGCGGCTTGGGACCGAACACCGATCCGCCGTGCCGCCATACCGGAGAGCGCACCGAGCCGGCGCGGGCCCGTCCCGTATGCTTTTGCTTCCACGGCTTCTTTCCTGACCCGCTCACTTCTCCCCGCCGGAGCGTCGAGGCGGTGCCCTGCCGCTCACAGGCCCGCTGCATCACGACCGCCTCATGCACCAACGCCGTATGCGGGGCACAGCCGAAGACCTCCGCCGGCAATTCCGCAGATCCAACCTTCCGCCTATTCAGGTCAACCACATCAACCGTCGGCATGGCCCTATCCCTTCTTCGACTTTCTGACGACCAGGAGTCCGTTCGCCGCTCCGGGAACCGCGCCGCGCACGAACAACAGATTCTCATCCGGTCTGGCCTCGATCACCTTTAAGCGCTGAGTCGTCACCCGCTCCGCCCCCATGTGACCGGGCAGAGTCTTTCCCTTCCACACGCGGGACGGGAACGAACTCGCGCCGATCGAGCCGGGCGCCCGGTGAAACATCGAACCGTGGGACTCCGGACCGCCCGAATAATGATGCCGCCTCACGACGCCCTGAAACCCCTTGCCCTTGGAGACGCCGATGACATCGACCCAGTCGCCCTTTTTAAAGATGTCCGCTTTCACCGTCTGTCCCACCGCGACGTCGCCGTCCTTCTTGAACTCCTTCAGCACACGGCTTGCCGGGGCTTCATGCTTCTTCAAATGACCCAACTGCGCTTTGGAGAGCTTGCGGTCCTTCACGTCTCCGAACGACAGCTGAACCGCCTCGTACCCGTCACGCTCTTTCGTCTTGACCATGACGACGCGGCAGGGGCCGGCCTCGATGACCGTCACCGGCGTCAGTCGGGCCTCGTCCAACATCTGCGTCATCCCAAGTTTTTTACCGAGCAACCCGTTCGTCATAACGACACGTTCCTTATCGAATCACAAAGCTCAGAGCTTGATTTCGACGTCCACGCCGGCCGCCAGATTCAACTTCATCAGCGAATCCATGGTTTCCGGTGTCGGTTCCATGATGTCCATCAACCGCTTGTGCGTCCTGATCTCAAACTGCTCACGGGCCTTCTTATCCGCATGCGTGGCGCGCTGCACCGTGAATTTTTCGATTCTCGTGGGCAGCGGAATCGGCCCGACCACCTTGGCGCCGCTCCTCCGCACCGTTTCCACGATTTCCGCGACGGATTGATCCAACACGCGGTAATCGAACCCCCGCAACCTGATTCTGATTCGTTGATCGACCTTCACACGTCTCTCCTACGCTGTCCGCGGACAGCGATCTGC
>DIHJ01000004.1:0-2392 GCA_002420105.1 Nitrospira sp. UBA5699
ACGCAGCGGGTGCAGGCGGACTGCTGCGACCGGCTCGCGCTTCGCGATCCGCTGCGGGTGATCACGGGCTTCCGGCGCGGCAATCTGGCCCTGTCCGTCCGGCACTGCGCCTCGCGCTACGAAAAGCTGTCGGCATTGGACGGCCTGGTCCGCGACTGCGCGACCGGGACGGTCCTGATCTATGGCGCGACGCGTCGGACCGTCGAGGAGGTGGCCGGCCGGCTCGGGCAGTCGCATCAATCGGTCGGGTACTACCATGCCGGTCTTTCCGACCAGGAGCGGCGGCTCGTGGAGGACGACTTTCGCCGGGGGGCCGTCCGCATACTGGTGGCGACGAATGCGTTCGGGATGGGCATCGACAAGCCGGACGTCCGGCTCGTCGTCCATTTCGACGTGCCGGGCAGCATCGAAGCCTACTACCAGGAGGCGGGGCGTGCCGGTCGCGATGGCCTGCCCGCTTCCTGCGTGTTGCTCTTCCATGAACGGGATCTGGCCACGCAGGAATACTTCATCCAGCAGGCCTCAAGCGAGCCCGGCACGATCGACCGCGCCGAGCGCATGAGGACGTTGCTCAAGGACATGATCGCCTACGTCTCGACGCCGGCCTGCCGGCAGCTGGCGATCCTCGAATATTTCAGCGATGACGATGAGCTGTCTTTGGGGCCCTGCGGACAGTGTGACCGGTGCGCGACGCCGCATCGGTGGGACGGCGTCCTTCTCGATGACGATGCAGCCTGCGCGAAGGCCGTCCTCGAAACCGTCTCGTGGTGCGGCGGCCGCTTCGGCCTGAGTCGCGTCGTCGAGATCCTTCGAGGAAGCAAGTCGAAGGCGATACTCGCCTGTGGCGCATGGGATTGTCCGACGTATGGCCGGTACCGGGACCGCTCGAAGCCCTTCGTGACCGGGCTGGCAAAGGAGCTGATCGCCTCAGGGTCCCTCTCCGTGGAAGGCACGGACTATCCGACGCTTCATCTGACACGAACGGGGCGGGACAGGCTCGAAGGCATCGGCCTCGCGGCTGTCGTGAAGAATGAGGAGCGGCCGGGTCCGTTGTCCGCGGCCGGGCCGTTCGGGACACAGCCGAGAGCCGGCGCCGTCCCGGCTGCGCCTCCTGCCGATCCGCAGCTCTTCGAACGACTACGGCGGCTGCGCACGGAACTCGCCGAAGAGGAAGGGGTGGCGCCGTTCGTGATTTTCCACGACAAGACGTTACGGACGATCGCCGGCCACAAACCGGCCACGCCCGAGGCCTTGCGGGAGATTCCCGGCATCGGCGACGTCAAGGTCGAGCGCTACGGCCGCCGCGTGCTGGCGGTGGTGAACGGGGAGTAAGAAGCTATTAGCTCTCAGCAGTCAGCCTTCAGCGGCTTTGCCCCTCCTTCGTAAGGAGGGGTGAGGGGAGGTCGAGTCCGATGATAGCCGTGCGGCGCGATTTTCCAGAATCCCGTCCAATAT
Source organism: Nitrospira sp. UBA5699 (assembly GCA_002420105.1). Lineage (GTDB taxonomy): Bacteria > Nitrospirota > Nitrospiria > Nitrospirales > Nitrospiraceae > Nitrospira_C. Next base: position 1,456 of record DIHJ01000004.1, read on the forward strand.
GGAAGCAACTTTTTAGAACGAACCGGGCGTCTTAGTCTTATTCCTCGCTATCTCTCTCTTAAGCGTCGACTCCGTTCCGGGATGACCGGCCCAGAACGACTTCTCTGGTGGAAGTTAAGAGCGCGGCAATTTCTCGGCCTCAAGTTCCGCAGGCAACAGGAATAGGGCCGTACATCGTCGACTTCTATTGTGCGGAGCGATCTCTCGTCATTGAAATTGACGGCGATACCCATGCTGAACCGAACCAAATCCAAAAGGATGTATTGCGCGACCGCTATCTCCAGTCGCTCGGCCTTCACGTCGTACGTTATCGAAACGACGACATACTGAAGAATCTTGACGGAGTGCTCTACGACTGGGAGAAAAGAGTATCAGAAAAGAAACGATCTCCCCTGGCCCCTCCTTACGAAGGAGGGGAATGATAGATGGTGCCCTCCCCTTACAAAGGGGAGGAATAAGCTGATTGCTGAGAGCTGACAGCTAGGGCTTTAAGTTCCCTGCTTTGCTGAATCGCGCCTGCAGCTCCGCATAGGTCTGCGTCACCGGAAACTGCGGAAATTCCTTGGGCAGATGCTCCGGCGGACGGAAGAAGAAGCCCGCGTCGGCTTCGCCCAGCATGGCGGTGTCATTGTAGGCATCGCCGGCTGCCATGGTGAAGAAGTTGAGGGACTTGAACGCCGCCACGGAATGCTTCTTCTGATTCTGCATCCGCATGTGGTAGTTCGCGATCCGGCCCTGTCCGTCGATCTCCAGCTGGTTGCAGAAGAGCGTCGGGAAGCCAAGTTGGCGCATGAGCGGCAGGGCGAACTGATAGAAGGTGTCCGAGAGGATGATGACCTGACAGCGCTCCCGGATCCAGGCGACGAACTCGCGCGCGCCCTCCAACGGTCCCATCTTGTCGATGACGTCCTGAATGTCGGCGATCGTGAGCTTGTGC
>DIHJ01000004.1:2491-13372 GCA_002420105.1 Nitrospira sp. UBA5699
CGTGGTGATTTTCAATTCCTCGATGCCGGTCTTCAAGGCGACGTTGATCCAGATCTCCGGAACCAGCACCCCTTCGAGATCAAGACAGGCAATGACAGGCTTCTGCATATGTTCTCCTTTTCTATGTCTAGAGGCACGAGGCGCGGGGCAAGGGGCGATGACTCTTAGGTGAGAGGTCAGGGGTTACCTATTGCCTCTGACCCCTTGCCTATGAGTTTACCCTTTGACCGATTCATAAACTCCTGGCTCAAGAACCGCCACATCTTGTCGAGCATCTGGTCGATCAGGGCCGATCCGGTCCAGGTTCTGGCCGCTTCTTTGCGATGCTGCCCGGCCCAATCCAGCGCGAGCGGGAGCGGAATCAGGCGCGGGGCGGATTGCGTGAGCGCGGCCCAGACGAGACCGAGCACGGTTCCGATCCGCACCGGGACGGGCAGCGGTTCGACGGGGTTGCCGACGATGTCGCGACAGAGGTCCGCCGGCGAGGTGACGAGCAGCTCCCGGCAGGCGGCGGGTCTGGCCTCATAAATCGAGCACAGCTCATTCTCCAGAAACGGACAGGGCAGCCGCAGGGCATAGTAGGCGCGGTTGATCGGATCCAATTGTTCGTCGGACAGCGGGGTGGAGGCTCCCGCGATCTCCCGTAACCGGTCCCAGAGTCCTTCACGCCGGAGCACGTTCGCGGTATCCTCCAGACCGGCCAGGATCCGGGCCCGGCGATCATCCGGCAACTGTTCGACATATTCCAGCAAGGCGAACGCTTCCGGCGGCGAGACCGGCACCATCATGCGGCAGCAGGCGGCGCAGCCCATCCGGCAGGAGATCGCGCATCCTGCTTCTTTTGCGCGCAGCTCTTCCAGCTGCAGGGCCTCTTCGCCGAGGCGGCGCGTCACGGGGACGATCGCCGTGATCGGGACGAACCCGGTCGGCACGTCGAGCGCCGTGGTCAGGCGGCCGGCCGGGGTGTGTACTGCGATCTCAAATCGTTCGACCATAAATACAGGCCAGGGGTTCGGGGTGAGAGGTAAAAGGCAAAGTCTTTTGGTTTCCCCTTGCCTCGTGCCTTGTGCCTCTTGCCCATGTCTGAAGAGCATCATAGTGAAGCGCTGATGAGGGGGTCAACGGGTCGTCCCGGCCGAAACTCGTTCCTTGCGCCTGTTTCGGCATCGCCGCATAATGCCGGCTTGAAAGGAGTGACATGGCGCTGTCGGGACATGTCGTGGGGCTGCTGAAGGAGTACATGCGGGATCTGGTCGAGCAGGCCGAGCAGGAGGCGGTCGCGCACGAGTCGTTCGGCTTTTCGACGGCGCCCTACCGGCCGGATCAGGCCATTTCCGATCTTCTGGCGATTCTGGACGACCGGATCGAGTCGGAAGGACTGCAAGTGGGGTTGCCCGAAGATTTTCTCCACGAGATGTGGGGCCTGTGCAACGAGGCGAGGGTTCAAGTGGCCGACCAGGTATGGCTGGACCGCAACAGCAGCGGAGAGCCGGCCTCCAAGGCCAGAGTACGGGAGTTGACGTACCAGGCGTTGATGGCCTTTCTCGAACGGAAGGGATGACCGGGTCTCCGTTCGGAGCGCCGACACGGGGCCGCCGTTCAGAGCTTTCCCGTGATCCGGTAGATCGCCAGACCGGCCAGTTCCGTGACCGCGCTTCTGGTGTGCTGAATGGCCATGTCGCTCGGGAGCAGATCGAAGGGGTCCATCCGGGCCCAGCTGTCCAGAGGACGGTCCTGCATCACGAAATCGCAAGGAGCCGGCGTGACTTGAAAGCCCTGTTTCGTGAAGAGCGCCGCCGCTCGAGGCAGATGGCTCGCCGAGGTGACCAGCAGGATCGGGACCGGCCCCAGCAGCCGTTTCGTGCCGGCCGCGTTTTCGTAGGTCGTCCGCGAGTCTTCCTCGGTGAGAATCGCCTCTTCCGGCACGCCGAGGCGTCTGGCCCATCGTTTCATCTCGGGGGCCTCCTTGGGTCCGGTCTGAAAGGCCTGTCCGCTCCCGCCGGTCAAGACGAGTTTGTCGGCATACCCCTGTCGGTACAAGTCCACGCCGCAGGTTGTCCGGTTGCGGGAATAGGAGGTCAACTCCACGGCCGGGCGGAGCGTTCCCCGGTCCAGTACGCCTCCTCCCAGGACGACGATCGCCTCGTGGCGTCTGTCTCCGGGCGACGGAGGCAGGGCATTCCGGGCTTCCAGGCTGCCGAGCAACTGTGCCGCGACCAGGGGGCTTGAAATGACCAGCAATAGGATGAGCGAACTGACAGATCCGATCCTGGCCCACTTGAGGCGACCCGGGTGTGAAGGCAAGAGGAGCAGCAGGGTCGTCGTCGTCATGAGCAGCAGCACCCAGCTCAGGGGATAGAGCCCGTACTTGACGAGCTTGTAGAGTCCGAACAAGAATGGCGTCAGTTCCATCCGGGTACCTCGCAGTGGGTCTGTGACCGGCCCTAGCATACAGTCTGCCGGCGGAACGTCCAAGTCTCAGAGGAGAATCGGATGCCGCAGTCGCGCCGCTACTGGCTCGTGAAATCCGAGCCGACCGTCTTTTCGATCCACGATCTTGCCAAGTCGCCGAAGCGCACCACCGGTTGGGACGGAGTGCGCAACTACCAGGCCAGGAACTTCATGCGCGAGATGACGGTGGGCGATCTGGTGTTGTTCTATCACAGCAATGCGGATCCGCCCGCCGTGGTCGGCGTTGCGGAAGTCGTGCGGCCGGCCTATCCTGACGACACACAGTTCGACCGGGCGAGTCATCACTACGATCCGGCCAGCACCCCGGCCGCGCCGCGGTGGGACATGGTCGATATCAAACACCGGGAGACCTTCCAGGCCGGCGTCTCTCTCGATCGACTCAGGGGGGAGCCGAAATTGAAGGGGATGCTCCTGCTCCGGAAGGGGTCACGATTATCCGTGCAGCCTGTTACGGAGTCGGAATGGGCGACGGTGCTCAAGATGGCCGGGGCCAAAACAGGGACCTGAACAGGCCGCCGGACGGAAGGCGGGGTCAGGTTTTGGCTTTGCCGTTGTCGAGATGACGATGTTGCCAATCGAGCCAGGCATGGCCCAGCTCATGGGCCAGGATGTAGCGTCGTCTGGTGACCGGAAGCCGTTTGCGGAGATAAATGGTCTTGCTGTCGTCGTCCCAGATCCCGTCGGCATTCGGGTCCCGGCGGTCCATCTCAGAGTCGGAGAGCTGGCGCACCGAAATCCGGTAGCCGAACGGAAGGACGACTCGCGAAGGAATTCGCATGGACCGGAGGCTCCTTTGCCCATCAGCCTACCATAAATTCAGGGTTGTCTTCATCGAAGAATTCACATACATTTCAATGTCTTATGACGTCATATGGCCGGCGTGCCGGTCTTCCGGCTGACCGCAATGCCGTGACGTCGGACAGGGAATGGGTCTGGATAACAAAGGGAAGAAATGGCGAATCCTTCTGCCGGCGGCTGCCTCTCAACGGTTATCAGAACCAAGAAAAGGTTTCTGAACAGGTCGACCATTTCCCTTCACCTCAACTCTTAAACTGGAGGTCATCATGCGGTTACGGTCATTCGGTATCGTCGGGGCGCTCGGTCTGGCTGTCCTGGCCGGTTGCGCGGGACACCACCATGACGGGGGGCAAGCGATGGCGGCGCCCAAGCCCGGGCCGGCTCAGGGGTACAATATCCACGTGATGGCTCCGCACAAGTTTGAGGACGGCACGGTCCACGGACCCTTTCACCACTACTGCAAGCCGGTGTCCCCGGAGATCCTCCAATGTCTGCTGTTTGAGTCCACCGATCCCAACGCCATCCTGACCGATGTCGAGTATTTTGTGGCGAAGTCGGTGTCCCGCGCCCACGTCCCGCTCGATACCTGGAACAAGTACTACCACGATCATGAAGTGGAGATCGCGACGGGCCGTGTGCAGGTGCTGGACATGCCGGAGGCCCAGGCGAAGGAAATCGCGGCGGTCGCGGCCAAGACCGACGGCATTATCTTCCACCTCTGGCCGGATGGCGCCAAGGCACCCAACGGCGAGGTCGGGCATCCTCAGTCCGTCGGCCACAAGCTGCGGACGGAGTAACCGCTCATTCCCGACGGTGCGCGGCCAAGGAGTCGACTCCTTGGCCGCTCTGTCGAATCGAGGAGGTCTGGCATGACGGACATCCGGCCGATGCTCTGTGCCGCTGCGCTCCTGCTGGCGAATGTTCCCCCTTCCAGCTGGTCGGCCGATCCCGAAGTCCTGCGGCCCCGTGTGCCGGCCGCTGAGATCGATGCGGTTCGGCAGATCACGAATCCCTTGCCGGCCACTCCGGGCATCATCGAGCAGGGCAGGAGGCTCTTTGAGGGAAAGGCCTTTTGTCGAGCCTGTCACGGAGCCGACGGGAAGGGATTGGGCGGAGACATCGAGCCGGGCAGCTTGAAGGGTCCCTTGCCGAGAAATTTCACCGACAAGGATTGGCAGGCCGCCCGAACCGACGGCGAGCTCTTCTGGATTTTGAAGAACGGCAGCAAAGGCACCGCGATGGCGCCCTTCATTCCCCTCGTGCTCACGGAAGAAGAAGCCTGGCAGGTGCTCCGCTACGTCCGCTCCTTCGGTCAGCCATAACGGGCGCTCATGGCCCGATGCGCGTCACGGACCTGTCTCCTCCTTCTCCCGACCCTGCTTTGTCTCCTCTGCGTGCCGCGCCACGCGATGGCCGAATGGTCTGCCGTGGCCGACGCCAGGCTGCTCTACACCGACAACGTGTTCGAACTGTCGTCGTCCCGACGCCTGTCGCTCTCGGAAGATCCCAGTCAGCCGTCCAGGGTGTCGGTGGACAAGCCCATCGACGTCGTCTGGGAGCCGGCGATCGAGTTGCGCCACCGCTCGCAGCCGCTCGCCGCCGGTCCCACGGAAGTTTCGGTCAAAGCCGCCGGGTTCATCTTCACCGAGAACCCGCTCTTCAACCACGGGAATTACCGGCTTCAGGTCAGGCAGGCGCTCGATCGGGAGACCTCGCTCCTCATCCGCTACCGCTATGTGCCGAATCTGTTTCTCGGACCGAACAGCGAGCGCCGGACGGGGCTGCGGCTCACGGAGGAGGAGCGCGTCACCTCCCATATCTGGCGCGCCCAGATTGATCGGCGCGTGAACGAAGCGCTGACGGCGACGATGGTGGGACGGTATGGCCTCCGGTATTACAACGACGCCTTTGCCGAGAGGGATACGACTTTTGGGACGATCGGGCCCCAGCTCGAATGGAAGCTGACCCCGACGGTGGCTCTCGTGACGGCGTACTTGTTCGAGCGGGGGTTTGCGGACGGGCGGGAACAATCACAATTCGCGGACGATGTGTCCTATCGCCAGCACTTCGCGTCCGTCGGGGTGACGATCCAGGTCATGCCTCAGCTGGCCTGCACCGTCGCCTATGCCTATCGGCGGAAGGAGTTTACGAGCGAACTCGCCGGAGACAGCAATCGGGGAGTGGTCGATACCACGCATCAGGGTGGGATCGATCTGTTCTATCAATTCACGCCCGCGGCCGCGCTGACCGTCGGGTTTCAACGGACGCAACGGTCATCGAGCGCCGCGACCCGCGACTTCTACAACACCAATACCTCCCTGGGGGTTCAATACCGGTTTTGAGAAGCCGGGGTGAAGTCCGAACCATCGTTCATCCCAGATGTCGAGCCCCCGGTGCGGCTTGACAGGGCCAAGTGGGTGGGAATAACTTCCCATTGAGATGAAGACGCCCCACTCGCAGGCCCTCTCCTCGGCAACCAGCAGGCTGTTGTACCCCTTGGTCAGAATGTTTCTGCGCAACGGAAAGGGCGCAGGGTCGCTCTATGACCTCGTCAAGCAGGTCTATGTGGACCTCGCACAGGAGGAGTTCGGAATCGGCGGGAAGAAGGCCACCGTGTCCAGAATCGCAATTCTGACCGGCCTGACCCGGAAGGAAGTGACCGCGTTGCTGGCGCGACCCGGGACCGGGGACGGCTCCCGGGAGGAGGAATACAACCGGGCGGCATGGGTCATTGCCGGCTGGCTGAAGGATCCTCGATTCAGCGACGGTCGCGGTCATCCCGCTCCCCTCCCTCTCGAAGGAAAGCGAGGGTCGTTCGCCGCTCTGGTCAAGGCCTACAGCGGGGACATTCCGGTCCGGGCGATGTTGGATGAATTGCTTCACGTCGGAGCCGTTCAGCTCACGAAGGAGGGACGCGTGTGCCTGAAGGCTCGGGGCTATATTCCTCAGAAGGGCGCCCCTGAGAAACTGAGCATTCTTGGCACCGATACTGCAGATCTGATTGCGACCATCGACCACAACATCTATGTCAATCCCGGGAAGCCCCGATTCCAGCGCAAGGTGATGTACGACAATGTGCCGGTGGAGGCGGCGGAGGAGTTTCGGGCCGTCGTCGCGGCGCAGGGGCAGGAACTTCTGGAAGCCCTGGATCGATGGCTGTCCAATCGTGACCGGGACGTCAATCCCTCTGCGCAAGGGACCGGCCGGGTCCGATTGGGCGTCGGGCTGTACCACTTCGAGGAACGGGTTGGGGGTGAATCCCCCACGGCGAGACCGCGCTCTAAACGAGCATGAGGCACATGTTTCAGATCCGACACCTGCTCCTCTCCTGGATGGCTCTTGCCGCGCTGTCGTGCAGCCCGGCTCCCCAGGCCGGAGGCGGGATCGGCGGGACGGGCTCCGTGGCCACGGTTTCGTCCGGACCTGTGACCAAGTTCGGCAGCGTCTACGTATCGGGGACGGAGTACGACAATACCAACACCCTCTATTGCATCGATCACGATCCCTGCACGCGAGAGAACCGGCTCAAACTCGGAATGGTGGTCCTGGTCAACGGGGTTCGCTCCACGGAGTACACGACAAACAAGACACTGACACGGATCGCCGAAAAGATCACCTACGAAGAAACGGTCGAAGGTGTCGTGCAAGCCGTCGCCGCCGACGGCCTCAGCCTGGTGGTGCTGGGCCAGGTGGTTTCCGTGAATCAGAAAACGGTCATCGACCCGGCCTTGCAGGGAGCTGCGCCCCACACCCTCGATACGGTCGTCCTGCCCGGCGCATTTGTGGAGATCAGCGGATTCGTGACGGGAGACGGCACCATCCTGGCCACACTGATCCAGCAGGAAAGCGGCACGCCCCATTACGAGATCGAGGGTTTTGTGAAAAATCACGATGTCGCCGCCCGAACGTTTGAGATCGGCTCGCTTCTCGTGGACTATTCCTCCGCCGATATCGCTGAAATGCCCTCTCCGACGGGCCAGCTCTGGAACGGATCCGTGGTGTTCGTCCATGGTGATCGATGGAGCCCGGGCGGACCGGGGCCCTACGGGGCGCAGCTGACGGCGACCCGGGTGAAGCGGCAGGGGCTCGGGGTTACGGACGCGCAGGAAGCGGAAGTGGAGGATTTCATCACGCAGGTGGTCGCTCCGGGAGATTTCCACGTGAACAACCTGCGTGTACAGACGACTCCTTCCACGGAATTTGAGGGAGGGACGGCGAACGATCTGGTGCTTGGCGCCCATGTCGAGATCCACGGCGCCCTGGTTAACAACATCCTGCAGGCCGCCCACGTTTCGTTCGAGAACGAAACCGAGCTCGAATCGAACATCGCGACCATTGATCCAGGCGCCAAGACCCTGACGCTGATCGGATTCTCAGGGATCGTCATCGCGGTAGACGAACGAACTGCGATCAATGGCGAAGGAGGCGCCTCGCGCCTCGAGGATCTTCGGGTCGGGGATCATCTCAAGATTCATGGCCGTCGCGGGGCGGGAGGCCTGCTCCTCGCGACGGAAATCGAACGGGCCGCCCCCGCCTCGAAAGTGAAGTTCGAGGGGCTGCTCACCTCCGCCTCAGACCCCTTCTTGGTCGTCGCAGGGCTCACCATCGATACGACCGCCATTCCCGACAACGGATTCAAGGGGCACGACGGAATCGTGATCGGACGCAACGCCTTCTTCGCGGGTCCTCCGAGGGGCAAGGAGGTTGCCGTACGCGGCATTCTGGCCGGCACGGTCGCGCAATGGTCGTCGGTCTCGCGCAAGGACCTGCCGTAATTCAATCGTCTCCGGTTACTTCGGCACGGCCTGACCGTAGTAGGTCTCGACCATGACGCCGATCTCTTTGAGCATGGGAGTCGGAAGAGTCCCGCCGGCGCACACGATTACGGCATCGTTCTTGATGGTGAGGTCGGTCCCGTTCTCATCGATTGTCACCGAGTCCCCGTCGATCTGCCGCACGTTCGCGTTCAGGAAGACCCTCACCTTTCCGCGAGCGGCGAGGTCTTTCAACGCGCCGCGGTTCTTTTCCTTCGGCCGGGTAAAAATGTCGTTCCCTCTGCTTGAGAGCGACACCGTCGTCCCCCGTTCTGCGGCGAGCGCGAGGGCCGCCTCCGCCGCGCTGTCCCCGCCGCCGACCACCAGCACATGCTGGCCCCGGTACTGCTCGGCGTCGATCAGGCTGTAGACGACTTTCGGTTGTTCCTCCCCCGGCACCCCCAGTTTGCGCGGAGTGCCGCGCCGGCCGATGGCGAGGAGGACGTTCCTGGTTCGGTAGCTGTTCTTGGTAGTCTTGACCATGAAGCCGTTTTCCGACCTCGTGAGGGTTTCCATCCGTTCCGTAAATCGGATGTCGAGCCGGGTCTGCCGCACGACACGATTCCAGAACTCGAGCAGCTCTTCCTTGCTGATCTGATACTTGTTGAACTTTCCGATGATCGGCAGCTTCATGGGGGCCGTCATCGCGAGCTTACGGCGGGGAAAATGATACACGGAGCCGCCGAGACCGTCTTCCTGTTCGAGCGTCACGTACCGTAGCCCGGCCTCCTTGGCCGCCAGCGACGCGGCGAGTCCCGCCGGTCCGGCCCCGACGATCACCACGTCGAGCTGATCGCCGCGTCCCTTCTGCTTGCGAATGGATTCGATCGCGCGGGCGCCCTGCTCCACCCCTTTCCGGATCAGCCCCATCCCGCCCAGCTCGCCGGCGATATAGATCCCCGGCACATTGGTTTCGAACGTCGGCTTCACGTGGGGAATGTCGATCCCCCGCTTTTCGGTCCCGAAGACCAGCGTGATGGCTTCGACGGGGCAGGCCGTTTCGCAGGCGCCGTGGCCGATGCAATGGTCCGGTTGAACCAGGACGGCTTTCCCGCGCACGATTCCCAACGAATGTTCCGGGCAGGCTTTCACGCAGGCGCCGGAGCCGAGGCATTTGTTCGTGTCGATGACCGGGTGCAGGGTCAAGGGTTCTGAGATTCCTGATCGCACCGTTTCAGCCAGCTGTGCGCGGGACTGCGCTTCCCGTCTCCTGCGCCGCCGGCCGTAGAGCACGAACACGATGAGCAGGGGAACCAGATACAGCAACGTGACGACGAGCGAGCCTGACATCCCGGGTTCCTGTGTTAGGGAAGGTCTGATTAATTCAAAGTTCCAGACTTCGCCCCGTCGAATTCCAAGATTTTTGAAGGTCGGCTGATCACAATCGGGAATTAATCAGACCTTCCTTAGGGGAGTTCCGAGTCGATGGCGAGGGTGAGGCCCTGCGTCCCCGGTTTCACGGGCCGGCTCACGCCCTGCAAATCACCGCTTTTGGGCATGGCCTCGCCGGACTTGGAGAGCCGGGCCACGATCACGACGGAGCCGGCCTCGGACAGCTTCCTGGCCGGCATCGGACTATTGGAGTCGTCGAGGCGAAACGTAAAGGGGAGATCCTGTTTGGTCGCCCGGACGATCGCCACCGGCATCGGCGGGCCCTCAACCGCCCGTGCGAACACAAACAGCGTGTCCGTCGGAGCGCCCTTTCCCGCCAGCCCGGGTGCGATGGTGATCGTGCCGGTGATGGCCGGTCCGGAGCCGGAGGCGGCGACAGGAGGTCGCCCCGCCTGTGCCGGACCGCCGGACGGAGTCTGAGCCGCAGCGAGCCCGAGCAACCCTCTGACCTCGTTGATGTTGGAAGCCAACTCGCGGATCAGTTCCGGTTCCGTCTCGGGCGGCAAGGCCTTTTGCGCCTGCTCCCAGTGAGTGAGCGCAGTTCGGAAGTCTTTGCGATCGTAGGCGATCGTGCCGGCCAGCATGTGTCCCTTCACATTCCGTGGATCGAGCGACAGCGCGCGGGCGACCATGGCTTCCGGCTTGCCTTCCAGTTTCCTGCCCCGGGCCATCGCCAAGGCGTCGGCATAGTCGACCAACAGCTGGGCATCATCCGGGAGAAGCGCCCGTGCCTTCTCGAAGGCCGTGACGGCGTTGCCGTGACGGCCGAGCTCGACATAGGCGCGCGCCAACAGCGCCCAGCCGGCTCCGTCGCCGGGATTCTGTTCCAAACGTTGCTTGAGCCGGTCCGTTAACGCGTCGAGCCCGGCGGACGATTGGTGGTCATAGGACGGAGCCCCTTCCGTTTCTTTCACCTGCGCGCCGGGATGGACGAGCGCCAGCGGGCTACCGAGCATCCAATAGAGCAGGAAGCTTGCAAGCGGGATCGCCACGATCAGCACCAGAGCCGCCGTCCTGCCGGAGGGATACCGGCGTCCGGAGTGTGCCGGGGCGGCACCGCCCGCCGTTTCCTCGAGTACGCGGCGTTCGAGTTCCTGACGGGACTGCCGGTACTGCTCCGATGTGATCGTGCCGGTCGCATGGTCCTGCTCCAACTCGGCCAGTTGCTGCCGATAGACCGACAGCCGTTTGTCCTGCTCGCCGGCGTCCGTTTGGGACGGTGGCCGGAGCAACGGCAGCACCAGGAGCAGCGTCACGCCGATGGTCAATGCCGCTGCGATCAGGAAGAACAGGATGCTCATCGGGGTGATCCTCCCTTGCCTTCAAGGAGTTGGGCGGCGCGTGCCCGTTGTTCTTGCGAGAGCGTGTCTTCTCCGGTCTGCTGCGCCCGGCGCCGCAAGGAGAC
>DIHJ01000004.1:13520-27968 GCA_002420105.1 Nitrospira sp. UBA5699
ACGATCTGGTCGTCCGTCATGTCTTTTGCGATCATCTCGCGTACCTCCCGGCGGAGGTCCTCCGCCAACGGCGCGTTGGAATCGGCCAGCGTCTGGTTCTGGCACACCAGACAGCGCAGCTCGACGGCCAGCTGCTTCAGGCGCGCTTCGACGGCCGGATCCTCGCCGAGCGGACGGGCCTCCTGCGCGAGAACCGCGGTCGGCAGCAACCAGATCAGGAACAGACAGAGCCTCATTGATTTTGCAACTCCCTGACGAGCGGCAGTACTTTCCGGTGCAAGGTTTCCTGATCCAGCGGGCCGATCTGCTTGTACCGGATGACGCCTTTTTTATCGATGACGAACGTTTCGGGAACTCCATAGACCCCGTAATCGATGCCGATCCTGCCGGCCTCGTCCATGGCGCTCAGCGGATAGGGATCGCCCTGCCGCTTGAGCCAGGCGAGCGCCTCCGCCCGCTGATCCTTATAGTCCATGCCGTAGATCGGCACCGAACCGCTCTGGGCCAGCTGCATCAGAATGGGATGTTCCTCCTTGCAGCCGCTGCACCAGGATGCCCAGACGTTCAACAGCCACACCTGCCCGGTCAAATCCTTCGGGGAGAACAACTTCTGGGGATCGTGCAGCTGAGGCAGCGAAAAGTCCGGCGCCGGCTTGCCGACGAGCGGCGAGGGCACTTCGCGCGGGTTCAGCGTGAGGCCCGCCGCGAAAAATCCCATGACCATGGCAAACAATGCCAAGGGGAGCAGAAACCGTTTCATGCCACCTCTGAGGTTCGGGGAGGTGCGAGCGCCGGTTCCGGGATCTCCTGCTTCCGCCATGAGAGACGATAGCGCCGGTCGCTGACGGCCAGGACGCCCCCGAAGGCCATCAGCAGACATCCGCCCCAGATCCAATCGATGAACGGCTTATGGTAGAGCCTCACGCTCCAGGCTCCGCCGTCCAACGGTTCCCCGAGCGAGACGTACAAGTCGCGCAGGATGCCCGGATCGATCGCCGCTTCCGTCATGGCCTGATTCTGGACGGGATAGTAGCGCTTCTCCGGGTGCATCCGGGTGACGGGACGGCCGTCTTTGGTTACGACGAAGGTGCCCCGCCCCGCGCGATAGTTCGGCCCCTTGACCTCCTGCACGCCGTCGAAGCGGAATTGGTAGCCGCCGATCGTCGCGATCTCTCCGACGTTCATCCGCAGGTCTTTCTCGGTTTCGAATCCCTTCACGCAGGTGACGCCGATGATGAAGACCGCCACGCCGCAATGGGCGAACAGCATCCCCCAGTAGGAGCGTGACAATCCGGCGAGACCGTGCCGGAGGCCGCTGCCGCGCACGGCGGTCAGCCGCTCGCGCACGTTGAGGACGGCGGTTGCGACGATCCAGGCGGCCAGCAAGAACCCCAGGCTCAAAAGCGGCGTCCACCGGCCGAGCGCGAAGGGCAGGAGGAGCGCCGTCGCGGCGCTGACGGCGAAGGCCCAGCGGACTCTGATCGCGAGATCGGGCAGCGAGGCCTGTTTCCATTGCGCCAGCGGGCCGATCCCCATGAGAAAGAGAGCCGGCGTCATGAGCGGGACGAACACCGTATCGAAGTAGGGCGGGCCGACGGAGAGCTTGCCCATTCCGAGCGCGTCCAGAAACAGGGGGTAGAGTGTGCCCAACAGCACAGAGCCGGTTGCGACGATGAGCAGGACGTTGTTCACCAACAGCATGGATTCGCGGGATACGAACGCAAAGCGTCCTCCCAGCCCCACGCGCGGGGCGCGCCAGGCATAGAGCGTCAGCGATCCTCCGATCACGACCGCGAGATAGACCAGGATGAACAGGCCGCGTTTCGGGTCCGTCGCAAAGGCGTGCACCGAGGTCAACACCCCGGATCGCACCAGAAAGGTTCCGACGAGGCTGAGCGAGAACGCCAGGATCGCGAGCAGCACCGTCCACACTTTGAAACTGCCGCGCTTATCGGTGACGGCCAGGGAATGGATCAAGGCGGTTCCGGCCAGCCAGGGCATGAAGGAGGCGTTCTCGACCGGATCCCAGAACCACCATCCGCCCCAGCCCAGTTCGTAGTAAGCCCAACCGCTGCCCAGCGCGATGCCGACGGTGAGAAAACACCAGGCCACGGTCGTCCAGGGACGCGACCAGCGCGCCCAGGCCGCGTCCAGATTGCCGCCCAGCAACGCGGCGATGGCGAAGGAGAACGCCACGGAGAATCCGACATAGCCCATGTAGAGCATCGGCGGATGCAGAACCATGCCGGGATCCTGGAGCAGCGGATTCAAGTCGCGGCCGTCCGCCGCGGCGGGAATCAATCGCTCGAAGGGATTCGACACGGTCAGCATGAAGAGAAGGAACCCCAGACTGACGAAACCCATCACGCCGAGAATCCGAGCCCGCATCGGGGCCGGCAGGTGGCGCGAGAAGAGTGTGACGGCCACCATCCAGACGGTCAGGATCAAGGTCCAGAGGAGCAGCGATCCTTCGTGGGCGCCCCACACGGCCGCAAGTCGATAGTGCAGGGGCAGCTGCGAGTTCGCGTTGGCCGCCACGTACAGCACGGAGAAATCCTTCACGGCGAAGGCGTAGGCGAGCGCGCCGAACGCCAGCGCCACGAGGCAGAATTGCCCGCGCGCCGCGGGTGTGGCGACGGCCATGAAGGCTGCGTTGTTGATCGCCGCGCCCCACACCGGCAGGACCGCCTGCACCAGGGCGACGCACAGCGCGAGCATCAATGAGAAATGGCCGATCTCGGGAATCATGACGTCCTCTACTGCGGGCTCGCGGTCGTTGGTCGGCTGCGTCCGGCGCCGGTCGCCCCGGCCTTTTCCAGCGCGGCGGCCGCTTCGGGCGGCATGTAGTTCTCATCGTGCTTCGCCAGCACTTCGCTGGCGATAAAGGTGCCGTCGGCCCCCATCCGTCCCTGCGCGACCGCGCCCTTTCCCTCTTTGAAGAGGTCCGGCAGGATGCCTTTGTACAGGACCGGCACCCGCTTCACCGTGTCCGTGACCACGAAATGCACCGTCAAACCGTCCCCGTCACGCGTGAGCGTGCCGGCCTCCACCAGCCCGCCGATGCGGAAGCTGCGCCCCTGAGGCGCTTCGCCGTTGGAGACTTGCGTCGGCGTGAAAAAGAACACGAGGTTGCTCCTGAAGGCGTTGAGCACCAGGGCCGAAGCCAGGCCCAGCGCGACGAGCCCGACACCGATCGTTGCGAAGCGTTTCTGCCGTCGGGTCATGATGCCTTCTCCTCGCCCGCGGCCGGTCGAGAGAGGCTCCGGAGGGCCGCGGTCCGTCTCACCCGGAGCGCCGCGACTTCCCAGGCCATGCAGAGCGCCGTCATGCCGAACGACGGCCAGATGTACAGCCCGTATCCGCCCATGGCCAAGAATTCACCGAAGCTGTTCCACTGCATCAGGACTCCTCCAGGCCGCGTATCCAGGCCGCATGCCGTTCCCGTTCGAGAGTCAGACAGCGCATCCGCATCAGCGTCACGGCCAGGCTGTACATCCAGAACCCGAGCGCCATGAGCCCCATGGCCGCGAGCATCGTCGTCGCCATCTTCGGCGCAGCCGTCACGCTCACGGAGGCGCCCTGGTGCAGGGTGTTCCACCACTGAACCGAGAAGTAGATGACCGGCACGTTGACCACGCCGACCAGGGCCAGGAGCGCGCTCGCGCGGTCGGCGCGACGAAGGTCGTCGATCGAGCCGTGCAGCAGAATGAACCCCAGATACTGAAAGAGAAGGATCAGTTCCGAGGTGAGCCGCGCGTCCCATACCCACCAGGTGCCCCAGGTCGGTTTTCCCCAGAAGGAGCCGGTCAACAAGGCCAGAAACGTAAACATGGCCCCGGTCGGGGCGACGGCCTGTGCCATCATAAAGGAGGGTTTGGCGTTCAGGCCGAGGCCGGCGGCGGCCCATCCCGCCATGATGACGTAGAGAAACATCGACATCCAGGCGGCCGGCACATGGACGAAAATGATGCGATAGGACTCCCCCTGCTGGAAATCGGTGGGCGCGACGAAGAACCCCTGATAGAGGCCGACGCTCATGAATGCCACGGCCAGGGAGGCGAACCAGGGGATGAGTTTCCCTGCTGCGGGATAGAACTGTTGAAGCGATGACCACCGGAACCAGTTCATGCGTGCTGTGCTCATGGTTGACCTATTCAAGGGCGATGCGCAGTGCCGCCGCCGTGGCCCAGGGGGCAAACACGGTGGCCAGGACGAGGCAGGCCCCGAGCAGGGACAGATGTGCTTCGGCGCCGAGTCCTGCGTCACTGCTCACGACCGCGCCTGCTCCGAAGATCAGCACGGGGACGAAGAGCGGCAGCGTCAGCAACGCGACCAGGAGCCCGCTCCCTCTGATGCCCAACGTGAGTGCCGCGCCGATCGATCCGAGAGCGCTCAGGACCGGCGTTCCCAAGAGCAGCGAGCACACCAGCACCCACAGAGTGGAGCCGGTCAGTCCGAACTGCAGTCCCAACAGGGGCGACAGCAGAACCAGGGGGAAGCCCGCCGCGATCCAATGGGCGCAGACTTTGCTCATGACCAGCAGGCTCAACGGTTGCGGCGCGAGCAACATCTGTTCCAGCGCGCCGTCTTGGTAGTCCACCGCGAACAGGCGATGGAGAGACAACAGGCACGAGAGCAGCGCGGCAATCCAAACGACGCCGGGGGCGATCGTCCGTAGTGTAGCCGGCTCCGGTCCGATCCCCAGCGGGAACAAGCCGGCCACGATCACGAAAAAAAACAGGGTGGTCAGAAGTTCGGACCGCCGTCGCCAGGCCAGCAGGAGATCCCGCCGGAGCAGACCCCACATTGCCGCTGTCAAGGGGGAGTTCTTCATCCCGGCAACCTGAGCTGCTGTACCGTCCCGGCCCCGATGCCGATTTCTTCGTGAGTGGCCACCACGACGATTCCCCGGTTCGTCAGATGACGTTCCAACCGGTTTCGAAGCAGGCGGGACGAGTTCGCATCCAGCGCCGTGAACGGTTCGTCCAGGATCCATAAGGGGCGCTCGCACGACCAGAAACGGGCCAGGGCGACTCGCCGCTTCTGTCCCTCGGAGAGCAGTCTCGTGGCCAGGATATGGCAGGAGCGCCCCAACCCCACGGCGTGCAAGGCGGATTCCGCCGATCCGGGATCGAGGTTCTGACCGAAGATGCACGCCATGGCTTGCAGGTTTTCGATCGGACTCAAGTCGTCCTTTAAGGCGTTACGATGGCCGAGGTACGCCAGTTGTTCGCGATATCCCTGTTGTGCGTCCGCGATCCGCCGCCCCTGCCAGGAGATGCTGCCCCGGTCCACGGGAGACAACCCGCACAGGGCGCGAAGGAGCGTCGTCTTGCCGCTTCCGTTCTCGCCGGTCACCGACAGGAGAGTCCCCGGCGGCAGCGTGAACGACAGGGCTTGAAACAACGTGCGGTCCCCCCGGCTGCAGCTCAAATCCCGAACGTCCAGCATGCTAGGAAAAATCCCATCGCAGACCGAAGAAAAAGAACTGTCTCATGGTGGAATCCTTTTGGGTCGCGCTGTCGGTCAGTGTTTTCTCCACGCCCCCCGATCCCTCCAGCGTCCAGCTGTTCAGAAAGCGGTAGTCGATTCGCACGGTGGGCGTCACCCGGTAGAGTTCAACGTCCATGCTGTCCTTCTGGTGATACAGAATCACGAAGGTGTCGAACTGCCATTGCGGACTCAACCGCGCCAGAGAGTTGAGCGTCAGCGACTGACCGCGGTACGCGGGACTCGTGATGTAGCTGGCATTGGCGACGAACGTCGTATTGTCAAACGGGAAGTTGGCCCCGATCGCCTGTGCCGTATACGTCCAGATATTGCCAGTCCCGGGGAAGGCTTGCAAGGAACAAGGGGCATCCGTGATCGAATTCGGATTGAGAAAGAGCGTACTCGTCCCCGGCAGGATGACCAGACAGTTGGTCGCCGACGTCCCGGAAATACGGTTGTAACGGACATCCCCGCCGAGTTGCCAGTCCTTCGAGACCGAATGCAGGACTCCGGCGAGAAACAGATCGCTCGTCGCGGTGTTTTGTTTCGCCGCCGTCCGCAAGGCGTCTTCATTCTCCTGCTTGATGAGGTCGAGGGACGTCGCGCCGGCGACGCCGAACAGTGCGTTGCTGGTCTGGAGGTACGGTGTCCGGCGATGGTCCGCCAACAGCGTGTAGGTCGTTCCTTCGGTCACCCAGGTCCCGTTGAGCATGGCGACGTTGAGGACCTTGTAGGACACGTCGTAATCGACCAGACCGAACGCGTTCTTGCCGTTCGAGGCATAGCGGACTTCAGACCCCACGGCCCGGCGGTCGACGACGCCGTTCACCATCTGATTGATGTAATAGGCGTTGCCGCTCCAGGCCGTGCCCAACGGCCCGATGTCCACATTGGCGCCGTAAAAGTAGCGCTTCAGTTCGGCCCGGAAGTTCCGGGGATCGTCGGGGACGTAGGTGGAGTCCAAACTGAACTGCCTGGGCTGGCCGGCCAGAAGATTGAGGTTGAGGAACTGGGGAACCGCCGTGTACCGGACCCAGGCTCCATCGAACCGAAAATCCAGCACGCCGCCCGTATTCCCCGGCTGTCGGCCGACGCGGACGAAATACGAGTCCTGGCTCGAATGCTCCAGATAGAGGGCCCTGAGACGGCTGATGTTGCGCCGGTCGTCGCTGGTGGCCAGCGCGTCGTAGGTTTGCGTGCCGCGCACGACGACTTTGGTGTCGTACTCGTCTTTGCGATACCGGCCCGTGATGTCGAACGCCGATTGCAACAAGGACTGATCCTGGTTATGGAATTTCGTGGTCGTGTTCGACAGCTTGTCCGTAATCGTCGTCTGGGAGAACCCCCCATAGTAATATTGATAGAGACTTCCATACACTCTCGTCTCTTCAATCTTCTTCGCCGGCTTTCGGCCTTTCCCCTGTGCAACCGCCGTCTTCGCATCGGCCAGCGCCGCAACCCGCTGTCTGACCCGGACGGCTCCGTCACCCTCGGGATAGATCTTCAAATAGTGCTCGTATTCCGCCCTGGCTTTGTCGATGTCCCCCGTGGATTCTCTGGCGAGTCCGATCATTTCCTGGGCTTCGCGGGATTGTCTGTTCGGCGGCAGGTTCAGCGCCGCGTTGAAGAGTAGGACGGCTTTCTCCGCCTCCTCTGCGGCCAGGGCCGCTCGCCCGCGCGTCATCAATTCTGCCGCATAGGTTTCGATGTCCATGCCCGGTTTGAAGGGCGGGACATCGAACGAGGGCACGGCTCCTTGCGCCGTCGGCGGCTTGGCCGAAGCGGGAACCCGGACCTCGGGCGGCGGCGGGGGAGGCATGGCCGGTTTGTCCAGTTTCACCGCGATCACGATGCGGCTGCTGCTGCGGATGTCGCGCTGGCTGACCCGGAAGCGCACGGGGCGCTCGAACTTGATCGAGAGTCCATTCGTGGCCTGATCGGGAAAGGTTACGCTGAACTTCGGCACCAGATCGCTCGGCGGAGAGGCCGCCAGTTCTCGTGCGAACCGGCGGGACCGGTCGAGATCCGGGAAATCCAAGAAGAGACGGACGAGGTCGCCTTTTTCGGACGGGGTGTGGCGCAGGTAGAGAGCCCTGGTATTGAACACGATGTGAATTTCGGCGGCCGTCGGCGTTTCGACGATCTCGATTCGGTCGAGAACCTGTGCGGCGGCCGGCAGAGGTACGCCCAGCGCCGCGAGGGTCAGGATTCCGATGAGGACGAAGGGCCGGGTTGCAAGACGCAGCCAGGCTGTTTCACCGATTTTCAATGCGGGCTCCCCTAGGGTTTGAATCGCGCTGCCTGCGCCGGCTCACACCGATCGAGTTTGAGCCGGCGTTCGTGTCAGAAGCTGCCGGTGGGTCTGTGCTGGCCCGTGCGGCTCGTCTTGATCTTCGTGAACGTTGCGTCGGTGTAGATGTGGCAGCTACCCGAACAGTCTTTCAGCTCAGCCACCGTGTAGAGAATGAGGGGGCTGTCCACTTTCTTGTGCGGTCCCGGTTTGAAATCCCCCGCATGGCACCCCGCGCAGTCCGGTTTGTAGGCGGCGAATCTCCAGGCAATGACTTCGTTGTTCGTCGTATGACAGGCGCTACAGAGCGTGCCCGCCCTGTGAGCTTTGTAGTAGGGGCTCTTGTGCGTATAGGTCGTCACCGGCGTCCAAGCCGTGGTCGTATGGCAGGCGTTGCAGGCCTGTGTCGTGACGAAGTGGGCGGCGGATTTTCCCGTCGCCAGGTTGCCGTTATGGCAATTTGCACAGGGCGTTGCTGCTACCACCGTGTGGTTCATGGTGGCGGGGCGCCAGCCGGTGGTGCGATGGCAGCTGTCGCAGGCAATCGCCGGGTTGCTGCCGCCCTTGTGCGTGACGGGGAGGCCCGTGGCCGAACTGCCGTTGTGGCAGGTGGCGCAGGTGCCGGGCGACACGCCGGTATGGTTGAAGGTGGCCGGGATCCAGGCGGTCGTGTTGTGACAGCCGTTGCAGGCGCCCGGGGTCATGCCGCCCTTGTGGCCGGCCGGGACGCCGCGGGCCAGACTGTTGTTGTGACAGGTCGAACAGGGCGTCGTGGAGACCACCGTATGGTTCATCGTGGCGGGGCGCCAGGCGGTGGTGCGATGGCAGCTGTCGCAGGCAATCGCCGGGTTGCTGCCGCCCTTGTGCGTGACGGGGAGGCCCGTGGCCGTGCGTCCATGGCAGGTGGCGCAGGTGCCGGGCAGGACCCCTGAGTGATTGTAGCCGCCGCTGACGAGCAGCCAATTGCCGCCCATGCGATGGCAGGAGTCGCAGGAGGCCGTCGTGGCCACGTGGCCGGAAGGCTTCCCGCGCGCTTGAACTCCGTTGTGACAGGTCATGCAGGTCCCGGGGGCGACTCCGGTGTGGCGGAACAAGGCTCCGGCCCAGAAGACCGTCCGATGACAACTGTCGCAAGCCATCGAAGTCGGAATATGTGTCGTGGGTTTGCCCTGCACCGTGCTGTTGTTGTGACATTTCGCACAGGTTCCGGGCGCCACGCCGTTATGCGTGAAGAAGGCCGGCTTCCAATTGGTCGTGCGATGGCAACTGCTGCAGTTGACGGTCGTCGGCAGGTGATTGGCCGGTTTGAACGTGGAGATCACCCGCCCGCCCGGCGCGTGACATTGGAAACATTGGGTGGGCGTCCCGCGGAAGAGGCCTTGGAGGTGGCATCGCTCACACTTCACCTGGGCATGGCCGCCGGTCAAAGGGAAGCCCGACATCCCGTGATCGAATTCGATATCCGAACGAATCTGAGATTCCACCAGGCTCGGGGCCGTCCAGGCCAGCAGCATCACGAGTGCGAAGAGGATCACGCGGGGTGTTCCCGCCCGGCTCCACCCGCCGACCGTTGCATGGGTCTCCGTCTGTTGCATGTTCGTCATCACCGTACGTGCAATCGCGGCGTTTTCTTGCCCGGGTGCACACTTGGGAATATACTCCCAAGTTATTCGCCTCCTGCGCACACCCGGAAATGGGAAATGGTTCCCAAGCCTGCTCCATGGCTCGCAAGTCGCGTACCCGTGCCGGCTCGCATCTAAGGCCGTGATTCTTCTATGAACAAGGTCCGGCGGACGGGCGATGGGTCGAGATAAGCGGGCACATCCGTGCAAGAGTGTAGGGGCTGGCGAACAGAGGTTACACTTGGGACCAGGTTCCCAAACGGCAATTTGCCGGAATGCAATGGACCGGGCGGACCCCGTTCAGGCGCAAGAATTGCCTTAAGGAATGCGGGCACGGGGTGGGGCCGTGACTTCTGCGGCCGATTACGCAGGGGGATAAATGCGGGCAGCCGATATCATCACGCAAACGAGAGGGGCGGGGACCGGCACGCCGGTTCAGGCGACCGACCGGCGGGAGGATGAATCACGTTCGTCCTTCGCGGCCGTAGCGGGGGCGGTTGTCGTCGGATTTGTCGTGCTGTGGGGGGCCTATGAAGTGGCCAACGGGACGTACTATACGCCGCGATCGAATTTCGGGTTTTCCCTCGGTGTGGCCGGCAGCCTCATGATGCTTGCATTGCTGACCTATCCGTTGCGGAAACGCCTGCGCTGGATGCAACGCTGGGGCGCTCTCAAGCATTGGTTCCGCGTCCACATGTGGCTGGGTCTGCTCGGCCCCACCCTGGTCCTCTTTCACTCGACGTTTCACGTCCGGTCTACCAACGCCGCCGTGGCGCTGTTCAGCATGTTGTTCGTCGTCGCCAGCGGCATGATCGGCCGGTTCGTCTATACCCAGGTCCACTATGGGCTGTACGGGCGGCGGGCGACGTTGGAAAAGTTGCAGGAAGAGTTTCTCAGCCACGCCGACGCCGCGCGGTCGCGGCTGCATGTCGCGCCGCAGGTGGCGGACTGGATTCAGTCGTTTGAACAGGCGGCATTGGAGCGAGAGCGGGCGTTTCCTCTGAGCATGCTGGCTTTCCTCGGGCTCGGAATCCGCCGCCGATGGGTGGCGTTTCGATGTTCCCGGCGGTTGCGACGCATATGGCATACGGATCGAGATCCCGTCGTGCGGAAGAATATCTCGCATGCGCTGCCGTTGGTCTCCCCGTACCTCCGCGAAGTGCAGCGGGTGGCTCAATTCAAGGCCTATGAGCGGTTGTTTTCGCTCTGGCACGTCCTGCATGTGCCCCTCATCTATCTCCTGGCCGCCAGTACCGTCGTTCACGTCATTGCCGTCTACATGTACTGAACGCTGCACCGATTGTGCGACTCACTTCACATCATGCCCGTCTCCTTGTCGTCGGAGCGCTGCTGCTGTGCGCCCATCCCGCCGGCGCGGACTCGGTCGAAACGGCGTTAATGCCGGGACAGGTGATCGAGGGGCATGCGAAGTGGGAAGAGGACTGTACCAAGTGCCACAAACGCTTTGACAAGGCCGCGCAATCGCAACTCTGCCTGGACTGCCATAAAGATGTCCGCAAGGACGTCGAAGGGAAGCAAGGACTGCACGGTCGCTTCAAGGAGCAGCAGCCGTGCAGGGATTGTCACACCGATCACAAGGGACGGAATGAGCGGATCGCACCGGTTGATGAGCGCACGTTCGACCATGCCAAGACCGACTTTGCGCTCGGCGGAGCCCACGCGAACCCGAAGAAAGCCGACTGCAAAGCCTGCCATAAACCGAAGACCAAGTATCGGGACGCGCCGTCGGACTGCCATGCCTGTCACAAGAAAGACGACAAGCACAAGGGCAATCTCGGGTCGGCCTGCTCGGATTGTCATACCGACCGGAGCTGGAAGGACACGGTCGGAAAGTTCGATCACGACAGGACGCGCTATCCGTTGCGGGGAAAGCACGCCGACGTGAAATGCGAAAGCTGCCATGCCGGGGAGCGGTACAAAAACACGCCGATGGATTGTTACTCCTGTCACAAGAAGGATGACAAACACAAAGGGCAGGAGGGGACGAAGTGCGGGGAATGCCACGACGAGCGATCATGGAAGAAGACCCCGTTCGACCACAACAAATCGCGTTTCCCGCTGCTGGGCGCGCATGCCAAGACGCAATGCAAACTATGCCATCTCACGCCGGCCTTCAAGGACGCGCCCACAGACTGCCATGCCTGCCATAAGAAGGACGACAAGCATAAGGGGTTGTATGGAGAGCAGTGCGAAACCTGCCACGCGGAACGCGACTGGACCACCATCATCTTCGATCATGGGCTCCACACGAAGTATCCCTTGTTCGGCCGGCATCTGCACGTCACGTGCGAAGCCTGCCACAAGGGGCAGCTCTACAAGGAGCCAACACCCGTCGCCTGTTACAACTGCCACAAGAAGGACGATGTCCACAAAGGCCGATTTGGAGAGAAGTGCGTGAGCTGCCACACGGAGCGGGAGTGGAAGGCGATGCTCTTCGATCATGATCGGGACACGAAATACCTGCTCAAGGGATACCATCGAAAGATCAAGTGCGACACCTGTCACAAAGGGCGGCTCTTCAAGGACAAGACGCCGACGGACTGTTATGCCTGCCACAGGCAGGATGACATCCACGGGTCGAAATTCGGCGAGCGATGCGAGAAGTGCCACGGGGAAAGCAATTGGAAGACGGTGACCTTCGATCATGACCGGGATACCAAGTACCTCCTGAGCGGAAAACACCGTCTCACGAGCTGCGAGAGCTGCCATAGCGGGCGGCTTTACAAAGACAAGACTCCCGCCGACTGTTATTCGTGCCACAAGAGCGGGGATGTCCACAGGAAACGTCTCGGGGCCCTCTGCGGGGATTGTCATAACGCACGCGATTGGAAGATATGGGATTTCGACCATGACACCCGTACGGCTTTCCGGCTGGACGGAGGTCACAAGGGGCTCAGCTGTTACGACTGTCACCGGCAACCGATGGGAACGAAAGTCACCGCGCCGAACAGCTGCGCCGGTTGTCATAAGAAAGACGACAAGCACGAGGGAGGGTTAGGACCTCAATGCGACCGCTGTCATGAAACCTCCTCATGGAACCGTCTCAAGCGGGGCGCGGGGAGT
This sequence comes from Nitrospira sp. UBA5699, assembly GCA_002420105.1. Lineage (GTDB taxonomy): Bacteria > Nitrospirota > Nitrospiria > Nitrospirales > Nitrospiraceae > Nitrospira_C. The sequence goes on from DIHJ01000004.1 coordinate 26,007, forward strand.
TTGCGGAGATGACAGGAGGAGAGGGGGCAGGATCCGGGCGGGGAGGAGTAAGCCATGCGAGGAAATAATTCGAAGCCCCGCAGCAGCATTGCCCATCTTATTACGCCGCTGGCGCTGACCTTGGTGCTGGTGGTCCTGTATCAGTCATGGGTCAAGCCGCTGTACTCTCCGACTGCGCCTCCGTCCGCGCGGACGACGGAGGGGGAAACGGTCCGGCCCGCGTTGGACCTGACGATTCCCATTGATCCCGGTCGAGGTCCCGCCTTCCTGCCCCGCACCAGAGTGGCGGAGTATGGAGACGCGCCGTCGCCGGAACTGGGTCGTATCCGGGACGAACTCGAAAAGGGGAACCTCCGTCAGGTTGAGGCGGCGCTCCGGAAGCGCTCGACGAACGGCACGACCGATCCACGGACCGTCCGTTTTGTGGCGGCACTGTGGAACAACCTGGGGATCCAGCAAGAGCGCGCCGGCGGGACCGCGCTCTCGGTCAGAGCCTTTCAGGAAGCAGTCAGACTGGATTCCCGCAATAGCACGGCGCTCTTAAATCTGACGCAGGCCTACTGGGAGTTACGGCATCCCGCCATGACCCCGCAATTCCTTGAAACCGTCATTCGTGCCGCTCCGGAAGACCCGTTCCCGCATCTGGCGCTGGCCGATCTTCTCCTCGGCCGGGCCCAGGCGGGTCCGGCTGCCAGGCACCTTGATGACGCGCGTCGGTTGGGAGGCGCCGATCCCAGCCTGGCCTCCTACATGCGGAAGCTCGCGGTCCGGGCTGAAACCGTCGCCCCCCGCGGTCAACCCACGGTGACCGTCGCGACGGCGCCGAAAGCGGCCGAGCCTCGACCGGTACTGCCGGTTCCCGCTCCGGCTGCGACCGCCGCGCAGCCCGCGCTGCCGGCGAGCGGTCCGGCACGTCAAGTTCCCGCCTCTCCATCGGAGGAATCGCCTCGATCGTTCGCGTCTCCCGGATCAGGCCATTTCCTCGTTCAGTATTATGATGGTCCGCCGGACCGACCGATGTGGATGCGCATGAAAGCGATCCTCGACTACGCATTCGAAGAAATCACGCAGAAGTTCGGCCACGTTCCGTCAAAACCGATCCCCGTCGTGCTGCACATGAATCAGAAATTCGCGGAAGCGGCCGGCTCTCCTTTGTGGGCTGATACGTTGTTCGACCGGACATCCGGGGCCATTCATGTGCCGGTACAGGGAGCCCTGGATGACCTGGCGCTTTTCAGTCGGGTCGTGCGCCACGAATTCGTCCACGCGTTGCTTTTTGAGTATCTGAAAGGGCGGAACAGCGCGGCTCCAACGTGGCTGCTGGAAGGTCTCGCCGTTCAACTTTCGGAAGATCCATGGCCGGATCTGGAAGAGGCCATGCGGCAGGCGACCGCGGCGATCCCCCTCGCGTCCTTGCAAGGGGACTGGAAGCAACCGACGCAGGATTCGGCCCTCCGCGCCTATATCGAGGCAAGCGGGGCGACGCAGCACCTCATCGACCGGTATAGCATCTACAGTGTCAGGCAGGTGCTCAATCTCCTGAGGGTCGGAGAGTCGCTTGATGGCGCGATGCGACAGAAATTGGCGGTATCGTATGAACAGTTCCGGCACCAGTGGGAGCAGGATCGCACAACGGCGGCGCGGCAGTGGTGACGGAACAGTCGTCGTCAGGATGCGATTCTATGGTAAAAATCATGCGGAGTTGGCCAACGGGAAGGGAACGGAGACCGACCTGGCAGGACCGGAAGGAAGGCTGTATGCGCGCCTGGCTGATGGATGCAAGAACAGGTGTTGAGGCGCTGCGGCTTGGGGAGGCGGCGGACCCTCAGCCCGGGCCGGCCCAGGTGTTGCTGAAGGTGAGGGTTGCCGCGCTGAACCCGGCTGATGCCTTCTTGGCGCAGGGGCTCTATCCGGCCAACCCTCCGCTGCCCCATGTTCTCGGGCGTGACGGCGTGGGCGACG
>DIHJ01000044.1:0-385 GCA_002420105.1 Nitrospira sp. UBA5699
TTGCCGTCGAACATGTCGTTCCAGCCCTCGACCGTTTCTTCGAACAGGTTCACGCGATGGTAGGGGCCTGCGCCGTTGATCAGCGCATCGATGCGGCCCCAGGCCGCTTCCACCTGCGCGACCAGGCGCTTCGCGGCGGCGGGATCCGACACGTCGCACCGGACGGCCAATGCCTGCCCGCCCCGTTCTGCAATCGCCGCGGCCGTTTTGTCGGCTTCCGCTTCGCTCGTGCGGTAGCAGATGGCCACCTGCCATTGTCGTGCGGCGAGGTCGAGCGCGATGCCTCGACCGATCCCTTTGGCTCCGCCCGTGATGAGTGCCACCTGAGAACTCATGACCGCTCCCATTATGCCCTCGACTTCAGTCGTTTGGCGAGCAATTGCAG
>DIHJ01000044.1:448-1106 GCA_002420105.1 Nitrospira sp. UBA5699
GTCGTTTGGCGAGCAATTGCAGCGCGCCGGCGGTTCTGGTCGAGAACGATTGTTCCTGTTTCGGTTTCTTGGCGTCGACCGAACCGGCTTCGATCAACGCCAGCAGGTCGTCGATGGTGTCGACGTCGCGCCAAGGGGGAATCAGCGCATGGCGTAATCCGAGAAGACCGGCTTTCTCGCACGTCAGCGCCAGCACCCGATCGGTCGACCAAGGGATCTCGTCGAAGAGAGCCGGCGCCGGTTTGGCAAGGCCGATCAGATAATAGCCGCCGTCGAGCGCCGGGCCCAGCACCAGATCGTGCCGATCCAGCAGAGCCAGGGCCTCTGCGTAGTGAGCGAGGGGAAGGGTGGGGACATCGGTTCCGACGATGAGGACGCGCCGGTACCCGCGGGCGAACATCGTTTCGAAAGCCCGGTTCATCCGCGCTCCCAGGTCGTCGCCCTCCTGGTCGAGCAGTGCCACCGCCTGCCGTTCCTCCATGATCTTGAAAAATACCGACGCCGAGGAGGGGGCGCAGGCGAGATACCGGTCGACGGGGAGCCCCGGCTTCGCGGCGGCGGCTCTGGTCCGCTCGAGGGTATCGAGTACAAAGCTGCCGTGGAGGGTTGCGGCTTCATCCCCCGTCAGCGGAGGGCAGAGACGCGTCTTGACCTGACC
>DIHJ01000044.1:1171-2094 GCA_002420105.1 Nitrospira sp. UBA5699
CAGAGACGCGTCTTGACCTGACCCGCTATGGGGGCCTTCGCGAAAATCACCAACGCGGCGCGGTGAGAGGCGAGGGGTAAGGGGTGAGGGGGAGGATGAGGCTCATCTCTCTTTCCCGCTCGGTGTTTCATCGTTCCTCTAGCCCCTGGTCTCGTACCCCGCGCCTGCTAGCGCACCGCCGCATAGAAATTCTTAAGGCGGTGCGGGCTGACGCCGATCCAGTACAGGAACCGCAACGTCCACATCAAGAGCACGGTGCGCAGGGGGCCCTGCCGTTCCCAGCGGCGGAAGGAGGTGACGACGGGTTCGCGGAGCGCCTCCGTCGGGCCGGTCCGCTTGAGTCTGGCGCTGAACTCGACGTCCTCCATCAACGGGATGTCGGAGAAGCCGCCGAGCCGCTCGAAGACGGGCCGGCGGACGAACATCGCCTGGTCACCGGTGGCGATACGGGTATGCCGTGACCGGAGATTCATGAAGGCGCTGATGATCCGGGCCCAGAGGGACGGACTGTCGAACCGCACGTCGAATCGACCACCGACGACGGCGCGATCGGCGAGGGCCGATTCCACCAGCTGCCTGGCGCGGTCGGGCAGGCGCGTGTCCGCATGGAGAAACAGGAGCACGTCGCTGCGGGAGGTCCCGGCACCGGCATTCAGCTGTCGCGCCCGTCCCGGGGGACACGCGAGGATACGGGCGAGTCCGAGCGCCTCGGCCTCGGCCCTCGTCCGGTCGACGCTTCCTCCGTCCACGACCACGATCTCGTCAAAGCCCAGGGCTGCGGTATGCCGGATGGTCGCCGCGATGTTCGATGCTTCGTTGAGCGCGGGAATGATGACTGTGATGGTCACCGGGATGACGGATCACTCGGGCTTCTTGGGTTCGTTGAACATGAAGTACATCACGATCACGACGGTCGCCCAGAA
>DIHJ01000044.1:2317-2614 GCA_002420105.1 Nitrospira sp. UBA5699
AATCCGCCGCTGATGGAGAGAAACACGTTGAGAAAGCCGATGAACATCAGCGCCGTCCCGACCATCAGGCCGACCACGCGCATCTGGTGCTCGCTCCCTCCGTCCTGTCCTTCCGAGCGCGTCGGCGGGGTCGGAAGATGCTGCGCGGGGTCGTGCGGCGGAGGGAGATCTGTCGGAGCCATGGGTTTATACCTTGAAGTGCTTGCTCAGGGTGAGGGCCTGCTGTTGATAGGACGAGCCCAGGCCGACGCCGTACAACCTGTCCGGTACGTCCAGCATCCTATCATAGACGACCTT
>DIHJ01000044.1:2731-2928 GCA_002420105.1 Nitrospira sp. UBA5699
AGCATCCTATCATAGACGACCTTGAAAAAGGTTTGTCCGTCGTGGATGAGGAACGGGACGTCATGGGGGCGCACTTCGAGCACGACCTGCGTGCCTTTGATCTCGCCGTCCGCCCCGTACCCGAACCCCGGATCGAAGAATCCCGCATAGTGCGTGCGCAACTCGCCGCAGGCGGCTTCGTAGGCGACCATCTCGGC
>DIHJ01000044.1:3124-3472 GCA_002420105.1 Nitrospira sp. UBA5699
TCGATGACGTGGCTGTTTTTCTTGGCCCGGTAGCCGATGACGGTGGAATCCGTCCGCTCCTCGCCTTTGAGATCGATGCGCAAAAACAGGCCCCGGTCGGTCCGAAACTCTTTGGCGCGCAACGGCTTCCGATCCGGTCCGTTATGGTACAGCAGCGGTTCGTGCCGGTGCAGGTTCTGCAGCGCGGCATCCGACGCGGCCGCTTCTCCGCGGACAAACCGGATCTGGTTGAGCGATTGGCCGGTTTTCACTTTGATGGCGAACGACCGCGGGACCACTTCGAGGAACAAGGGCCCCCGGTAGCCGGCCCGGATCTCGTCGAAGCCCGCGTTCAGGTCGGTCACGATG
>DIHJ01000029.1 GCA_002420105.1 Nitrospira sp. UBA5699
GTCGTCGGGGGCCATGCCCAGGCCGTCGTCGGCACGACCGCGGTGAAGAACGGCAAGACCGTCCTGCTCGTGAACGGCGAAGAGGTGATCTACAACGGGCGGTCGGTGGTGGTGGAGACGACGGCGCCCATCGGCGGGGCGGGAGGCGTGAAGGTCCACGTCGGGCTCGTCGAGCAGAACGGCAAGCTGCTGATGGTCAACGGGAAGCTGGTGGAGCCGTTGCGCCACAAGGGCAAGCCGGTCCTGCTCGGCGACCAGTTGGTCCTGATCGGGGACGGCAAGCTGTTCCTGGCCGACGCCGCTTCGGTGCAGGTCGTCAGACCCACCGGCGGCAAGCTCGACGTCGGCGGCAACGTGCTCGGCTCGACCCAGGAGACCGGCATCCTCACCGTGCGGGGCGGCGGCATCGACCTCAAGACCACCGGTGACGTGAACGTCAACAAGTCCCGCGTGGCGACCTTCGGCGGCGGCGACATCAACATCACCTCGACCCACGGAAACATCAACGCGGGTTCCGGCGGCAGGGACGAAGTGGTGCAGTTCGTCATCGAAGAATTGAAATTCAATCCGGACGGCACGCCGGTCATCGGTCCGGACGGCAAGCAGGCGAAGGAATTCCTGATCTTCCTGATTCCCGGCAGCGGGATCTCGACGTTCCATCCGCCGCCGCGCGTGGTCAACGGAAAAGTGGTCGAGCCGGGCGATCCCTTCCCGCTCGTGTTCCCCAAGTTCAACACGCCGGAAATCGACGCGATCAACCGCGAAATCGAAAAGGCCTCGTTCTTCGGCCGCGACACCACGGTGCTCCGGGCCCGCAAGAAGCAGCTGGAGGACGCGCGGAACCCGGTCTATGCGGAGGAATTCAACCGGTTCATCGATCCGCTGTTGCTCGGCAACATCACGCTCCTGGCTGAGGAGAAGAACATCGTCGTGCCGATCGCCGGCATCAGAGGCCGCGACGTGGTGGCGGTCACTCCGAAGGGCGAGACCACCGGCGAAGGGACGATCCAGGGCCGGGTCCGGTTCGAGCGGGACGAGAGCAAACCGAGTACGGGCGTGCTCCCGCCGGTCATCGGCACGTTCAATCCTCCCGGCGGAGGAGCGCCCGCCACCGGCGGAGGCAGTCTGCCGCCTCCCGCCGCGCCGCCGCCGCCGGCTCCGACCAACGCCACGGCCAACGCGGGCGGCAGCGCGTCGAAGTCCGCCGACTCGGCGGCGGAATCCGCCATCGACACCGCGTCGTCCCAGGCGAAGGCCGAGGCCAAGTCCAAGCAGGTCGCGGCAAAGGACGACGACAAGGAGAAATCGACCAAAGTCACCCAGTCGATCAAGATGAAGCACGGCGTCATCATTCAGGTGGAAGTGAAACCGCATTCGGGCGGCTAGCAGAAATAGGCTGACAAGATGACAAATTCGCAAGTTGACAAGAAAATCCACAAGTCAAAGGTTAGAACAGCAGCGGCGGTCTTGCGTTCCACGCTTCACGAGGAACGCTTCACGGAAAGGGAGAACAGATCATGGACATGAGTTCGGGCGGCGTGGCATTCGCGCTCAGCCACGCGACGCTGGAAGGCAAGATCACCATTTCGGTGCTGTTGTTCTTCTCGCTCGTGAGCTGGACGGTGATCATCAACAAGTTCCGCCAGTTGGGCCGGGCGAAGAAGCGGAACGCGCTCTTTCTCGGCTACTACTCGAAGGCGAAGGGGCCGCTGGTGATCTTCAGCAAGGGCCCGATCAAGCAGTTGCAGGGCTCGCCGATGTACGACCTGTATTACGGGGGCTGCGAGGAACTCAAGACGCAACAGGAGAAGTACGGGACGCTCAAGATTCCCCATCACGGCATGAGCGCCGTGCGCATCGCGCTGGAGCGGGTGCTCGGCGAGGCGGCGGTGGGGCTGGAGTCCGGCATGATCATTCTGGCGACCGCGATCAGCGGCGGGCCCTTCATCGGTCTGCTCGGTACCGTCTGGGGCGTGATGGATACGTTTTCCGGCATCGGCCGCGCCCAGCAGGCCACGCTCACGACCATGGCGCCCGGCGTCGCCTCCGCGCTCATCGCGACGGTCGCGGGCCTCATGGTCGCGATCCCCTCGCTTTTTTGCTACAACTTCCTTATCACGAAAACGAAAACCATCACGATGGAGCTGGACAACTTCGCGGCCCATCTGGAAACCGTGTTCATGACCGAGTATCTCCGTCCGAAGGATCAGTTCGAGGCGGCGGAGGAGGAACTGGAAGCGATGCGGCCGAGGAGCGCAAGCGCCGACGAGGGCGATACGATGGGCGCGGCGGCGCACTAGCGCGGCAGAAGGCTCGGGGTAAGTGGCAAGGGGCAAGTGGAGAGACTCGGCCCCTGGCCTCTAACCTCTCCCCCCGTGCCCGTTCCTGAAAGGAAGCCATGAGACGCTTTTCGAGAAAGAGTCACGGCGCGGTCGCCGACATCAACATCACCCCCTTGCTCGACCTGGCCTGGGTGCTGCTCGTCATCTTCATCATCACGACGACGGCGATGGTGCAGGGGATCGAGCTGAAACTGCCGGAATCCACGCCGCACGAAACGGAAATGGAAAGCAATACTCCGACCCTATCGGTCAAGAAAAACGGCGACGTGTACATGGATGAAGAACGCGTGAAGCTCGGCGAGCTTGAAAAACTGATCCGCGATCTCAAGGCGGCCAAGGGCGGAAAGCTGCCGCTGGTCCTGCGGGGCGACGCGGGGGTGGAATACAAGCACGTGGTCGCGGTGCTGGACATTCTTCAGCGGATTCCCATCGAGGATCTGGCGATCGCCACGAAACCAATCAATGAATAGGGGTAGGGGGGTAGCGGGGTAAAGGGAACACGGTCCCCCCTCTATCCCACCTATCCCGTTACCCCCACTCACCATGGCCGGCTACAGAGGGTTTGAAAAAAAGAAGAGCAAGCTCGGCACGACTTTGCTGATCGTCGGGTTGGTGCATCTCGGCATCGGCGCCGGCCTTTACTGGGTGTCTCAGACCGAGTGGGGACAGAACCTCATCAAGGTCTACAAGCTCAACGCGTTCAAAAAAGAAGAGCCGCCTCCTCCGCCTGAAAAGGAACCGGAGCCTGAGCCGGAACCGGAGCCGCCGAAGCCGGAACCCAAACAGCAGGAGGCGCCGCCGCCCCCGCCGCCGCAGGCGGAAGCGCCGCCACCTCCGAAAGCAGCCGACGCGCCGACCGGCCCGCCGGCCATGGACGCCAATCCCTTTGCCATCGGCAAGGGCCGCGGACGGTTCGCCGGCTATACGGACATTCTCACGTCGATGATTCAGGCGAAGTATCAACAGCCGCCGGAACTACCGGATGATCTTGAATATGCCGTGCTCTGCGAACTGGTGTTGGATCAGGAGGGTCGCGTCCTGCAGTACCGGCTGTTGACGTCGTCCGGCAGCCTCCTCTTCGATCAGTCCGCGCTGGACGCCCTCGCGAAGGTGACGCAGGTTCGCCCGCCGCCGGAGGGCATGGATCATACGGTCGTCGTCAAATTCTTCCCTCCGGCATAGC
>DIHJ01000020.1:0-195 GCA_002420105.1 Nitrospira sp. UBA5699
AAACTTGAATTTCACCCGTTTGGCATCCCGCTGGAGCTCGATCAGTTTCACCTTTTCGAGCTGCTTGATCCGCGACTGGACCTGGCGCGCCTTGTTCGCCTGATACCGGAACCGGTCGACGAACTGCTGGACGCGCGCCACTTCCTTCGCCTGACGGTTCGCCGCGGCCTGGAGCTGCGCGTCGCGCTCGGCGCG
>DIHJ01000020.1:414-12937 GCA_002420105.1 Nitrospira sp. UBA5699
TTGGTCGGCTCGTCGAGCATCAGGACGTCGGGATTGGACAGCAGCAGGTGCGCGAGCGCGACCCGCATCCGGTATCCGCCCGAGAGGTTCTCGACCGGCCTGGCGAAATCCGCCTCGCTGAAGCCGAGCCCCGAGAGAATGCGTTTGGCCTCATGCTCCGGATACTCGTCCCGATGGGCCGCGTCCAGCGCCGTCTTTCCCGTGATGGTCTCGAGCTCCTGGGGCAGGTAGCCCACGCGCAAGCGGGGACGCTTCCGGATCGTCCCTTCGTCGGGGGATTCCTCGCCCAGAATCATCTTGAACAGCGTCGTCTTGCCGGTGCCGTTCGGCCCGACGAGCCCGACGCGCGTATGCGGCCGCAGATGCGCCGAGGCATCGTTGAACAGGACTTTCGTCGAAAACTGCTTGTGGACTGATTCGATCTGAAGCATGAGTCAGCTCAGCCTACGCCTGCGGCATCTGGCAAGAGGGATGAATCCGTGACGGTGAAGATGGTAGCGAAGAGGCAACAACCGGGAAGATGGTATGGATCGTCCGCCGCCTATAGCCGTAAGCCCCTAGCCTGTTCTTGGTTTGGTGGAGCTGGCCGGGATTGAACCGGCGACCTCGTGAATGCCATTCACGCGCGCTCCCAACTGCGCCACAGCCCCACTCTTGTTGTATGGATTCGAACGATGAAAAACACCGTGAAATCGCGGTGATCCTAACACCGCAACCGGTCGGCAGTCAAGAAACCCGGCGGATGTATCTCGGGCGGGGCGGAGGGCGCCGCGGACGGGAGGAGAGGTCGCGGCTTCTTGACAAACATTAGACGGGCCCCTACCATGACCACTCGGCCCTGGCCATGAGTCGAGCCAGGGCTGTTTTTTTGGAGTCTCGAGCAATGGGTAATCTAGTTGTGATCGGCGCCCAGTGGGGCGACGAGGGCAAGGGGAAGATCGTCGATATTCTGGCCCGCGATGCCGACGCGGTCGTGCGCTATCAGGGCGGCTCGAATGCCGGGCACACCGTGATCAACGATCGCGGCACCTTCATCTTCCACCTCATTCCCTCGGGCATCCTGTACCGGGGCACGCTCTGCGTGATCGGAAACGGCGTCGTCGTGGATCCGGCTTCGTTGATCGAGGAGATGGACCATCTCCAGGGGCAGGGCGTGAAGTTCGGCAAGAACTTCGTCATCAGCCAGCGGGCGCACGTGATCCTGCCCTATCACAAGGCGATCGATAAGGCGGCCGAGCAGTCGAAGGGAGCGCGTCGCATCGGCACCACGGGACGGGGTATCGGGCCCTCCTACGCCGACAAGATCTCGCGCGTCGGGATCCGGATGGGCGACCTGCTGAATCCCAAGGTGTTTCGCAAGAAGCTCGAAGAAAACCTGGTTGAGATCAACTGGTTTCTGGAGCAATTGTATAAAGTCGAACGGTTCGAAGTCGAAAAAGTCTACCAGCAGTATATGGGGTATGCCGACCGGCTGAGGAGCCATGTGGTCGATGCCACGATGCTCGTGAACCGCATGATCGATGCGCGGAAGACGGTTCTGTTCGAAGGGGCGCAGGGGACGCACCTCGACGTGGACCTGGGGACCTATCCCTACGTCACGTCGTCGAGTTCCACGGCGGGGGGCGCCTCGACCGGTACCGGGGTGGGGCCGACGAAGATCGATGCCGTGCTCGGCGTCGCCAAGGTGTACAGCACGCGCGTCGGCAGCGGGCCGTTCCCGACCGAATTGACCGACGAAGTGGGAGCCGGATTGCAGGATCGCGGGAAGGAATTCGGCGCGACGACGGGGCGCGCCCGCCGCTGCGGGTGGTTCGACGGCGTCATCGTGCGGTACGCCACGATCGTCAACGGGTTTACGTCCCTTGCCATGACCAAGCTGGATGTGCTGGACGGCTGCAAGGAACTCCTGGTGTGCACCGGCTATCGCTACCAGGAACAGCTCTATCGGGACATGCCGGCCGATCTTCAAACCCTGACCGACTGCGAACCGGTCTATAAGCGTTTCAAGGGATGGTCGGCCTCGACGACCGGAGCGACGAGCTACAAGGCGCTGCCCGCGGAGGCGAAGCGGTATCTTCAGTACATCGAAGATTTGGCCGAATGTCCCATCGACATCATTTCGACCGGTTCCAAGCGCGATGCGACGATCATCCTCAAGAATCCGCTGAAGACGCTGTCGCGGCCGCGATCCCGTTAAACGTCGATGGCGGCCTTTGTCAACAGCCTGCTAGGCACAAGCCGATCGTCGGTGATAGAATCCCCACCTTCTCCTCGGTGAGCCGCTAGCTCAGACGGTAGAGCATCGCCCTTTTAAGGCGAGGGCCCTGGGTTCGAGTCCCAGGCGGCTCACCACAAATCGATCACTTACGTCCTTGAGCAATCATCTGACTCGCGCACTGTGCTAACCACTTCGCATTCTAGGTTGCAAAAGAAATCTCTTGGTCCCTTGATGGAATCTTCACTGCAACAGCTTGTTGAGCATTCGCGTGACTCAATAGGAACATTGAGTCACACCGTCCGTACCAGCCCCTTCTGAGACAGTCTTACTGCACCACTCCCTGTGGTTTCATCGCTCTGTGCTTCCCGGCTAATTCCTCTGCTTCATCTGCCGCCTTTACGTAGCTCTGAGCGATCGCTCGGCAATGCGCGGCATGCTGTTTAGGCTCTGTTTTCCCATGAGGCTCCGAATGCTTCTCGTAAAATTCAGCTATCCTCTCCCAACCCTTCGCTTTTCCTCTCAGCTCCCGGGCCTCCTGAGCATAGTACTTGGCCAGACCTACATGATCGTCGGCGTTGATCATCCGCTGCGTCGAGGTTTCCGCGCAGCCGTGAAGAACCAATAGCAAGCCGGCCGCGACGACCGGTGACACCCATCGACCGTTAATCATGACGGTTCTCCTTTGTCCGAAGCGAACGCGTCGTGCGCACGGGGTAAAGAATGCCGCAACGGTGCTCACAAACCCTCGCGAGTCCGGAATCTTCCGTTCCGGATGCGATCGAGAACCACTCTTTTGTTCTAGTGGCTGTGCATGTGTCCGTTCGACGACATTCCCGGAACTTCCTTGTCCGGAGCCGTCACACCCTTCAGAGGCGGTGCATCCCAGATGATGTTGTTTCCCGGAGCGAGATTCGCCGCCTTAATGAAATGCGCGTCGCCTTCTCGCATCGCGTTGAGTCGATACAAGACCATCCCTAGGTTATAGTGGGCTTCGGCAAACTCCGGAGACGCGGCGATTGCCGCGTCGAAATGTTGTTTCGCACTCTCCCACTGTTGCTGTTGGTAGGCCTGAATCCCTTCGTCATTGTGACGCGACGCCGAGGCATTCGTTCCGGCCGGTGCAGACAAGACCGTCCGCTTGGATGTCGTCTCGCACCCGGTTCCCACCATCGCTCCTATCAACACCACGATCGCCAATACACCTCTTCCCGTCATTTCATGCTCCCCCTTTCTTAGGTAATGTCGCCTCACTCGCCTGATTCGCTCTCCGTTCCTTCCGCCACCGCCAAGTGGCATAGACGGGCGGGATCACAAAGAGCGTCAACATCATCGCGGAAAACACTCCTCCAACCTGAGGCGCCGCGATGCGTTTCATCACATCGGCGCCGGTGCCGGTCGCCCACATCACCGGAAACAAACCGATCACATCCACAAAGCCAATCATGGCCATCGGACGAATCCGCTCCACGGCGCCGAGCTGCACCGTCTCGATGATGTCCTGAAGCGATGCGAGCCCACCCGCAGCTTTGCGGCGCGCGCAGGCCTCATCGAGATAGGCCAACATCACGGCACTAGTCTCCGCGGCCGTGCCCACGACCGTGATGAGCCCGACCCACACGGCAATGCTCATGTTGTAACCCAGAATTGAGAGATACCAGATGGCCCCGACCAGCGAGAGAGGCACCCCCACCATCACCATGCAGGTTTTTGCGACGGAGCGGAACGTGAAATAGAAGATCACGAAGATGATGATGAGCGTCAACGGCACGACGAGCGTCAGCCGCGCTTTGGCCCGTTCCATGAACTCGTATTGACCGGACCAGACGATCGCATAGCCGGGCGGCAGGGTGATTTCGGCTGCCACCACACGCTTGAGATCCTCCACGTACCCACCGACGTCACGGCCTGTCATATCGAGAAAGACGTAGCCGGCCAACATGCCGTTTTCATCCCGAATCATGGGCGGTCCATTCACGAATCGGAGCGCGGCGAGTTGCGCGAGCGGTACTTGCGCGCCGGTCGGCGTATCCACAAGCACCCGCTTGAGCTTTTCAGGATCGTCCCGTAATTCACGGAGATAGCGGACATTGATCGGATAGCGTTCCCGCCCCTCGATCGTGGTGGCGATATTTTCGCCGCCAATGGCGCGTTCAATGATCTTTCCCACATCCATCAGCGTGAGCCCGTAGCGCGCGATCTCGTCACGGTTGATATCGAAGTCGAGGAAATAGCCGCCCGACACCCGCTCCGCATAGACGCTTCGCGTACCGGGGACCTCTTTGAGGACCATTTCCAGTCGTTCGCCGATCTGTTCGATCTGCTTCAGATCCGGACCAAAGATCTTGATCCCGACCGGGGTCCGAATGCCAGTCGTCAACATGTCGATCCGGTTCCGGATCGGCATCGTCCAGGCATTCGTCACACCCGGAATCTTGAGCGCCCGATCCATCTCATCGACGAGTCCTTCATAGCTTAGACCTGGCCGCCACTGGTCTTTCGGCTTCAACGACACCGCCACTTCCATCATGCTGAACGGGGCCGGGTCCGTGGAGGTCTCGGCCCGTCCCGCTTTGCCGAAGACTTGTTCCACTTCCGGAAAGGATTTCAGTGTGCGATCCATCATCTGGAGGAGCCGACTCGCTTCGGTAACTGAGAGCCCCGGCAAGGTCGTCGGCATATAGAGAATCGTGCCTTCGTACAGGGGCGGCATGAACTCAGAGCCCATGCGCTGATAGACCGGGACGATGCTCAGCAGGAGTCCAACGGCTAAGACCGCCACGGTTCCGCGATGCCGCAGTGTCCAGTTCAACAGAGGCGCATAGAGGCGCTGGAGGCTCCTGCTGACCGGATGGCGTTGTTCTGGGAAGATTCGCCCGCGAATGAAGGTCGGCAGGCAAGCCGGCACGAGCGTAATCGCGAGCACGGCGCACACGGCGATCGCGAGATTGTTGGTCCAGGCCAGGGGCTTGAACATCCGGCCTTCCTGGGCTTCCAAGGCAAAGATGGGGATAAATGAAATGGCAATGACCAGGACGGATGCGAAAATCGGCGGGCCGACTTCTTTGGCGGAATCGATCAGGACTTGCAGCCGATCAGTCCTTCGGCCATTCCGTTCCCAGTCCTCTAAGCGCTTATGCGCGTTGTCCACGATCACGATGGCCGCATCCACCATATCCCCGATCGCCACGATGATGCCGCCCAGCGACATGATGTTGATGCCGATCTCCATCAGGTACATGGGAATGAACGCGATCAGCACCGCAAGCGGCAGGGTGAGAATGGGCACGATGGCGGAACGGACATGCAGCAAGAAGGCGATGATGAGTACACCCGTGACGACCAGCTCCTCGACGAGGCTTTCATTCGCCGTGGCGATGGATTCACGAATCAGGTCGCTCCGGTCATAGGTGCTGACCACCTTTACGCCTTTCGGTATGGAGGGCTCCAGTTCCTTGAGCTTGGCCTTGACGCGTTCGATGACCGTGAGGGCGTTCTCGCCGAACCGCATAATCACAATACCGCCGGCGATCTCACCGTGGCCGTTGAGCTCCGCCAATCCGCGTCGCATGTCCGGCCCGACCCTGACGCTCGCGACGTCGCGCAGCAGAATCGGTGTGCCATTCTCGTTGACGGCCACGGCGATTTGTTCAATGTCCTCGACTTTCTTGATATAGCCCCGCCCACGAACCACGTATTCGATCCCCGAAAACTCCACCACGCGGCCACCCACGTCGTTGTTGCTCCGGCGAATTGTTTCGACAATAGAGGGAATCGACAGGCGATAGGCCAAGACTTTGGTCGGATCGAGATTCACTTGATACTGCCGGACAAAGCCGCCGATACTGGCCACCTCGGCCACACCTTCCACGGCTCGCAGCCAGTACTGCAAATACCAATCCTGGAAGCTGCGTAGGGCGGCCAAATCATGCCGTCCGGTCTCATCGACGAGGGCGTACTGAAAGACCCAGCCTACGCCCGTCGCATCCGGACCGAGCTGCGGGGACACCCCTTCCGGCATACGTCCAGCAAGTTGGCTCAACCGTTCGAGGATGCGTGACCTGGCCCAATAAATATCCGTGCCGTCCTTGAAGAGAATGTACACATAGGAGTAGCCGAAATCCGAAAACCCACGAACGACGGTGACCTTCGGTGCTGAAAGCAAGGCGGTGACGATCGGATAGGTGATTTGATCTTCCACGAGATCGGGTGAGCGGCCTGGCCAGGTGGTGTAGACGATGACTTGCGTGTCGGAAATATCCGGCAGCGCATCGATCGGTGTTTGCGACATTGCCCACAGACCGACGGCGGAGCACGAGAAGACCAAGAGAAAGACGATGAAGCGGTTTCTCGCGCTGAATTCGATGATTTGTTGAACCATGGTTTACCTGCGCGACGTGCGTGAAACGCACGACAAGCGTGACACGCAAGGGAACGGATTGGCCTTTTCGACGGATTCGCACATTTCGCGCTTTTCCCGCCCTTCTCGCCTATCTCGCGCTATTTCATGCCCGGCATCCCGCCCATGCCGTCGACGACGGCCTTGAGCCGGCTTTCGCTGTCGATCAGAAAATTGGCCGAGGTCACAATGTGTTCGCCTTCTTTCAGCCCTTCCAGCACTTCGGACCACTCCCCTGTCTTCACCCCGGTCTTGATTAGACGCGGCTCGAGCCTCCCCCCGCCATGGTGGAGAAACACGACTTGCTTCTGACCGGATTCGATGATGGCTTCTTGCGGAATCGCCAGGCGAGTGCCCAAGTTCACCCGCAGCTCCACATTGGCGTACATGTCCGGCTTGAGTTTCTCGTCGGCATTGTCGAGCTCGAACCGAACCTTGGCCGTGCGGGTTTTCGGGTCCAAGGTGGGGTAGATGAAACCCAGATGGCCGGTCAGCACGGCGCCAGGGTCATAAGAGAGGGTGACAGCCGCCCGCTGTCCCACTTGGACAAACGACAACTCGTATTCGTAGATATCCGCCAGAATCCAGATATGGGAGAGATCTGCGATGGTATAGAGCTCCTGACCGGGATCGACGTGGGCCCCTGCCAACGCGTCCTTTTTAACGACGGTACCGGTGATGGGCGAATGGATCGGGAGCGCTTTCAGCACCTTACCGGTCCGCTCCAACTCTCGAATATGGTCCTCCGTGATGTCCCATAACCGGAACCGGCGCTTGGAGGCCTCGAGCAAATCCTTGGAGCCCTGCGCGACCTCGGGAAATTCACTGCTCCCCAGCTGTTTTTGCCCTCGCACGGCGAGGAGGTATTCTTCCTGACTCGCGACCAGATCGGGGCTGTAGATCGTAAAGAGCCGTTGCCCTTTCTTCACATGATCCCCGAGGGCACTGACGAAGAGTTCTTCGATCCAGCCATGAAATTTGATGGTGACTTTCGCCAGTCTCCGTTCGTCGACGGCGATACGGCCGACGGTCCGGATCAGTTTTCCCAGGGGACGACGCGTCACCTGCTCATACTTCACTCCGATCGTTTGGAGCCGCTCAGGCGGAATGGCAATCATCGAACCTTCGGACTCGGCAGGCAGATCGGGGGCATCAGGAGTTCCTGATGGCGGAGGAGTCCGGTCGCCCTTCTTCCCCATCCCCGGCATGTCTGCCATCTGCTCCCGTTTGGAATCTGCCGATGGAAGCATCACGGTTCTCGACAGCATCAGCCAGAGGATTGCGGCAGCCGTGAGGATGAGGACCGCAGCCATACCGATGAGACGCTGACGAGTCATGATCGCGGCTTCCTTTCCGCAAGCGAAGCCTCGAGAGGTCCCCCGGTCACGGCTTCGAGCCGGGCGAGCGCTTTCTCGTGGTTGACCATCTCGCCGTGTAGCTCTAGCTGGCTCTCCTGGAGGATCAAGAGACTATTGAGCAGCGTCAGAAAATCCACTTTCCCCACCGCATAGCTCGCTTGCGCCGCCTGCAGTGCCAGCGTGGCCTGGGGGATGATCGCATCGCGCAGAATCGTGATGAGCCGCTCGGCCCGCTGCGCTTGGACAAAACCATCCTTGACTTGGAACAACAAGTCCTGCCGGGTCGCGGCGTAGTCTTCTCTCGCTCCCTCAAGACCGGCCAACGCCTCTCGGACGCCTTGCTTCTGTTTGGTTTCATAGAAGAGCGGGATCTTGATCCCCACCATCACCTGGTAGCCGTTATCGTTGATTTTGTCGTTTCGGAGACCGAGCGCCGTGATATCGAAATCTGGGTAGTACTGACGTTGGGCGAGCGAGAGCGAGCGTTCGGAGCGGTCGATGCTTTTTGCCGTCGCCAGCAGGACGGGGGAGAATTCATCGGCGCGCCGGCTCAGTTCCTGGAGCGGGATCGTTAATATCGTGGTTTGAATTTCTGTTGGTGTTCCCAGTGGCCCGGCGGGCGGACGATTGAGGAGGCGATTGATCGAGGCATGGAGGCTTTCCTTCTGCTGATCGAGCACCGCCAACCGATCGAGCACCCGTGAAATCTCGACCTGGGCGCGGAACACATCCTGCTGTGCCGCCTGGCCAACGCTGTAGCGCGATTTCGCGGTTTTCTCAAAGTGCAGTAAGAGCGCTTTGTTTCTCTCGACGATCTCGATGCTCTTGTGCACGAAGTGCAGATTGAAATATGCCTCCTTCAGGGTCGCAATGAGTCTCAGTCGTGTAGCATTGAATTCTTGTTCCAGCCGCTCCGCGTCACGCTGGGCCACTTCTCCTTTGAGGCTGAGCTTGCCGGGAAATGGGATGTCCTGTCCGAACCCGTATATCGCGCCTTCCACGACGGGTGGAACCATCGGCATGCGTTGATAACCAAGCTGCAGTCGAGGATCCGGCAGTGTTTGGACTTGCGGCACGACGGCCTTCGCGGCTTCCCATCGCTGGCGGGCAGCCCGAATTTCCGGGTTGGTGCTTTCCAGTTCTCCAATGAGACCCGGAAGGCCGATGCCAAGCTCACTATGCGAGGTAGGAGCGGTCCCGTCGGGAGCAACGATCCCACGATCTTCCGCTCCACGAACGGACCAGGGGAAGAGCATCACGGCCGAGAAGACGATGAGAGGAACAAAGTGCCCTTGAAAAGGAGCAATAAATGGTTTCACGGTGACACCTCCAGGCGACGTTAGGGAAATCGATCACCATCCGCTCAGCCTCAGCAGCCAAGCGGCGAGTGAACGCACTGGAAGTGTGGAATCAGATTCGGAGGACCGAGGAACAATCGATGGAGATGGGGACAATGGAACAGGCGCTGCTCCAGGACCACTGCGCCGCAACGGAAGCAGATGTGAGCACGGGAGCAGGGCTGAACACGATCGTCATATGATCAACATCCATGGCCGAGCTGTGCTTTATTTGACGTTCGGGAGACGAGGTGATTGACGGGGGACACATGATGGTCCCATCCATCGGGCAGGTCATCATATTGTCTTCCGCCAAGATGGTGGATTCTTCCGCCACCGTCAGATTAGGCAAGGCACACATCGTTCCGATTACCTGACAGAAGGTGAAAAAGATCACCGACGCGACGTACTTCGTATTAATTCGCCGGATCATGGGGCGGACGACACTCCTGAAAGATCACTCCAACACTTGATTTAGTTTCTATCAATTATGACAGATACGTCAAGTCTAAGTGACCACCCGCGTTCGGTTCCGGAAACAGCTCCGCTTGCACTAATCGGCTAAATTTGTGCCAAAACTCCGCACGAAAGACAGCATCAGCAAGAATCTATAAGAATCAATAGAAACGTCTCAGGCGACTGATTGCAAAGATAAACGGGGAAACCTTCGCAAAATCAAGCCGCTAGTAACAATGTTTCTTTTACGCTCTGAAGGCGAGGGCCCTGGGTTCGAGTCCCGGTCGACTCGCCACAAATAAAATTCCTGCCGGAGATGATCGGTCCCCGTTCCCTCTCCTCGCTCACAGAGTCACACGCGCTCATGCGGAGCGTGGCGACTGGCAACCGTTGCTTCGGGATCCTCCTGCTTTGCCGCATGATGTTCCGACAGCTCACAGGCTCGGCAGCGCGCCGTCGGGGGTTGACGGGGGGTGCCGGATGTTCATACACTAAAAATGATTGCATTTTTGAAAGGACACTATGGCCGAACTAAGAGTTCTTAATCACCCGGGCCAAGTCGCGAGAAAATCGGCGTCGAAGGATCGTCTTCCCATTACCGTTCATCTCGCAGCCGGCCTGGAGAAGATCGGATTGGCGATGAAGAGCCGGTCCTGGCGCCGGGAAGGCCGGGCCGGACTTGGTCCGCTGCAACGCCAGGTGCTGGCCCTGCTTCGCGCCAAGCCCGATCAGAGCGCGCAGGTGTCCGCGATCGCGGAGGAATTGGTGGTGCGGTTGCCCACGGCCTCCGAGGCCGTGGCGACGCTCGAGCGGAAACGGTTGGTGAAGCGCCGCCGTTCCATGCGTGACGGCCGGATCGTCACGGTGGAGCTGACGGCCAAGGGGGCGCGAGCCGGTGCTCCGGTTGCCGGGATGCCGAATCAATTGGCCGCAGCTGCAGGAGTGCTGTCCTCCGCCGAGCAGGTGGCCTTCTTGAAAGGCCTCATGAAAGTCATTCGCGCGCTCCAGGAGCAGGGGGAAATTTCCGTCGCCCGGATGTGCGTGTCCTGCCGGTATTTCCGTCCGCATCAGCACGACGATGCGGCGGAACCGCATCATTGCGATTATGTGAATGCTCCGTTCGGCGATCCGGCGTTGCGCCTGGAATGTGCCGAATACGAACCGGCTTCGATCTCGCAAGCGCGGGAATCCTGGGAACGGTTCAATAGGGGGCGGAAGGCGGTCGGCTGAGCATGACAGAGCCTCAAGGCAAATCAGACGCAGTCGAGACGGAGGTGGCGGAACGGAAGCTCCGGCCGGCTACCCTCTTTCAGCGGCCGTCCCCGGCCTCCGCGAACGGGAATGATTGGCTCGGAGCCGAGTCGCACGTGCCCAATCTCGGGCCGGCGTTGCGTCGGCGCAACAGGCCGGCGGGGCGGAGCGCCGGATCGACCTGGATGGCCGGTCTTCTCTTCGTGACCGGCTTGGCCGTGGGCAGTCTCGCGACGACGCTCCTGGTCCGATCGCGGCGGAGCCGGTAGCGCCCTGCCTCTCAGTTTGCGGGTTTCCCGTACAACGCTCCGTCCTCTTCGATCTGCATCAGCAGATCATCCAGCGCGGCCTGCACGGCTTCGGTGATGGGAATCTGATCCGACGCGGTCACCCACCGCACGCTCGAACCGACCGCCTCCTTCTGAGCCAGGTAGGATTTCACCGGCGGCTTGCCGGAGGGACCGAGATCCGATTCAAACCGGACGGTGTAGCGGTATTCGCCACGCGACCGCATCCAGAGCCAGGCCTTGAGGGTGAGCGTCAATTCCCCCCGTTCATCGCCGACGGAGGTAAAGGACCGGCGTTGCCGGATGTACTCGATGACCGCCGAGCGAAGATCTTGGGCGGGCCATTCGAGCAGCGTGATTCCCGGCATGTGGTCCGCTCCCTCCAGGGCGAGCGAGGGGACCTGCACCAGGAGCGATTTGGGGATCGGCGACTGGGCAACGACCGGCGCAACCGGCTCCACGTGGATCTTATGCGCGCAGCCCGCCGCCCAAAGAATGAGGAGGCTCAGGAGAACGCACCGCGTCAGATCTCTCTCTCGCGATACATTCACGGATGCGTCGACGGGGTGGGTGGGGGATTGAGGATGTTCAAGTCTTCGAGCGCGCGCGCGGCCTGTTCGCGGTAGCTGCGGTCCGTCGGGTTCGTATAGGTGTTGAGTACGCGCTGGTAGGTGGCCCGCGCCTGCGGATACTGCTTCTTGATGGCGAAGTACTGGCCGAGGGCCAGCCAGTTGGTCGCAGCCGCCTCGTTGGCGGTCTTCATCAGGGCGAATTCCCGCTCGACGGTTGTGGTGCCCTGCTGGGACGCGCGTTTCCGGACGGTCTGGCCCATTTCGCCCGCCATCGCCTCGATCTGTTCATTTTCTCTGACGGCCGATTCCACCCGGTTGGCCTTCAGATGGGTGTAGAAGGCTTCGGTATGGTCTTTCACCAGATTGGCGCGTTCCTGGTAGGTGTCGTGCGCGCAATGGGCGAGCAGCGCGCCGCTCAGCAGAATCAACAGGTTTCTCCACGAGGTCACACTCGCTCGTCTCATGATGCGCCGCTCCTCTTTCGACCGGACCGTCCTCTGCCCGTCATCCTACTCTTTTGACGGGGAAAATTCGACCGGTGGCTTGGGCGGGGCTTGTGCGCCTCTAGTGACACGCGGGGTTCGAGTATGGTATGTGTCGAACGCCGTCACTGGACTTGCCTGAAGTCCCCATCGTCTAGCCTGGCCT
>DIHJ01000020.1:13016-15168 GCA_002420105.1 Nitrospira sp. UBA5699
ATCGTCTAGCCTGGCCTAGGACGCCGGCCTTTCAAGCCGGCAACACGGGTTCGAATCCCGTTGGGGACACCACGCCTTTCCCGCTCCACCCCACGCGAAGCGTTCCCGGCTCCGTCTCTTCCATTGAGTTTGCGGCCTAAGCTGGGTAGACTGTTTTGTCGTCGACCTTGCGATCTCTCGTCCGCTTTCGAAGGAGGGAATAGGGCAATGGCGCGCATGAACATGGTCCATTGGTCCGTCATCGTCATGGTTGCGGGATTGATTGCCGCGGGGGCCGGTGCGTCATCGGCGGCCGACAACGGAGCAGCCCCTTCGATTGAGACGGTCAAGGGGAAGGACGGCGCTCCGATGATTCTGATTCCGTCAGGCCCGTTCACGATGGGCAGCAATGACGGGCTTCCGAACGAGCGGCCGGAGCACGTTGTCACGCTCGATGCCTACTATATCGATCAGTACGAAGTGACGCTGGCCCTGTATCGGAAATTCCTGGAATCGGGGAAATATGAGTCCCCGCCCACCTGGGACGACGAGGCGGCGACGACGGTGGGCGACAGGCCCGCGATCGGGATGAAGTGGTCGGATGCGGCGGCGTACTGCCAGTGGGCCGGGAAGCGGCTGCCTACGGAGGCCGAGTGGGAGAAAGCCGCGCGTGGAACCGACGGACGTCGGTATCCGTGGGGGCACATGCAGCCCTTCGTCGACATCGCCAACTACAACCGGGGGGTCTGGGTCAACGAAGGGATTACGTTGGTGGCGGTGACCAGCGGCTTGGAGGGGATGAGCGTCCGTCATGGGCTGAAGACCGGGGGCAAGAGTCCCTACGGGCTGGCGCACATGGCCGGCAACGCCGCCGAATGGGTCGCGGATTGGTATGACCGCGAATACTACCAGAAGAGTCCGGACAAGAATCCCGCCGGCCCCTCTCAAGGCGACAAACGGGTGTTGCGCGGGGGATCGTGGGCTGATCTGCCCGCCGCCTTGCGGGTGACGGCCCGTTTTTCCGCTGAGCCGGAGTTTGAGGACCGCACGATTGGCTTTCGCTGTGCCATGACCGTGGCCAAGTGAGCAGGATTCACCACAGACCGCTCCCGCGGGACTACGGTCTCGCCCGCTTTCGGATTCCTGCCCCGCACAGTTTCTTCTAGATCGGACGCGTCTCCCATGTCTGAACGAACCGTAAGCGCGTTAATCGTGACGGTGATCGCTCTCGGTGCGCTGTGGACGTTTCGGCCTGTCGAGCAGCCCGTCTCTCAGCCTGGAGCAGACCGGGTGCGAGGTGCTGTACCTCTGTCCCCCGACATGGTTCCGCTGGTAACAGGCGATGAACCGATTTCCGCCATCTTTACCAGGGCTGGTTGTCCCGTGTGCCACAGAATCCCCGGCATCGCCGGGGCAGACGGCCGAGTCGGCCCCCCTCTGCTGTTGGGCACCTCGGGCCCCGAACGATTGCGGGATCCCTCGTATCGGGGCCAGGCCAAGACGGTCCATGAGTATGTCGTGGAATCGGTGATGGAACCGGGTCTGTTCGTCGTGCCGGGCTATCCGCCGAATACGATGCCGACCTGGTATGGGGCGAAGTTAAGCGCCCTGGCCCTGGAAAAGATCGCCGTGTATCTGGAAGAGCAGAGGGAGCAGGGAAGCCGGTCGAGTCGCTGACGGCACCCGTCGCCATGCTACGAGCGCCGCCGGGAAGAGGACAACTTGTCTATCGCTTGCGTATCGGGGTGACGTTCCCGCCTTGGATCTTGAAGGGGCTCTCGCCTGCCCCGCCGGCGCTCTTGTCGAGCAGCGCATTGACGGCATCGTCGCCCTTGAGCCCTTCCAGCTTGATCTTCAAGCGAAGGTTGTTCGCGCTGTCGGCGTTGATCAGCGCCTGTTCCAGTGAAATTTTTCCTTCCTTATAGAGCTGCAGCAGCACATAGTCGAAGGTCTGGCAGCCTTCGTCGATGCCTTGCTCCATGGCTTCCTTCAGCGTGTCGACCTCGGCTTTCTTGATCAAGTCCTTGATGCGCGGCGTATCCATCATGATTTCCAGAGCCGGGACCCGTTTCCCGTCCAGCGACGGGATGAGCCGTTGCGAGATGATGGCTCGGAGGTTGAGGGAGAGCTGGAGATAGATCTGTGCGTGCCGCTCGACCGGGAAGAAGTTCAT
>DIHJ01000045.1:0-438 GCA_002420105.1 Nitrospira sp. UBA5699
GCAGATCGCTGTCCGCGGACAGCACGGGAGTTGAGCGATGCGAGAGATCATTGATTTGGCTTGTACGGCCTGCAAACAGCGGAACTATTCGACCACCAAGAACAAGAAGAACGATCCGGATCGGTTGGAGCGAAACAAGTTCTGCAAGTTCTGCCGAAAGCACGTTGCCCATAAAGAGGTGAAGTAGCAGCCGGGGGCACGGGACGGTTCCGGCGCTCGCGGTTCTCTCTGTGGCTCCTGACGCAGTGCAGAGGGGCATAGTGTTAATGGCAGCACGTCGGTCTCCAAAACCGAAAGTCTGGGTTCAAATCCTAGTGCCCCTGCCAAACAGAGCCAGCTCGACCCGGAGCGCTCGTGATGGGCGCGGCGGAATGAAACCTCAAGTGGGTTTGGTTTTTGCGGGATCGCTTGCTCGCACCGTCGGCCTTACAATGGCGG
>DIHJ01000045.1:581-5776 GCA_002420105.1 Nitrospira sp. UBA5699
AAAGCGCCGTTGAATCGAGCCCGCGGGATAAGACCCGCAAGTGTCGGTGATGTTGGAATTGATGCGGACCCCTGAAGGAGTAGCGCGACGCGATGTTTAAACGGATGGTCGATACGGTCAAGGAGTTCCTGACGGATGTGCGCTTGGAACTCAAGAAGGTGTCGTTCCCGACGCGTGCCGAAACGGTCGGGTCGACCACCGTCGTGATTGTGTTTTGCGTGCTGATGTCGCTGTATCTCTCGGTGATTGACTCGTTCCTGGTCTGGCTGGTCGGCAAGATTCTCTAGATGGCGGAGTTTCCACTAACGATCCGAGGGTAGGGCATGGGAAAAAACTGGTACGTCATTCACACCTACGCGGGGTTCGAGGGCCGGGTCAAGACCAGTTTGCTCGAGCGAGCGAATCAGATGGCCTTGACGGAGAAACTCGGGCAAGTGCTGGTGCCGACGGAGGATGTGATCGAGATCAAGGACGGAAAGCGACGTACGTCGCGGCGGAAGTTTTTCCCGGGCTATGTGTTGGTCGAATTGGAGACCCCGCTGGCCGATGAAACGTTGCAGATGATCAAGGAAACGCCCAAGGTGACGGGATTTGTCGGCGGAGGGGCGCAGCCGACCCCCTTGACCGGCGAAGAAGTCGCCGAGCTGCTTAAACAGGTCGATGCCGGGAGCGCCGGGCCCCGGGAGCAGGTCAAGTTCATCAAGACCGACAACGTTCGCATCATCGACGGGCCGTTTCTGGGATTCAACGGTGTGGTGGACGAGGTCGATCATGATCATAACCGCCTCAAGGTCATGGTCAGTATTTTCGGCCGATCGACGCCGGTCGAGCTCGGGTTCTTGCAGGTGGAACGTATTTGAACAGCTATGAGCGGTCGGGATTCGGCTCTCAGCCGACGCTGAAAGCCCAAAGCTGATCGCTGCCGGCTAAGGAGAAGGAAATGGCGAAGGAAGTATCGGCGCAAATCAAGTTACAGATTCCGGCCGGCAAGGCGAACCCGGCTCCTCCCGTTGGGCCGTCGCTGGGTCAACACGGCGTCAACATCATGGAATTCTGCAAGCAGTTCAACGCCAAGACCCAAAAAGAGGGGGACAGCATCATCCCCGTGATCATCACGGTCTACAAGGACCGGACGTTCACGTTCATCATGAAGACCCCTCCGGCGTCCGATCTGTTGAAGAAGGCCGCCGGCATCATCAAGGGATCCGGCGTCCCGCAAAAGGACAAGGTCGGCAAAATCACCAGGAAGCAGCTGAACGAGATCGCCCAGAAGAAAATGGCCGATTTGAACGCTGCAGACCTGGAGGGGGCGGTGAAAATTATCGAGGGAACCGCCCGCAGCATGGGCGTGGTCATTCAAGGGTAATGTCGGGACAGAAGGAGTTCTAGGTTATGGGAAAGAAAATGAAAGCCGCGCTGGAGAAGGTGGAGCCGCGCCAGTACACGCTCCGTGAGGCGGTGGGGCTCGTGAAGACCGCGGCATACGCGAAGTTTGATGAGTCCGTGGATCTTGCCATCCGGCTGGGCGTCGATCCGAAGCGGTCCGACCAGATGGTGCGCGGCACCACGTCGTTGCCGCATGGGACGGGAAAGAAGCTGCGCGTGCTCGTGTTCGCCAAGGGCGAAAAAGAGCAGGAGGCCCGTCAGGCCGGGGCGGATTACGTCGGGTCCGATGACCTGATGGAGAAGATCAAAGGCGGATGGATGGATTTCGATTGCGCCATCGCCACGCCCGATTTGATGGCCTCCGTCGGTAAGCTCGGCAAACAGCTCGGCCCCCGGGGGCTCATGCCGAACCCGAAGACCGGCACGGTCACGTTCGAGGTGGGCAAGGCCGTGGGGGAAATCCGGAAGGGCCGGGTGGAGTACAAGGTGGAGAAGGCGGGGATCGTTCAGGTGCCGGTCGGCAAGGTGTCGTTCCAGGCCGATCAGCTCTATGATAACGCGTCCGCGGTCTTGGAGGCGGTGGTGAAGGCGAAGCCGGCTTCCTGCAAGGGGCGCTATCTCAAGAGCGTGACGATTTCGAGCACGATGGGCCCCGGGGTGCAGCTGGATGCCATCGCGCTCGCGAAGCAATGGAGTTAGTCGAATTCTCGCGGGGAAAACAGGAAGGGTTCGATTATGAAGAAGGAAGACAAAGCCACAGCGGTTGCGGAGTTGGCGGAAAAGTTCGGCCGTGCGCGGTTGGCGATCGTGACCGAATGCGCCGGGCTGCCGGTCAACCAGGTCACCGAGCTGCGCAAGCAACTACGCGGGGCCAAGGCCGAATACAGAGTCGTCAAGAACACCCTGGCGATTCGTGCGGCTGAAGGAACGACGCTCGCGGGGTTGAAGACCCATCTCAAGGGACCGACGGGCGTCGTGATCGGCTACGACGATCCCGTGTTGCCGACGAAGATTCTCCGGGATTTCATCACAGCGGAGAAGCGTGAGGAGAAGATTCGGATCACGCTGGGGGTGCTGGAGGGCAAGGTGGTGCAGCCGGCCGAACTGGCGGCCGTCGCCAAGCTCCCGAAAAAGGAAGTGTTGATCGCGATGCTGCTCTCGGCCATGCAGGGGCCGATCCGCGGCGTGGTCTATACGTTGAATGCGGTGTTGTCGAAGTTCGTACGAGTCATTGCGGCCATTGAGGATAAACGGAAAGGAGAAGGGGACATGTCAGCAACAACCACAAAGCTATCGCAGGAAGAATTGATCAAGGCCATCGAGGGCATGAGCGTGCTCGATTTGGCGGAACTGGTGAAGGGGCTGGAGAGCCGGTTCGGCGTCACCGCCGCCGCGCCTGTTGCCGTTACCGCCGCGCCTGCCGCCGGTGCGGCGGCCGCGCCCGCCGAAGAAAAGACCGCGTTCGACGTCGTCCTGGCCTCCGCGCCGGCCGACAAGAAGATTCAGATCATCAAGGTGGTCCGCGAGCTCACGAACCTCGGCCTGAAGGAAGCCAAGGACCTCGTGGAAGCCGCTCCCAAGCCCGTCAAGACCGGTGTGGCGAAGGAAGAAGCCGACACCATGAAGAAGAAACTCGAAGAGAGCGGCGCAAAAGTCGAGATCAAGTAAGCTCGACCCGTTCTGCATCTGCGGGCACCCGCCGCCGGCGGGTGCCCAAGCCCAACCATTGTAGCGGAGGACCGCGGAATGCCCGAAACGACTCTACAAGAGTTCGTCGAACGGAAGGATTTTTCTCGTATTCGCACGAGCATCGACATTCCGGATCTCATCGAGATCCAGAAGCGTTCGTACGAGGAGTTTCTTCAGTTTGAAGTTGAGCCGGAACGACGGAAAGATCATGGACTGCAAGCGGCCCTGGCGAGCGTGTTTCCGATCCCGGATTACAACAATACGGCCATCTTGGAGTTTACGAGCTATACCTTGGGGACGCCCAAGTATGATGAACGGGAATGCCTTGAGCAGGGCATGACCTTCGCCGTGCCGCTCAAGTTGCGGGTGCGGCTGGTGGTCTTCGACAAGGAAGACAAGGGCCCCAAGAAAAAAGTTCTCGACGTCCGCGAGCAGGAAGTCTACGTCGGCGAGTTGCCGCTGATGACCGAGCGCGGGACGTTCATCGTCAACGGCACGGAACGCGTCGTCGTCAGCCAGCTGCATCGTTCGCCCGGCGCCTCGTTCACACACGACAAGGGGCGCACCCACGCAAGCGGTAAGGTGTTGTACTCCGCCCGGATCATTCCCTACCGCGGGTCCTGGCTGGATTTCGAATTTGACGCGCGGGACATTCTGTACGTCCGCATCGACCGCCGCCGGAAGATGCCGGCGACGATTCTGCTCAAGGCATTCGGTTTTTCGAGCGACGACCTGCTCAAGATGTACTATCCGGTCGAAGAGATCCGGGTGGTGAAGGGCAAGCTGATGCGCAAGCTCGACCCCGAGATTCACCAGGGGATGCGCTGTTCGACGGAGGTCGTCGAGAAGGGCGGCAAAGAGCCGCTCGTGCGCGAAGGCGCCAAGCTGACGAAGGGACTCATCGCCAAGCTCAAGGCGGCCGGCGTCAAAGAGATTCCGCTGTCGCCGAACGAACTGGTGGGTCGCGCCGTGCTGAGCGAACTGGTCGACGCCAAGAAGAACAAGCTGGCGGAGAAAAATCAGCGCCTGACCGCCGAGATCATCGAGAAGATCCTTGAGAGCGAGATCGAAGAGTTCAAGATCATCTTCTTCGATGCCGCGACCACGACGCCCGTCATCCTCGATACGTTGGAGATGGAGCGCACCGGCTCGAAGGAAGAGGCGATGGTCGAGATCTATCGTCGCCTGCGTCCGGGTGAAACCCCGTCCGTGGAAACGGCCCGTGCGCTGTTCGACAATCTGTTCCTGAATTCCAAACGGTACGATCTGTCCCCGGTCGGACGCTTAAAGCTGAACAAGAAGCTGGGGCTCGATCTTCCGTTGGAGCAACGGACCCTGACCGCCCAGGACATCGTCGAGGTGATCCGCTACCTCGTGAATCTGAAGATGGGCAAGGGCGAGATCGACGACATCGACCATTTGGGGAATCGTCGCGTCCGCTCGGTCGGCGAGCTCCTCGAGAATCAGTTCCGTCTGGGCCTGGTCCGCATGGAACGCAGCATCAAGGAACGGATGAACCTGCTCGACATGGAAACCGTGCTGCCGCACGACCTGATCAACGCGAAGCCGGTCGTGGCCGCGGTGAAGGAGTTCTTCAGCAGCAGCCAGCTGTCCCAGTTCATGGACCAGACGAACCCCCTGGCCGAGATCACGCACAAGCGCCGTCTCTCGGCCCTCGGGCCGGGCGGTCTGACGCGGGAACGGGCCGGATTCGAAGTCCGCGACGTCCATCCGTCCCACTATAGCCGCATCTGCCCGATCGAAACGCCTGAAGGTCCGAACATCGGGTTGATCACCTCGTTGGCGACGTATGCGCGCATCAATGAGTTCGGCTTCATCGAGGCTCCGTATCGCCGGGTCGAGAAGGGCCGCGTGACGGATCAGATCGAGTTTCTCTCCGCGATCGAAGGCGACAAGTACCTCATCGCCCAGGCCAACTCCAAAGTGGACGGCTCGGGGCGGCTCGTTTCGGAAACGGTATCGGCGCGATCCGGTGGAGACTTCGTCACGGTGACG
The DNA here is from genome assembly GCA_002420105.1 of Nitrospira sp. UBA5699. GTDB lineage: Bacteria > Nitrospirota > Nitrospiria > Nitrospirales > Nitrospiraceae > Nitrospira_C. The sequence continues at coordinate 5,673 of DIHJ01000045.1, forward strand.
CCCGACAAGGTCGAGTACATGGACGTTTCGCCGAAGCAGGTCGTCAGCGTGGCGACGGCGTTGGTGCCGTTTCTGGAGCATGACGACGCCAACCGCGCGTTGAT
>DIHJ01000041.1:0-2631 GCA_002420105.1 Nitrospira sp. UBA5699
GGCATCATTTACGACAAGATGGGAATCGACACCGATCTGTTCACTCCGCTCTTCGCGATGGCCCGCGTGTCCGGCTGGCTGGCCCATTGGTTCGAGCAGTTGCGGGAAAACAAGCTCTTCCGTCCCGATCAGATTTACGCGGGCGAGCACAACCGGCCCTATGTGCCGGTCGAGCAACGCTCCTAGACTTCCCCGGCGGCAACCGGTGCCGGCCCCTTGACTCGCCCGCTCCCCGAATTATCTGCTCGGCAGGACAGGCAAATCGAGGCCGCGCGCACCAAGAACCGCGGCAGCCGTTGACCATTCACACAGGAGGATCAGTTATGGCGCTTGTACGGTGGGATCCGTTTCGCGAGCTGGAAGACATGACCGTGCGGCTGAATCGCATGTTTGCCCGCCCGTCGTTGAAGGAGACGGGAAAGGAGGCTCTGACCGTTGCGGACTGGATGCCGACGGTGGACATCAGCGAGACCGACGGGGAATATTTGATCAAGGCCGAATTGCCCGAAGTCAAGAAGGACGACGTCAAAGTGACTGTGGAAAACGGGGTCCTGACGATCCAGGGCGAGCGTCGGCAGGAGAAGGAGGAGAAGGGCAAGAAATACCATCGGGTGGAGCGGTCGTACGGAACCTTTGTGCGCAGCTTCACGCTTCCCGAATCGGTCGACGAAGGCGCGGTCAAAGCCGAGTATAAAGACGGCGTCTTGAATCTTCATCTGCCAAAGACCGAGAAAGTGAAGCCCAAATCCATCGACGTCAAGATCGTGTGATAAACGGCTCGGACGGATCGGCAGCAGGAGAGCCCCGCTCCAGCGGGGCTCTCTGCCGTATGATCCGAGACGCTTCTTCTCTTCTCGTACTTATCCCTCCTCTTTGATACACTGTCGCCATCATGACCCTGCGGATGAGCGGAGGAGGATGCGACGGTGGGTGAGGATCTTGGCGATCGCCATCGGCCTGGGATGTCCGGTGACGGAACCGGGGGAGGGGAACCTCTTCATCGCCTCCGCACGAGCCGGCCCGCCGGAAGCGGCGGCGACCGAGGCCGGGGTCGGCGCGAATGACCCGGTCATTGCCGCCGCCGGCGATATCGCCTGCGCTCCGGACGACAAGGACTTCCACGACGGCCGCGGCACGGCGACTTCCTGCAGGCAACGGGCCACCTCCGATCTGCTGGCGACCATCGTGAATTTGGCGGCGGTGCTGACGTTGGGCGATCATCAATACGATGACGGCTCACTGGCTCAGTTCCGCGGTTCATACGACCCCGCCTGGGGACGCTTCAAGTTCCTCACGCATCCCAGTCCCGGCAACCACGAACGAGGAGGGGATGGCTACTTCGCCTATTTCGGCGCGGCAGCCGGCGATCCGGCGAAGGGCTATTACAGTTTCGACCTCGGCGCGTGGCATATCATCGCCGTGAACAGCAACGATGCCTGCAGGCTCATTCTCTGCGGGGCGCACTCCGCGCAACTGGCATGGCTGCGCGAGGACCTGGCAAAGCACAGGACCGTCTGCACGCTGGCCTATTGGCATCACCCCCGCTTTTCCTCCGGGCTGCACGGCGACCATGCGGCGCTCGAATCCGTCTGGGAAACCCTGTATGCGTTCGGCGTGGACGTCGTCCTCACGGGGCACGACCACAGTTATGAGCGACTGGAGCCGTTGGACGCGCGCGGCCGACTCGACCCCGTGACCGGCATCCGATCCTTCGTCGTCGGTACGGGCGGACGGAGTCACTTCCGGTTCGGCGCCGTCAAACCTGAGAGCGCGGCCCGGAACGATGACACGTTCGGCGTGCTCAAACTGACCTTGCATCCCCGCAGTTATGAGTGGGAGTTCGTGCCGGAAGCCGGAAAAACGTTCACGGATCACGGGACGGGCCGCTGCCACTGAGTCGAGCCGCACGGACACGCGGAGCGCGCCCATCTGCATCGGGCTCTCCCGGCGGCCCGGCGACACTACGCCCCATCCGCCCATTCGCGCATCACCAGTTCCCACAGCCCCTCATCCAAATCATAGCGCAGCACGTACCGGTGGCCGTCGTCGGCTCTGATACGGAAATAGCTGTGAGTCTCGCTGTACCAACGTGCGATCACGTCAAGGACGAGAAAAGTCGCCCCCTCGAGCGTAAAGGAGCGGGGAGTTTCCTCCCCTTTGTAACCGGCGTAGGCGTGAACGGTAAATCGTGAGGCGTCCATCACCGGATGCTCTTGTGGAAGCGGTCGGCCTGAGTTTATCATGGCGCCCGCGGCGAGTGAGAACCCTTACTGATGGAGTGACGCGCATGAAGCAGAACCGCAACGCGAAAGTGACCGCAGCGACACGAATCGAACGCGATACGATGGGGGAACTGGCCGTGCCGGCCGATGCCTATTACGGAGTCCAAACCGCCCGGGCGATCGAAAACTTCCCGATCAGTCCGCTCCGGATGCCGCGCTCCGTCATTCGAGCCATGGGGCTGATCAAACGGGCGGCTGCCTCGGTCAACCATGCGCTCGGACTGCTCGACAAGAAGCACGCCGACGCCATCAGGCAGGCGGCGACGGAAGTCGTGGACGGCAAACTCGACGCGGAATTCCCGGTCGACATTTTCCAAACCGGTTCCGGCACCTCCACGAACATGAACAC
>DIHJ01000041.1:2691-2828 GCA_002420105.1 Nitrospira sp. UBA5699
AACGAAGTCATTTCGAACCGCGCGACCGAACTGTTGGGCGGAGCGCGCGGCAGCAAGCTGGTCCACCCCAACGATCACGTGAATCTCGGCCAGTCGAGCAACGACGTCATCCCCACGGCCATCCACATCGCGGCGTC
>DIHJ01000041.1:3000-3323 GCA_002420105.1 Nitrospira sp. UBA5699
CATCTGCAGGACGCGACGCCGGTCCGCCTGGGCCAGGAGTTCGGCGGATACGCCAGGCAGATCGAACTGGGCATCGCCAGGATGAAACGCGCCCAGGAAGCCTTGAGCGAAGTCGCGCTGGGCGGCACGGCTGTCGGCACCGGGTTGAATTGCCACCCGAAGTTTGCTTCGAAAGTGACGGCGATCATTTCCAAAGAAACCGGCTGTCTTTTCAAGGAAGCCAAGAACCACTTTGAGGCGCAATCGGCGCAGGATGCGCTGGTGGAGGCCAGCGGAGCCTTACGCACCCTGGCCGTAAGCCTGATGAAAATCGCCAACGATAT
>DIHJ01000041.1:3478-7186 GCA_002420105.1 Nitrospira sp. UBA5699
GGCTCGTCGATCATGCCGGGCAAAGTGAATCCCGTCATCGCCGAATCCGTAACGATGGTCTGCGCGCAGGTCATCGGCAACGATGTCACGGTGACCGTCGGGGGCCAGGCGGCCAACTTCGAACTGATCGTGATGCTGCCCGTCATGGCTTACAATCTGCTGCAATCGATCGAGTTGCTCGCGACCGCCGCCGACAACTTCGCCGCCAAGTGCGTGGAGGGAATCAAGGCCAATGAGGAACGCTGCAAGAGCTTGATCGAGGAGAGTCTGGCCATGTGCACGGCCCTTGCGCCGGAGATCGGCTATGAAGCGGCGGCCAAACTGGCGAAAGACGCCTACAAGTCCGGCAAGACGGTCCGTGAGGTGGCGCGCGAACAGAAAGTGCTGCCGGAAAAGCGTCTGGCCGCTCTGCTCGACCCCTGGCGCATGACCGAACCAGGGGGGCCGGTCGGAAGCGCCGGCGGATGACGGCGCCCGGCAACGGTGCATTTTGACAGTCCGAGAACGCCTATGCTAAAGTCCGCGGAACTTTTGGACTTCTGGACGTTTCTTTATCTACTTTACCTAGGGAACAACGCATGAGCGGGAAGAATGCGCACGTGGTTATTGTCGCCGGTGCGGGACCGGCAGGAATGGCCGTCGCCGGTTCGCTGGCCAAGGCCGGTCATGAAGTCATCATCCTCAATCGCGATATCAAGTTCGGCGGGTTGGCGGAATACGGAATTTTTCCGGCCAAGCTCAAGCTGCGCGGCGGTCTCAAGAAACAGTATTGGGACATGCTCGAGCAGCCGAACATCCATTACCTGGGCAACGTGTCCATCGGGAACGGCAAGGATCTGACCGTCGAGGAATTGCGCGGATTGGGGGCCAGCGCGGTCGTCTTTTCGATCGGGGCGCAAGGCACCAAGGCGATCGGCGTGGAAGGGGACTCGGCCAAGGGCGTGTACCATGCGAAAGACGTCGTCTACCATTTCAACCGGCTGCCCGGATTCGGCGACCGGCCGTTCGAGATGGGGAAACATGTGGCGGTGATCGGCGTAGGAGACGTGATGGTCGACATCGCGCATTGGCTGATCCGCTACAAGAAGGTGGAACGGGTGACCGCCATCGCGCGCCGCGGGCCGGTCGAGCGGAAATACAATCCCAAGGAAATCCGGATGGTCTGCGCGAACATGGATCTGGAGGGCATCACCGCGGAGTTCGCCCGCATCAAGGATCGCCTTGCCGCCGTGGGACAAAACGCCGACGAGGTGTTGAAGGGCCTGACCGACGAATTCACCAAGTGCGAGCCCAAGGTGAGCGAGACCAAAATGGGGTTCAAGTTCCTCGCCTCACCGAAGCGCATTCTCGTGGATGCCAACAACCGGATGCGCGGCCTGGAGATGGAGGAGAACAAACTGGAGCCGAAAGGCGAGGACACCGCCGCAGTCGGACTCAAGCAGTACTACGAGTTTCCCTGCGACAGCGTCGTGTTCGCCGTCGGCGACAAGGTGGATGAGACCGTCGGTCTGCCGTACAAGAACGGCGTGTACGTGACCTGCCCGAACAAGACCGGCAACGACCCGGACGACTCCCTCTTCCAGGCGTATGACGAAGCCAGCGGAAAGATTGTCGAAGGCGTGTTCCTCGCCGGCTGGGCGAGAAAGGCGAGCGAAGGTCTCGTCGGGGTCGCCAAGCGGGACGGCGACTGGTGCGCGGAGGTCGTCAGCCGGTATCTGAGCGGCAGGACGGCCGGCAGCCAGGCCAAGACCGTGCTCGACAAGCTGCATACCTTGCTAAAGGATCGCAAGAGCCGCCCGGTTGATGTCAAGGGTCTGCGCGTGCTCGAGGCGGCGGAGAAGGCTCACAAGGGGGCTTCCGATTGTATCGGCGAATTCAAGTTCGCCACCAACGAAGAAATGCTCGACGTCATCGAGCGCGGGAAGGCCTGAGACCCCGCGCTCGCCCCTTTCCGCTCAACCGTCGCCCCATTTGAGTTTTTCCCTGATGACTTCGTAGTAACTGGTTTCGGGAAAACGGATCAGTCTGGTCCGGGACTCCGACCCCTTCAACACGACCGTATCGCCCTGGGTCAGCGCGACTCCGACCTGTCCGTCGAGCGTGGCCATCGCCCCTTCATCCCGGCTCGTCAGCGTCACCTCGATTTCCACATCGTCCGGCACGATCACGGGACGATGGGTGAGGGTATGAGGACAAATCGGCGTGAGGATCAACGAGTGTACCGCCGGATTGATGATGGGACCGCCGGCGGACAGGGAGTAGGCCGTCGATCCGGTCGGCGTGCTCACGATCAATCCGTCTCCGCGCAGATTCGTCACGAACTGGCCCTGGATCGCGATTTTCAACTCGATCATGCGGGCCAGGGTCCCTTTGCTGACCACGACGTCGTTGAGCACCATGCCCTGCGCGACGGTTTCCCCGTGACGATGGATATGGGTGCCGAGCATCAGCCGCTCATCGAGGACGAAATCGTTTGCGAAGACCCGGTCCAGCGACGGATACAGATTGTCCAACCGCACCTCGGTGAGAAATCCCAGTCCGCCCATATTGACTCCGAGAATGGGGATACCACGATCGCCGGCCAGCCGGGCCGCATTGAGCATCGTCCCATCGCCCCCCAGAACCAGCAGGACATCGGCTCTGCCGGCCAGCTGGGTTTTCTGGATCCCGCCGCTTTCTCCGAGAAGCGTCGCCGACGTCGTATCCAGGATCACGTCGATGTTCCGGGCGCGCAGCCAGCTGACAACCGCCTGCAGGGTCGTCTTGACTTCCGGGAATTTGGGCTTCGTGAGAATCCCGATGCTTTTGCTTTTCATCGACTCGTTCCGCCCCGAGAAGTGCAGTGCAATCCGTCGAAAGGTGCGGGATTCTATCGGGATGGGTCTTTTGAAGTCAACGAAAGGACGTCACGCGATCGCACCGTCCGATTTCCGTCCGCATTCGATGCGACACGATTGTTTCGCAACCTTGACACTCCATTCCCTTCTAGTTAGAATTAGGCCAGATTTTTCGAAGGGTTTGCGCCGATAGCCATACGTACAGACCCCCATCTATAAGGAGGCAGGATGTTCGAACGATTCACGGACAAGGGTCGGAAGATCATCATCCTGGCGCGGGAAGAAGCCGAGCGTCATCAGAATGACTATCTCGGAACGGAACATCTCGTTCTAGCCATTCTCCGCGAATCCGATGGCATTGCCCTGATGATCCTGAAGAAGATGGGGCTCTCGACCGAGCAGATCCGCCTGGAAATCGAGCGGAACCTGCCGGGAGGGGGAACCACGATGACCTTCGGCGAGATTCCGTTCAGCCCCCGCGTCAAAAAGGTGATCGAGTACGGCGTCGAAGAAGCCCGCCTCCTCGGCCACAATCATATCGGCAGCGAGCATCTCCTGCTGGGGTTGCTGCGCGAAGAAGAGGGGATCGGGGGCAAGATCCTCCGCAGCCTCGGCGCCAACCTCCTGACCGCCAGGCAATTGACGGTGACGTTCCTTCGAAAGTCCGCGCCCCGGGAACGCGACCGGAAGAGCAACACGCCGGCGCTGGATGAATTCGGGCGCGACCTCACCCAGATGGCGCAGGAAGGCCAGCTCGATCCCGTGATCGGACGGGCGGACGAAATCGAACGCGTGCTCCAGATCCTCAGCCGTCGCACCAAGAACAATCCAGTGTTGATCGGCGAATCGGGCGTCGGCAAGACCGCCATCG